>DATFWL010000279.1:0-30981 GCA_035259385.1 Vicinamibacterales bacterium | reverse complement strand
GGTAACGGGACCGTTCTCGCAGCGTGACATCGATCCATCGAAATTTATTGATTCCGACTTCTGCGATTGCGCGCACCGTTGTCGCAACTGCGCCGCCGGGGAGTGTTGCGCGAACTCAGAGGACTAGCGCGGTTTCGACTTCGGCTCGGCCGGCCTGAAGGCCGGCCGCTACGTGGACTTGAAAAGCGCTGTAGACATTTCCGATTCGATGTAGCGCGAAGGCTTCAGCCGAGCCTCAGCGCGGCGCGATCGCAACGGTCGCTCGGCTAAAGCCTTCGCGCTACGTCCAGTCCCCCAGTCCCCTACTCGTATCTGAGCGCGCGCAGCGGATTGACGCGCGTGGCGCGAAGCGCAGGCACGTAGCACGCCAGCAGCGCGACCGCGGCGAGCAGGCCGACGGCGATCGCCGACGCCGAATCGGCGGCCGTGACACCGAACAGCAGCGACGACACCAGCCGCTGCAGCGCGAACGACGCGGCGACGCCGATCGCGACGCCGCCGCCGACGAGGCGTGCTCCGTTGCCGACCACGAGCCGCAGAATGTCGGCGGTGTCGGCGCCGAGCGCGAGGCGGATGCCGATTTCGCGCGTCCGTTGCGTCACCAGATACGCCATCACCCCGTAGATGCCGACGACGGCCAGCATCAGCGCGGCGGCGGCAAAGACCCCCATCAACCACATCGTGAAGCGCGACGGCGCCGTCTGGCCGGCGATCAGCACGTCCATCGGTGCGACGCCGTAGACCGGAATCGACGGATCGGCGCCCCGAATCGCCGTCCGCACCGGCACGACGAGCGACGACGTCGGCACGCTGCCGCGCACCGCGAGCGCCACCTGCTGATTGCGATCGGTGAACGGCAGGTAGATGTCGGGATCGGCAGTCGGATTGTCCGGCAGCCCGCGGTACTTCACTTCACCGACCACACCGACGATGGTGAGCCACGGACCGTTCGATGCGGCCTGGCCGAACTTGATCCGTTTGCCAACCGGATCCTGAGCGGGCCAGAACCGCTTCACGACGCGCTCGCTGACGATCACGGCTGGCGATCCCTGCGCCGCATCGGCGTCGGCGAACGTGCGGCCCGCGAGCATCGGGATCCGCAGCGTCCCGAAGAACTCGGGTGACACGCGATGCACGTAGCCGCGCGGCATGTTCTGGGCGTTCACCAGCGGCTGTCCTTCCGCCGTGTAGAACGCCGCGGCGGCGTTCCCGTCGAGCGGCATGTCGCTGCCGAGCGCGGCCGCCGCGACGCCAGGCACCGCCCGAATCCGCTCCAGCAGCGCGCGCCCGTACACCACCGGCGGCGGTGGCGCCGCGGGAGCGCCCGGCGAGGCCGGCGGAGCGGCGGCGCGCGGGATGCTGAGATGGAGCGTCAGGATCGACGACGGATCGAAACCGGGACTGAGCGCCGCGAGATTCCGGACCGATCGAATCATCAGGCCGGCGCCGATCAGCAGCACGACCGCGAGCGACAGCTCGGCGACGACGAGCGAGCTGCGCACGCGCTGTGCGCGCGGTCCGTCGCTGCCGCGCGCGCTCTCCTTCAGCGAGCCCGTCAGGTCGATCGCACGCGCCTGCAGTGCTGGCGCGAGGCCGACCAGAATTCCGCAGGCGAACGACACCGCCACGGTGAACGCCGCGAGCCGGCTGTCGAGGTGTGGCGTCACGAAGCTCGGAAAGGTCACGGGGCTCTGCGCGATCAGTGCATCGACCGCGGCCCGCGCGATCAGCAGTCCCGCCGCTGCGCCGATGCCGGTCAGCACGCACCCTTCGGTGATCAGCTGACGGAGCAGCCGCCCGCGGCTGGCGCCGAGCGCGATGCGCACCGCGACCTCCTGGCGGCGCGCTTCCGATCGCGCGAGCAGCAGGTTGGCGACGTTCGCGCACGCGATCAGCAGCACGAACGCGACCGCGGCCATCAGCGTCTGGAGCGCCGGACGCAGCGGGCCGACGAGCTCCACGTCGAGCGGGCTCAATTCGACCGCGCGCTTCTCGTTGGTCGCCGGGTACTCGGCCTCGAGCTGGCGGGAGATGCCGTCGAGCTCACGCTGCGCCGCTTCACGGGTCACGCCGGGCTTGAGTCGTGCGAGCGCCGCAAATCCGCGCGTGCCGCGATCGGCCATCACGTCCGGCGGCGCGTACATCGCGAACGGAACCCACAACTCTGCGGCGTCCGAGAGCCCCTTGAATCCGGGCGGCATCACGCCGACGACGGTGTACGAGCGCGCAGCACAGCACAGCGTCAGCGTGCGCCCGACCAGCTGCGGATCTCCACCGAACCGCCGCCGCCACAGGCCGTCGCTCACGACGACCACCGGCGCCGGCTTCGCCACGTCGTCCTCGTCTGCGGCGAACGTGCGGCCGAAGGCCGGCTGGACGCCGAGCAGCGAGAAGTACGGCGCCGATACGAACTCGGTGTTGATGCGCTCCGGCTCGTCGAGGCCCGCAAGCGTCAGCTGCTGGCCGGCGAAGGCGGCCATGTCCTCGAAGCTGCGCGAACGGGCGCGCCAGTCGAGGAAGTCCGGGTACGAGGCGCCGCGCCGCTCGACCCGCGCGCGCTGCACGTTGCCCCAGAGCTGGACCAGCTGCGCCGGATCGGGGTAGGGCAGCGCCCGCGTGCGCGCGGCGTCGAGCATGCTGAAGATCGCGGTGTTGCCGCCGATGCCGACCGCCAGCGCGAAGACGGCGACGACGCTGAACCCGGGCGATCGCCGGAGCGTCCGCAGCGCGTAGCGCACGTCCTGCGCGAGTGTCTCGAGCATCTGAACTGTGCTCATGCCGCGGCCCCTTCCCGAGATGTGGAGTTCGCGAATCGCGCCGGTCCGGCGGCCGCTTTCGAGAAGATTCGGCCGCGGCGGGCCGTCAGGGCAGCGTCCGGACGATGACCTCGGTGGCCTCGTGGACGAGCCACAGGAGCGGACCGTACACGATCGAAAACACTGCAGCGATTCCGAGCGACACCAACAGGCGTCGCGCCGACCACGCGGGCTGCTCCGGCGGGTTGTCGTCCAGAAGCCGCTGCACGCGCGACGCGATATCGCCGCCGTCCACGAGCGTGCTGATCGGCTCCGCGAGCGGCGTCGGCGCCGGCGTGAGCTTCGCGACCTTGACCAGCGCGGACGCCAGCGCACATCGGCTCTCGGTGTCGCCGGCGGCGGCGCGATCTGCCGCCCGCTCGGCCGCAGCCGCCCATCGCGCCTGGATCGTGGCCGCCACGCGCGTCGCGGCGAGCAGGTCGGGCGCCGCAACCATCGCGAGCCGCTTCACGTTGTCCCGGGCGCGCAGATGGCCGATCTCATGCGCGATGCCGGCGCGCAGTTCGTCGGGCGTCAGGGCGGAGACGACTCCTCGTGTGACGACCAGGCGTGGACGAATCACGCCAACCAGCGCCATCAGCGGCGCGTCGATCGGAATCTCGTAGATGGGAATCGCGCAGTCGACGTCGAGGGGCCGGGCCAGCCGGAGCCACGCCCGTGCTCGCCGCGACGCGCGCCGCCACGCTGCGCATCCCCGCCATGCCCCGGCGCAGATCACGCCCAGCGCAGCGAGCGCGAGGATCGCGAGCGTGACGTCGAGATCCTCGACTGCACGCGGCTCGTAGGTCCAGTACGACGGCACGAACAGGACGCCGACGAACGCGGTCGACGCGACCGCAGGCAGCAATCGCACCGCGAGCCAGAACGCCGCTGAGTCGGTCGCGCGACAAGATCCGGCGCGGCGGCCGACGACTCCAATGGCCACCGCCATCCCGGCGTTGACGACGCCGAACCAGACCAGTGCGATCGCCGCCCCGTGCAGCACGTAGCGCAGATCGATCATTTGCGTGACGCCCGCCCGATGGCGCGCCGCTTTTCGCGGACCAGGCGTTCGAGCTCGTCGAGGAGCGCGCGATCGCGATCGCTCACCGCGTCGACCAGGGACGACAGAACGGGCAGCGGCTCGTCCGCGTGGCGGCGCAACAGGCTGTCGACGATCTCGGCGGCAACCGAATCTTCGATCTCTTCGCGCGTGGCAACTGCCCGATAGACGAACGCCTGTCCGACTTTCCGCCGCGTGAGAAGCCGCTTCTTGAACAGCCGATCCATCGTCGTCATGACCGTCGTGTACGCGACAGGCGATTCGAGCCGGGCGCCGACGTCACGCACGTTGACCTCGCTCGAGGCCCACACGACGTTCATCACCTGCTGTTCGAGCGCGCCGAGACTCTCCTCGAAGATCTCGCGCGGCGACTTGAAACCCCAGAAGAGAAACGGCCGATGCATCGGGCTGAGCGTAGGACAGGGCCGTGTCGCTGTCAATCACGGGCGAGCGTCCCGTCTCGCGGCGTGATTGCCTCCGCCGCTCGAGCGTGCGCCAGCGCGCGGCCGGCGACGAAGCCGCTCGACCACGCCCATTGAAAGTTGTACCCGCCGATGCGACCGTCGACGTCGAGGATCTCGCCGACCAGCGACAGGCCGCGGCAGACGCGCGACGCCATCGTGCGCGCGTCGATCTCGGTCAGCCGGACACCGCCCGCGGTCGCTTCCGCGTAGGTGTAGCCGCGAGAGCCGATCACCGGCAGCGGCCACTCGACGAGCGCGCCGACGAGCCGGCGGCGATCGCCGCGCGCAAAGTGCGCGAGCGCGCCGCCGCCGTCGATGTCGAGCTGGCGCAGGAACGCGGCTGCGACCGACGCCGGCACCTGCGCCGCCAGCAGCGTCTGCACCGACGACTTCGGGGCAGTCTGCGCGGCCCGCTGCCACTCGGTGTCCACGGCCTCGAAATCGCGGCCTGGATAGACGTTGGCGACGAGGGCCACGGTGCGGCCCTCGAGCTGCGCGCGCAGGAGGTGCCGCGAGGCGTTGAGCACGACGGGGCCGCTGACGCCGAAGTGCGTCCACAGCAGCGCCCCGGAGAGGCGGATCGCGACCACGCCGTCGACGCGTAGTGCGAGCTCCACGTCGTGGGCCACGCCCGGCACCGCGTCGTGAACCGTATCGGACGGCGCGAGCACGAGCGGCACGAGCGCCGGCGTCGTCTCGACGATCGTGTGGCCGGCGCGGCGCGCCAGGTCGTACCCCGCACCATCGCTGCCGCTCTTCGGCAGCGCGCGTCCGCCGGTCGCAAGCACGACCCGCTCCGCCGTCAGATCGCCGTCTCCGGTGACGACACGGAAGTCGCCGCCGGGCGCCGGCGCGACGTCGGTCACGCGAGTGCCCGCCGCGACCACTGCGCCGGCGCGCCGCGTCTCGCGGAGCAGCGCGTCGAGAACGTCTCGTGCGCGGTTGGTGTCGGGAAACAGCTTGCCGCCGGTTTCCTCGTGCAGCGCCACGCCGATCTCGCGGAAGAAGCCGACCGTGTCGCCGACCGTGAACGCGCGCAGAACGCGTCTGACGATGGGGGACGGTCCACCCCAGAAGTCGCGTTCGGTGACCGAGGCGTTCGTGACGTTGCAGCGGCTGCCGCCGCTCACGAGGATCTTGGCGCCGGGCGCCCGCGCGCCGTCGAGTACGACGACTGAACGGGCGGGGTTGAAACGGCGACTGAAGATCGCGGTCGCCAGGCCGGCAGCGCCGGCGCCGACGATCGCGACGTCCCACGACTGTGGACGCATGCTGCGGTCGGCCGCTGTGGCCGCGCCGCCGATGTTAGCGCGCTAGGTGCGCCAGTCGACCGCGAGCCGCTGCAGGTCGTTCGCGAAACCCTTGACGAGCGTGTCGAGCCCCTGGTCCTCGCACGCGGCGTCCGCGTGCGCGGCGGCCTCCGGTGCGTCGACCGCACGCCCCGCGCCCCGTGGCTGCTGGGCAGGCTCGGCGAGCGCCAGCGTCTCGTCGGCTGCTGGCGTTTGATGGCGTGCCGGGTCAGGGGATGCGAGCGCATCGAGGTCGAGCTCGGTGAGCTCGGCCTCGGTGAACATCGGCTCAGAGGCGGCACGCGTAACAGGCTCGAACGCACCGATTTCGGGCGTGCCGGCCTGGGACGTGGCCGGATCGCCGGTCTGCGGACCGTCGAAGAGATCGTGCAGCGTGTCCACGCTCAAAGACGCATCGTCGGAAAGCCCGGTTGGAGCAGCCTGCGCGGTTGCCGCGCCAGTTGGTGACGTCTGACCGAAGCGCAGATCAGCCCACCGCAAGATGCGCTGCCGCGCGTCCGGATCGCGAATGTCGGCGAGGACGCGCGCGATGGCCTCCATCGCGTCGATCTCGACGGTGATCGCGTCGAACGTCTCCTCGGAGTTTTTCGCGTCGCTCACGGAATCCGCGGCCCGGTCAAAGTGTAGGTCGCCTTCAGATTCATTGCCATCCCGATGATCTCGGTCCGCGGGCCGCCGCATTGTCCGCACCGGGCTGTCCTGGTGAGTGACTGCATCGCGCGATGCGCAATGATGCCGTCTATTGTCTTATAGAGTCATAACATGGAACTGGATCGTCGCTTCCGAAATGATCGTAGCGCACGATTTTCGATTCGGCGTGTCGGGACCGAGTCTCACCGCCGGGTGTCCCGAACCAGAACATCACGCCAAAAAGCGGGCGGCGCGTAGAGACTTCCCTCAAACGGTCTGCAGCTTGGTCAGGAGAAGCTCCAGGCCATTGTTGAGGCCGCGGACGAGCATAGCGAGCGGCCGACGCGACGATGGCGCTTCCGCGGCCGGCTGCGCCAGCGCCGGGAAATTGTCCAACGTCTGGAGCGCCAGCATCTCGGCGACGCCGCGCGGTTGTTCGAAGAACTCCTCGAGTCCTTCACACGAGAGCGTCGGGTCGTCGCCCAGGGGCCACGGCGCGGTCGCGTAGACAACTTGCGGCGGTGGCGAGGGCGCGGTGAACCGTTCGAGCGCCCAGGACAACACGCGCTGCCGGGCCTCGCGATCGTGAATGTCCGAGAGTGCGTTCGCGATCACCTGCATGGCGGCGATTTCAGCGGCCAGTGCGTCGAGTGTCGGGTTGGAGCTCGGTGCGTGGTCAGCGGTCAGAGTTGGCATCGTCCACCTGGCAGCATCGCAGTCCGGACATGAGGCGCGGGAAGTCCCGGCGCACATCAAGGTCGTCGGCGCAGATGTCCGCTCGTAGATCAATCGACATGCCCACCGATTGCAGCCTGGCGGGTTCGGCATCCAGGCACGGGAACGAGGTGGCCTACGGCTAGGCGCTACCGGCACAATGGCGGCGCTTTTTTCTGCGATCCCTCCGCCCGGCCGCGGCGTTCACATCAGCCGACGCGACGCCACGCGGCGTGGCCCGAAATCCTCCGTTTGGCAGACTAAAGTTCAGGTACCCTCGGGCGAGCGCCGATCACCGATCTCCTGCGCGACGTTGCGCCGTCGTTCCGCTCGCGCTGCGCACGTTCTCGTTCGAGTACTGCGAACACCTTCTCGAGCCGCTCCACCTGACGCCCGCTTTCCGGCTCTGGCTTTCTCTCGACGCGTGTAGTAGATCCATCGCGTCGGTACGGACAGGACTTCGTCGACTTCGTCTGACCGGCGCCAGCTGACATCGATGGGCAAACGATCAGGGCAGGAGAGCAAGGCCCGCTACCGTGCGCCACGCATCGGCCATCTGCTGTGGCCGCAATGGAAATCCCTGTTGCTCGCGCTGGTCGCGGTCGTGGGCGAGACCCTGGCGGACGTGCTGCAGCCCTGGCCAATCAAGATCGTGCTCGACAACGTCGTGCAGGGCAAGGCGCTTGGCGGCTGGTTCGGTTCGCTCGTCGCCCGCGTGCTGCCGGCCAGCCGCTTCGCGACGCTCGACCTCGCGGTCGCGGCGGTCGCGCTGATCGCCCTGCTCGACGCGGTCAGCAGCTACGCGGAAAAATCGCAGACGACGCGCGTTGCGCAGTGGGTCTCGCACGACCTGAGGCGGAGCGTCTATCAGCACCTGCAGCGGCTGTCGCTGGCCGACCATCGCGAGTCGCGCTCGGGCGACCTGATGATGCGGATGACCAGCGACATCTCCGCCGTCCAGGACTTCATCACCTCGGCGCTCGTCGGGATCGTCGTCAACGTCCTGACGATCGCCGGCATCCTCGGGGTGATGTTCTACGTCAACTGGCGGTTCACGCTGCTCGCGCTCTCGGTGGTGCCGATCCTGTTCGCTGTCGTCCTCGTTTACACGCGCCGCATCAAAGCGGCTTCGCGTGCCGTGCGCAAGCGCGAAGGGGAGCTGCTGTCGGGCGTCGCCGAGGTGCTCTCGTCGATTCATGTCGTCCAGGCATACGCCCGCGAGGATTACGAAGACCGGCGCTTCGCCTCGGAGAGCCGCAGCAACGTGGAAGCCGGACTGGAGGCGCGCAGCGTGAAGGCGCGGCTCTCGCCCACTGTCAACTTGATCGTCGCCTTCGGCACCTGTCTCGTGCTGGCGTACGGCGGACGGCTGGCGATTGCCGGCGAGATCAGCGCCGGCGTGCTGGTCGTCTTCCTGCTCTATCTCAACAAGCTCTACAAACCGATTCGCGATCTGTCGAAGCTCACCGACACGGTCGCCAAGGCGTCGGTCGGTTACGAGCGGATCGAGGAAGTGCTCGAGCTCGAAAGCAAGGTCCGCGACCGCCCGGACGCCCGTCCGGCGCCGCCGTTTCGCGGCGGGATCGAGTTCGACCACGTCACGTTCGGGTACGGCGATACCCGGGTGCTCAGCGACGTGAGCCTGCGGATCGAGCCCGGGCAGGTCGCGGCGATCGTCGGGCCGTCGGGCACCGGCAAGTCCACGATCGTCAGCCTGGTCACGCGCTTCTACGATCCGGTGTCGGGCGCCGTGCGCATCGACGACGCGGACATCCGCGAATACTCGCTCAAGTCGCTGCGCGATCAGATCAGCTTCGTCCTGCAGGACACGCTGCTGTTCCGCGCCACGATCTGGGAAAACATCGCCTACGGCCATCCGAACGCCTCGATCGAGGACACGGTCCGCGCCGCCACGCTCGCCAACGCGCACGGGTTCATCACCGATCTGCCGCTCGGCTACGCGACGATGGTCGGCGATCGCGGGCTGACGCTGTCGGGCGGACAGCGGCAGCGGATCGCGATCGCACGCGCGATCGTCCGCAACTCGCCGATCCTGATTCTCGACGAGCCGACCGCTGGCCTCGACGCCGCCGCGGAGCGCGAGGTCATCGACGCGCTGGAACGGCTGATGGAGGGGCGGACCTCGATCGTGATCGCGCACCACCTCGGCACGATCCGCCACGCCGACGTGATCTTCGTGGTCAAGGGCTCGCGAATCGTCGAACAGGGCACGCACGACCAGCTGCTCGAAGGCGGCGGCCTGTACGCCGAGTTGCACCGGCAGCAGACCGCCGACATGGCGTGAAGGCAGCGGGCCACGCCGCCTGTTGAACCCGAAAGGGCTGGACAGCGGCGCAGCCGCAGCTTATCGTTTTCCTCACCTGTTCCGCGGCTGGAGGTGACCATGAAGGCCGTCACCGGCGTCGTCTCTCTCGTGGTTGTCGCGGCGTCCGTCTCCGTGTCGGGCCAATGGTTGAAGCATCCAACCGCGGGAGTGCCGCGGCTGGCGGACGGCACGCCGAATCTGGCCGCCCCCGCGCCGCGGACCGCCGACGGCATGCCGGACCTGTCCGGCATGTGGGACATCGAACACAACCGGCCGTGTCCACCGCTCGGGTGTGCCGACATGGAAGTCGGCCAGGAGTTCGTCAACATCGGCTGGAGCCTCAAGAGTGGCCTGCCCTACCAGCCGTGGGCGGCTGAAGTCCGCAGGAAGCGGATGGAGGAGAACGGCAAGGACGATCCAGGCTCACACTGCCTCCCGCCCGGCATCGTCAAGTCGCATACCTCGCCGCTGTTCAGGAAGATCGTGCAGACGCCAGGGCTGATCGTCATCCTCTACGAACGCGACGCCGCTCAGCGTCAGATCTTTACCGACGGACGGAAGCTGCCGGAGATCGAGATGCCGACGTTCGACGGCTACTCGGTCGGCCGCTGGGAGCGCGACACGCTGGTGGTGCAGTCGGCGGGATTCAAGGACGGCATGTGGCTCGATCGCAGCGGCAGCCCGATGACCGACTCGGCGAAGATCACCGAGCGGTTCCGGCGGGTGAACTATGGAAAGCTCGAGATCGAGATCACCGTCGACGATCCGAAGGCGTACACGGCGCCGTGGACGGTGAAGCTCAATCACTCGCTGAAGCTGGACACCGAGCTCCTGTCCTACATCTGCATGGAGAACGAAAAGAGCGTCGCGCACATGGTCGGAAAGTGACGTGATTGGTCGGCTTGCCGGGCTCACGCTCGTCGCGCTGGTGCTGGCAGTCCGCCCAGCGTCACTTCAACCGACGCAGGCTCCCGCCACGGATCGATCCGCGCTCGTCGGCGAACTGGTCGTCGCCAACCGCATTCTCGCCAACGAGGGCGTCCTCGACGGGTACGGACATGTCAGCGCTCGCAGCCCGTCGAGCTCGAATCACTACCTGCTCGCGCGTTCCAAGGCGCCGGCGCTGATCGAAGCCGGCGACATCGTCGAGTACGACCTCGACAGCGTCCCGGTTTCCGGGAGCGCCACCGGCTACATCGAGCGCTTCATCCACGGCGAGATCTACCGCAAGCGGCCCGACGTCCGTTCGATCGTCCACTGTCACTGCCCCGACGTGCTCCCGTTTGCCGCGACGTCCGTGCCGCTGCGTCCGCTCTATCACATGGCGTTCTTCATCGGACCCGGCGTGCCGGTGTTCGAGATTCGCCAGGTCGCCGGCATGAGCGACATGCTGATTCGGACGCCGGAGCTTGGCAGAGCGCTGGCGTCGACGCTCGGCGACAAAGCGGCCGCCTTGATGCGCGGGCACGGCGCCGCCGTGGCAGCGGCGTCGCTGCACCTGGCGGTGGCGGAGGCGTACTACCTGAATCTGAACGCCCGCCTGCAGCTGCAGGCGATACAACTCGGCGGCGACCGCGTCGTCTATCTCGATCCGCAGGAATGGAAGCAGTCGGCGCAGGACTACGAGCGGTCGTGGGAGTTCTGGAAATCCAGATTGCCGCGACCGTAGCCGTTGCGCCGGATTCTCAGGCCGCTGCCGGGCTCGCCCTATTTCGCCTGCTTCGCGATCACCTTGCTGGCGATTTTCTTGTAAGTTGCTTCGGGAATGATCCCCTTGCTGGTCAACTCGTTCTTCGCCCGGTACGGCCGTCCCGCGATGATCTTGGCGGCGTAGGCGTCACCAATCCCAGGCAGCGTCATCAGTTGTTCTTTGGTCGCCGTGTTGAGGTCGATGAGATCGGCGCTCGCCGTCTTCGCTTGCGCGCCCGACTTCGCAGCCGGCTTGGCGGCGGCAGCCTGCGCGGCGACAGGCGTCAGACTACTGAAGACAAAGGCAACAGCAATCAGGAATGCGACGAACAACCGTGAGACGCGCGTGAGGGTCGACATCGTTCGGCCTCCTCTTCCGGAAAGCGCCTCAATATATCCCCGATTCGTCGTGATTTCGTAAAGAAGGCCGCGCCTATCTCGCGGCGGCGGGATGCCCCTTCCAGAGCCACTCGAGCGCTTCGGGCAGCGTCTGCTGCTTCACGGCGCGATCGGTGTGCCCGGCATTCCTGACAAACACGAACTGGTAGCGATATCCCTTCGCCGCGAGCGCTCGGGCCATGTTCTCGTTCGCGACGACCCAGTCGTGCATGTTGTCGCGCATCGCATTCGGGTTGAGCCGAATCGGCTTCGGCGGGCTGTTGGGAACGAGCCGCTCATGGAATTCCCACGCGCCGTGCGGCGTGTCGGCGCTCGGCGGCCACTGCTGGTTCACGTCGGCGGTACGGGCCGCGTCGGCGGAGGGCTCGCAGGCGCAGGCGTCTGTACCGGGGCCGCGCCTGGCAGTTGACCGGGCATCGAACGGCCGCCACTCGGCAGGACGAGCATCGCGACGATGAGGGCCAGGTGGGCCGTGTTCACGGCCTACATCCTCGCACGAGGCGAGATCTGAACCGTCACTGAACAGTCACTTTGACCGTTCCAGTTCCGGATGCACCGGGATGCTGCCCGCCAAGCGTTACCTTGGCGTCGACTTCAAAGTCTCCCGCTCGGGGAAACGTATGGCCCGTGAACGGCGTGTTTGTCGTCGTGTTCTGGCTGCCGTCATTCCAGGTCCACTCGACGCTGGTTACTTCCTGAGCCACGCCAACCTGGTTGATTCGGGGCGTCACGTTGCAGTTGGACGAGAGCGTGCCCGTGCAAGTCACTGTGACGTTGACGGGAAGAACCGTGATGGCCTTTGTAGCGGAGCCGGTCGTCGTACCGTTCTTCGCCGTCACCTTTGCGGTGACGGTTCCGCTCGTCGCGATCGTGCAGTCAAACGTATTTGCCGACGTCGTCTGTTCAATGGTCCCGTCGTTGTTGCAGTCCCACGCGTAGCTTGTCGGCGCCGTCGCGCCGTTCTTCGGAGTGGCCGTCGCAGTGAGGGTCGTCTTCTGACCCGGTTCGATCGTGGTCGGATTGGCGGCCAGGGTGACTTCAAAGGACGCGGGCGGGGGCGTGCCGATCGTGAGCGTCGCGGAGCCTCGCCCGCTGGTCGTTCCGTTCGTCACGGACACGATCGACGTCACGACTCCTTCAGTCGGATAGGTGCAGGTCGTGGAATTCGTCGCAGTCGTCGCGTCGACGATGCCGTCGCCGGTGCAGTCCCACAGGTAAGACGTCGGCGGCGTGGCGCCAAACAGGGCGGTGACCGTCGCCGTCAACGTCGTCGTTTCGCCGATGAGGAGCGTCGTCTTGGCCGCGGAGACGGAGACGGCATACGCAGGCGTTGGAACCGCCGCTGGGGCGATCAGGACGTCCGCGCTCGCCGACGTGCTTCGACCCGCGCCGTCGCGAACGGTTATCGACATCGCATAGGTTCCAACGGTGCTGTACAAGTGTGCGGTCGTCGGGCTGAACCCGTCGAGCGTCGCGCCGTCTCCGAAGCCCCACGCGTATTGGATGGGCGCAGTACCGTTGCGCACGCTCGCGAAAAAAGAGACCGCGTTCTGCGGCGTCCCGCCGCTCGCGGTCAACGTCACCGACAGCGGGCCCCCGTCGGTTGGATCCGGCGGCGTCGGCGACGGCGACGGTGAAGGCGTCTGCGTGACGGGCTGCACGACGACGGAGACTCCGGCGGCGATGTTCGCTCCGGCGGTCGCGGTCACGTGCGCGAGGCCGGCCGGTGCGGTGAGACCGACCTGCGCGATGCCGTCACCGTTCGTGGTGGTCGCCGCCGCGGTGAGCGAGCCGGCGTCCGTGGAAAAGACGACGGAGGCGTTCGCCACGGCTTCACTGCGCCCGTCCTGAACCCGCGCGACGACGACCGCCGTTCCACCCGCCGCGCCGATGCCCGGCGTCGCTGACAACTCGATCCGCGCGGGAACGCCGGGCGCCGGTCCCGGGTCGACGTTGCGCGTTGGCGTCGTGGGCGAGTCGCTGCATGCGACGGTCATGAGCGCGACGATGGAACAGCCGAGGAGTGAGCCGCGGCACATCACGGGCCAACCTTTCGAGGATGAATGGACGGGAGCGCCAGAAGTATAGCTCGGCTGTTACAAGGCGGCGAGAGTGCAAATGCCGATTAGACGGACTCGCGGACGCGGTTTCCCCGCGCAGGCGGGCAGGAACGGGAAGTTACGGCCGCGTCGGTCAGATGTAGGACCGCAAGACGTCGTGCGCCCG
Organism: Vicinamibacterales bacterium; assembly: GCA_035259385.1. Taxonomy (GTDB): domain Bacteria; phylum Acidobacteriota; class Vicinamibacteria; order Vicinamibacterales; family CAVVIG01; genus QHWK01. The sequence continues at coordinate 17,365 of DATFWL010000279.1, read as the reverse complement.
ATGGCCGGCCTCGAGAGAGGCCAGAATCAGATCGGGCGTCACCGGCGTCCGGCGGAACACGTCGTCGCCGACGGCGTCGACGATCGCGGCGAGGACAGCGCCGACGCCGGCGCCGACCGGCGGTTCGCCGACGCCACGCGCGCCGACCGGGGTTTCCGGATCGGCTTTGTCGACCGCGGCATGGCGCATCCCGTCGGCTGGGACGTCCAGCATGGTGAGCGGCCTGGTGTGATGGAAGCGCAGCGCCAGCGGCATCCCGTAGTGCCTGTCGTAGACGGTGCGCTGCGTGAGCGCATGGCCGATCCCGAGGCAGCTTCCGCCGAGAATCTGCCCACCGAGGCTGCGGGGGTTGATGACGGTTCCGACGTCGGCCACGGCGGCGTACTCGACCAGCCTCACTGTCCCCGTTTCGACGTCGACCTCGACTTCGGCGAAACCGACCACGTACGAGTGGGTCTCGCCGTCGTGCGGGTAGGTGTCCTTGGCCACGCCGATCAGTCCCTGGCCCGCGAGCGCCGCCGCGGAAGCACGTGTCGTGTCGTGAATGTTCGACGGCAGCTCGTGGCCGTCGTACGCGCCGCCACGCTGAACGGCGCGCTGCGCCGCCTGCTCGAAGGTGAGGTACCGGGAGCGATCGCCGTTGCGGTAGACGCGCGCTCCTTCGACGCGGTAGTCGTCCGGCCGGCCGCCGAGATCCATGGCCGCGATCTGCAGCAGCTTCTGCCTGGCGTCGATGGCGGCCGCGTGGTTTGCCCTCGACATCGCGTGCATGGTCTGGCTGCCGTCGGAGGTGCACGTCCACGGTAGGTTGCGGCTCGTGTTTCCCCAGACAACCTCGACGCGGTCCCACGGCACGTCGAGTACTTCCGCTGCGACGCGCGCCGTGTCGATCACCGAGTGCGTGCCGAGGTTGCCGATGCCTGACTGCACGTAGAGCTTGCCGTCGGGGCGTATCAGCACCAGGCCGTCGTAGCCGATCGAGTAGCCGCCGATGAACGGGCTGACCGAGACGCCGATGCCATGCACTTTCGAGCCGGCACGTGTGCCTCGACGCGCCTTGCGCTCATCCCACTTGAAGAGCTCGACGCCGCGCTCGATGGCCTCGCCGACGAACGCGCTCGTGACGTGGCTGCGCTTGCCATCCTTGTCCGGAGGCCCGAGCAGCGCCTTGCCCGCAGGCGCGTTCACGCGGTGGAGCGCCACCGGATCGATGCCGAGCCGCCGCGCCGCCTTGGCCAGGATCGGCTCCATGATCGCGTTCTGCTGCTCGCCGCCTGGCGCCCGTTGCGACGTCGGAGGCGGTGTGTTGGTCAGCACCGACAGCCCGCGAAAGCGCATCGCGAGCGGCTGGTACGCCAGCGAGCACATCACCGGCGCCGCTTCGAGATCGTACTGATCCTCGTAGGGCCCGGCGTCCTGCACGACGAACATGTCCACGGCGGTCACGCGACCGTCCTTGCGCAGGCCGATCCGGACTCGGGCGAGCAGCGACGGCCGGCAGCGGCCGATGAAATGCTCCTCTTCGCGGCTGACGCGCATCATGACCGGCGCGCCCGCCTTCCTGGCGAGCAGCGCGGGAACGGCCAGCGTGTGGGTACCGGGTATCTTGCTGCCGAAGCCGCCGCCCGTGTATTCGCTGATCACGACGACCTGATCGGCGTCGATGCCGACCCAGCGAGCCACCGATGCGACGGTCTGCACCACGCTCTGCGTGGAGCAGTGCACGTACAGTCGCCCGCTCTGCCAGTACGCCATCGCCGTGCGCGTTTCGAGCGGCTGGTGGCTCGTCGACTGCGTGTGGAACGTCTCGTCGAGCGCGAGATCGGCCTGACGGAAGGCGGCGTCCAGGTCGCCGTACGCCCACTGCGTGCCGGGCTCACCCATCGGCAGCACGCCCTCCGGCGCCCCGGCGAAGTCCTGTGCGGTCCACTTCAGCGTTGTCAGTTTGCCGCCGACGAAGACGTTGCCCTCACGCCGCGCGTTCGGCCCGTTCGGGCGCAGGCTGTCCAGCGGATCGACGAGAAATGGCAGCGGCTCCAAATCGAGCTCGATCCGATCGACCGCTTCCGCGGCGATGTGTTCGCTGATGGCGGCGACCGCGAGGATCGGCTCGCCCTTGTACACGGGCTCGTTGGTCAGCGCCGCCTCTGGGGCCAGCGACGGGCCGGCTACAGCACCCGCCTCGGGGCGACGCGCCGGCAGGTCGTCGGCGGTCAGTATCGCCTTGACTCCGGCCATCGACAGCGCCGCGCGGGCGTCGATGCGGCGCACGCGGCAGTGCGGCATGGGGCTCAAGAGCAGTTTGCAGAACAGCATGCCGTCGACTCGATAGTCTTCGGCGTACTTCGCGCGGCCCGTCACCTTGGCGACCAGATCCGGAGTGGTGTAGTTGCGACCCAGCAGCTTGTAGCCGGCCATCGACCCCTCCTCACCGCGACAGCACGTAACGGTGCATGATACGCCCGGGGAGTCGGCATTCTACGGAACACCAATCGCCGGCGTCGTGGAGGTTGGCCGCGCGGTCTTCTGAACTGGCGCTGCGCAGCGGAAACGCGACTGGCGGCCGGTGCGTTACCGCCCGCCGCCAAACTGTGGTTCGACTTTGGCGAGCCCTGACACGCGGCCACGCTCGCCGCCGACGCCGATCAGGACACCAGTCACCTGGTAGAGGCCCGGGGGAAGATTGCGGAACTCGAAGATGCTCAATGGCGGGGCATGCTCGCCGTCGAGCGGGACTTCGCTGCTGCGGTAAAAATCACCAGACTCGGCCACGACCTGGAGCCGTCGGTTGTCGGCGGCATGGGGGACCGTTACACGGACCGTGACCAGCGCGGGCGCGCGAGACACCGCGGGCGTGAGTTGCAGACGCAGCGCCTCGCTTCCGGTCATGTCGATCGCGCCAACCAGAAGCGCGGCAACACCTATCGTCGTCCAGCCATGTCGAATCGCCATCGACGATCGCTCCGACTACGCAGTAGCACGTAGCGATCGTCTTTATCGGCGCCTCGTTTACACGACGTTAACATCGGCTTCGCCTCGACCGTTCGGGTCCGGGCCGTTGTCACGAACGGTCGGCGTCCAAGCCGCACTGCGCATCACTGACGATCGTCGGACTCGGCTGCTTCCTCCGTCCGACACGACACCAGACCCGCCTGCGCGGCGGGGTCGAGCCGGTAGAGCGGCCTCGTCGCCTCCTCCAGCAGGTCCAGCGGCGTGAACTCCGCTCGCATCAGCCCATGCGTACTGTGCTCCCGCGTGTCCAGCAGGAAATGCCCGATCTCGTGCGCCAGCGCGCGGCCGAGGGCCCGCCCCAACAGTATCTCGGCCATTGCTGCCGGTAGGGTGGCATGGTCGCCGCGACGCACTTGTGCGGCGTAATGTTCGACGCGTCGGACCCAGACGTGCGCCAATCCCCAGCCGCACGACACGTCCGGTGGATTCAAGGTCGCAAGCACAAGAGCCCGACCGGCCGGCGCCGGATCGTCGCCTTCCTCGAGAAAGACCGTGAGGCCGGCGGGATGCGCCAACAGGCCGCCGCCCGAATCGACCCACTCAATTCGAACGTCCAAAGGTACCCAGATCCGCTCGGTCTCTTTCCGCATCAGGGCCAGGATCCCGTTCGACACGCGATGCGGGTTCGCTCCGACACGGTGGACAAGCTGAACGATGAGGGTCTTGTGCGGCAGGCCGGAGGATCGTGACGGAGCGCTGATCGCGGTGATCGCCAGCGCCGCGACGAGGTAGAGCATCGGTGACCTCCACCGATCAGTCTCAGCGCCGCCGCCGCCGCACTGAAGATCCGCACCGACGATTTCAGTTGTACCGACTGGTCCAGCAGCCGATCCGAAAGTGGATCTGTCGAACGGCTGCCGGCAGGACTAGCGTGAGAGAGGCGGAGGTGTCATGCGCGCCTGGGACTTCACGATTCCCCTCGATCCGCACGCGAAGGTGCCGATCTTCACGCAGATCGCCCGCGCCATCGCCGGCGACGTGCGGCGAGGGCGGCTCCACCCCGGGGACGTCCTGCCAGGCACGCGCGTGCTGGCGCAGACGCTCGGCGTGCATCGCAACACGGTCATTGCTGCGTACGGCGAGTTGACCGCCGAAGGGTGGCTCACCTCGGAACGCGGACGGGGAACTTTCATCGCGACGGTTCTTCCCGATCCGCAACCGCGGCGGTTTGCGTCGCCGGTTCATGCAGGCGTGGAGCCGGCGCGTGCCTTCGAGCTGGGACCGGGCGTGACGGTGCCGCAGTGCCCGTCTGGCCTGCCGGCGACGTACAACCTGGCCGGTTGGCCGGACCTGCGACTCCTTCCAACCAGAATTCTGGCGCGCGCGTGGCGGCGATCGGTCGAGCGCGACGGCCGACACACGCTGTCGTATGCCGGCGCCGAGGGACATCCTCGTTTCCGTGCGGCGCTCGCGGCGATGTTGAGCACGACGCGCGGCGTCGCCGTCGATGCCGCTCGCGTGCTGGTCACACGCGGCACCCAAGGCGCGCTGACGGTCATTGCGCACGGGCTTCTGCGACCGGGTGACGTCGTCGCGGTCGAGAATCCCGGGTACAACCGCGCCTGGCAGGTCCTCTCCATGACCGGGGCCCGCGTCGTCCCGATTCCGGTCGATGCGTCCGGGCTGTCAATCGAAGGCCTTGCGGCGGTTGCGGACCGGGAGCCAATCCGGGCCGTCTTCGTCACGCCGCACCATCAGTTTCCGACGACCGTGACGCTGTCGCCGGCACGGCGACGCGCGCTGCTGGATCTCGCGCGGCAGCACCGCTTTGCAATCGTCGAAGATGACTACGATCATGAGTTCCACTTCGATGGCCGGCCGATCCTTCCGCTGGCCAGCGCCGACACGGCCGGCTCGGTGATCTACATCGGCAGCCTGTCGAAGACGCTGGCCCCTGGTTTTCGCCTCGGCTACATCGCCGCATCGCGGCCGGTCATTGCGCATCTGACGCAGTTCCGTGCGCTGATCGACACCCAGGGCGACGGCGCGTTGGAATCCGCCGTCGCCGAGCTGATCGACGAAGGCGACGTGCAGCGGCACGTGCGCAAGAGTCGGCGGATCTACCGCGCGCGGCGCGACGCGATGGTGGCGCTGCTGGCCAAAGAGCTCGGCGACGCGGTGACGGTTGCGGTGCCTGTCGGCGGCACGGCCCTCTGGGTACGCGTCGCGGCTGACATCGACACCGAGCACTGGTGCCGGGCTGCGGCCGCGAGGGGCGTCATCTTCGAGACCGGCGATCGGTTCTCGTTCGACGGTCAGCAACTGCCGTACGTCCGACTGGGGTACGCAGGGTATCGCGAATCCGAGCTTGCCGACGCCGTTCGCCTGCTCGCGGATGCGCTCACCGAGGCGCGCGGGCCCAGACGGCTCATCGCCGTGTCGTAGGCTGAGAGGACGTTGCAGAACCAGCTCGCTCGCGTGCTTTTCCGGCGAGCACCCGGTGGGGCTGTTCGCGGACAGGACCCGCCTCGAGCTGATTCTGCAACGTGCTCTTGGTTGTCGCCGGGCATCGAGACCTTCGAATACGTGCTCCAGTCGCTCGACATGCCTGCGCGTTTCACTGAGGCGGATCCGGTGTCATGCGTGCGGTCACAAAAGAGGTTACGCATCCTCGAGTGATCCGGCGGTTACGATTCACCAAACGTCAGGCTCAAGAGGTAGTTGATCAGGTCCATCTTTTCATTTGGTGACAGATTGAGGTTCAGGCACGTGTTGTAATGATCGACGACGCGCGCCAGCGTGGGAAACCGCCCATCGTGATAGAAACCGCCCTTCAAGCGCGTGAACAGCACACCAATCGGCGACGTGCGATAGCGCAAGTCCGGCGCACGATCCGCCTGGAACGGATCGATGCAGATCTCGCTGGGCTGATGCAGGTTCCAGCCGGAATCGGTCCACAACGGTTCCACGTGACAGTTGTTGCATTTGGCTTTCCCGCTGAACAGTTCGTCGCCCCGTGCGGCCGCCGTCGCATCGAAGCTGCCGGCCGGTGGATCTGGTGAGGGAATCGCGAGCTGGTAGAACTGCAGGTCGGACAGCTTCGGCGTGATCTTATCGTCGTCAGGACTGATGTGCGGGAGGTCGCCAAAACCGAAATGGGCCGCGATTGGGAACTGCGCCGCGTTGTTCAAGCGCGGATCCCAGAACCGTCCCACTCCGCGCATCTCGAGGTTCGCGACGAACGCGTTCCAGTGCGGCACCGAGCCCCACCCCGTCCACGTGTGCAGGTTCACGCCGCCCAGGCCGAACGCGGGTGGTATCAGCGTGGCGCCAGGAACCCTGTTTGGATTGGTCGCGCCATCGGTCGTCTGCGCCGTGTTGAAGGCCTTGCCGTCGAGGAGCAGCTCGGCGTCGAACTTACCTGGCCCCCAGCTGCTCACCACTGCTCGAACATCGGCTTGTGTGATGCCGGGGATTGCGACCGACAAGAGGTTCACGAACGCGCTCAAATCCGGCGCGAGAGCGATGATCGCGCCGACATTCAGATCGCGATTGGACCATCCATCGAGACGATGACCGATGCAGCCGGTCCCGGGATTGGGCGTCACGGTGCCGAAACACAGCTGAGGGCTCGAGGCATCGACCGTCGAATGGCAGAGCGCACACTGAATGCCGATCGACTGCAGGTGTCCGCCGTTGAAAACGCCCGTCAGTCCGATGACTGCGTTCAGCTGGAGTAGCGCGAGGGTCGTCGCGGGGGCGTTCAGATCGACGCGGCCGTGTTCAATTGCTTCACGGACATTGGCCGGAACCATGTCGATGTCGACTTTCAGACCGACTGCGAGCGCAGTCGCCGGGCTCACGCCGGGTCCCACTCCGCCGAGCGCAGCGCCTTCGATGGCCTGGTGCAGCTTGAGCGTGTCGCCCCAGAATGCCTGATCGCCGAACGTATCGAACCGGAATACCTGCTGGCCACGTGTGATTTTGTCGGTCGCGTTGGCGACGATGTCTTTGCTCGGCTTGTTCTTTACCTGTTTGCCGAATGTCGTGCGCGTCACCGAGAGCACGAGCAATAACAGCCAGAGCACAGACATACCGATGAGCCACGTACGGGATGTTGGTCGCGTCATCGCGTTGACCTCCTCGACGGCTGACGAACCAGGCGGATGCCCTTGTGCAGCCGCCAGGCGCGTTGGCAAACCGCGCGCCTGTCGTTCTGAGCGATCGATAGCAGCGTCGTTAGATTCGGCGCTGTGATCGCATCGAACGCGCGATGTCGGGATGACCGCTCAGTTACGAGTCGGGAAAACAGTTTCCGGTTTTGGCGGCAACGTAAGATTCGCGTTGGATCGGATTCGTGCGGTTTCGCATGAATCGACTACGGCTGGTGTCTCGCAGTTGCTTCGACGCGCGTCCAGCTCTGCCGAATCACCGTCGTCGCTGCCCGCTACTTGGACGGCGACGCCTTGTGGTGACGCGTCCACCGCGGGCCGTCCCACGCGCCGGGCGGGAGGTAGTGAAAGCGAATCAGGTACATGTTCTCGCCGCTGCCGTGCCGCGCGATTTGCAGCAGCTCCTCCACGCTCTCGAACCCCGATTCGCGGGCGAGATCGTAGGTGACATCCGCGGCGGTGATTCCCTCGATCGAGTCGACGACGATGTGGCCGTCGTCCATCCGGTAGCGTCCGCCGACTTTGACGTGCGGACGCGTCCAGACGCGCACGCTGCACCTGATTCTGCCGCGTCGGATGCCTTCCCGAAGTCGTTTGATGAAGGTCATTGCTGCACCCAATCACCGGCCGCGAGGTGATCAGACGTCGCTCGCCAGCCATGGCGTTGAACCCTGGCGGACGTCCGCTGACGCGCGCAGCTGGAACCCCGCGATGTTCGTATTCGAACGCGACGGTCCCGCGACCCGGCATCCTGTCGATCGGTCACGGCATCAACGCCACGCTGTTCGTCGATCAGTCGCCGCAGCTCGTCGAGGAAACGCTCGCCACGGGGGACATGATTCCGATGAATGGCACTGCGCCGCTGCTGGGGCGGATCGTCACCGCCGACGACGACAAGCCGGGCGCGCCCAAGGACGACAGTGCTCACCTACGAATTATGGCAGCACGCGTTCGGCGGCGATCGGAGCGTCTCGGCGCGTCGCTGCGAGCGGCCGGCGGATGGCGTCTTGCTGGCATCGGGTTGGTGGCGGGAGTTGGCGCCGCACTGCTGTCGACCCGCGTCATGCGCAGCTCGTGTTCGAGGCCAGTAGAACGGATCCGCTCACATTCCTGGTGACCGGCGGGCTGCTCGACGCGGTTGTGCCGCTTGCCGGCTACATTCCGGCGCGCGCCACGCGCATCGATCCGACGATCGCGCTGCGATATGAGTAGCAGCCGTTTCGCTCAGCGTACTGATCCGGCGTCGAGCGAGCGGCGGTGTGGGCGGGGAATTCACGTCAATTCCGCGGGCTGATTGAGGACGACGTGAATTGGCGGGGAACTGCCGCCGCTGCGTCCCCTGCAAATTGATCGGACGCCGCTGTCCGTCCGCAGCGGCCGCATTCTGTTATCGGCTAACGGATTTTGTCAGCTGACGCCTCCTGTCGCCCGGCCTCGAAACGAGCGTAAACGACGAAAACGTCAGGGAATCACGCGACTTGGACTGCGACTTCGGGCGGTACGCATTCCGCAATCGGCACCCGACGGGACGAGGCACGCCGCTGGGTGAAACCGCACGAGATCGCGTGGGCCGGCGAGGTTCGCGTCAGCGTTCAGCGGAGTGACGGCAGGATTCCTATGACATCAAATGGCCCCATGTATGTCGTCGGACGCGAGCCCTCGACGCGGCGTGACTACGCCGGCGAGGAGAAGCAACGTCTGCGTTCGATCGTCGATCAACTCACGGCCGCCGTCGCGGATACCGAGGCCGACGTCGAAAAAGCGCGCGCCGAAGCGACTGCGGAAATCGCGCAACTCCGCCGCACCACGAGCGAGGTGGAGGCCCTGCTCGCGGCAGAGCGCGAGACGACGGCGTCGCTGCGGGATCAGCTCGCGGCGGCCGAGCAGCAGCGGCTCTCGGCGGAATCTGCCCGCGACGAGGCGGTGCACAAACAGCAAGACATAACCGACGATTACGAGTCGCGGCTCCGCGAAGCGTGCCAAGAACGCGACGCCGAGCGCGCGAATGTTGCCGCGCGCGACCAGACCATTGCGCAGCTCGAGGCTGCATCGGTGTCTGACCGCGAGCGGCACGACGCCGCCGTTGCGCAGCTCCGACAGCAGCTCGAACAACTGACCTCAGAAGCGCTCCGCTGGTCCTCGGTCGTTCAGGCCGTCGAGCGTGTTCTCGCGGCGCAGCCCGCAGACGAAGGCGACCGGTCGGGTTCAGCGATCAATGTGACCCCGCCGCTCGAACCGCCGACGCCCGTCGACGAGGACGATGAGCCGCTTCACCTGAACGATCTCGTTCCCGCTTCGTCACCACCCCCGGTCGCGGACGCCGCCGCCGCGTCAGCGGCGTTGCCGGATCCGATTGACACTTACGTCAGGCAACTGCTCGGTACCGCCGAGCAGATGTACGAAATGGATCGCGATGCGGGCCGTCCGGCCGTCGAGATCGTTGACCGGCTCGTCGCCCATTTGCGATACGCGCGAGACCTCGTTGTTCGCCGCGTCGTGGGAACGGCTGACGGAAACGCGGTGTTCCGGCGCGTTCTCAGTGCGTTGCTCAATGAGCGATCGGAGCAGGAGTTCGGGCGGAACCTGGCGTCTGCGGTGTCCGACCTGTACGGGGACTCGAAGAACGCCGAAAAGTTGGCGTAGTCGTACCGATGGAGCATTGCAAGGGCTCGATCCGCCCTGATCGAGCGGGCTGCAGCCGTGACGATCGACATCGGCTCAATCGAAGAGCTCTTCTGACGGACCTGAAGAACAAACAGGCCCGCGTGGCGGAGTACCTACAAGACCTCAACGCCACGTGCTCGGTCACGGGAAAGGCCACCTGGCCAGCGGTCACCTTTTAAGATCACGCAGCTCCATCCTGGTCCTACCGTCTGGGGTTCATCCCTCCCGCAACTCGACAGAAGACTGCGAATGCATGTCGCCGCGTGCAGAGAGATCCATCACGAGATCAGCAGCTCAGACCGATAGAACCTTCAAGCTCGCTCGAGTTCAATACAGTTCTATCGCCAGTTTCGCAATTCTTCCGAGAAGACATGCGCACATTTACCACACTCGCAACAGCCGCCGCGCTATTCGGGATTCTTCAGTTTGCTGGCTCCGCCCAGACGGGTGGGTCGGTTCGCCGGGTTCAGGCACAAGCCATCGACGAACTTCGAACGTGGGATCGCTACATCGACGAGCACGAACGCGCGAAGGATCTACGGCGGCGCTCGACCGATCACGATCCCCTTCTGCCGGCCCAGACGATCGAGCGCTTTCAGCAGTTCTATCGCGGGGTCCCCGTCTGGGGCGCGGACATCGTGCGCGTGTCTGACATGGGAAGTGCGATATCCATCTTCGGCGCACTCGCGCCGGACCTGAATCTTGATGTGGATGCCGCGCTGTCGGAGACCGAAGGTGAGCAGGCGCTGCTACAGATGGGGGGACCTGAGGCGAAGGCGCTGACGCGCGTCGAACTCGTCGTTGTGCAACTCGACGGAGGTGACTACAGGCTGGCTTACTCTGCTGTCATCTCGGCCGGGAACGCGGTCAATCGCATCTTCGTGGACGCCAACACCGGTTCCGAACTCCGGCGAGTATCCGAGATTCAAACCGATGCCGCTGTGGCGACTGGTCTGGGAGTCCTGGGAGACACGAAAAAGCTGAGCGTCTCGAGAGAGGCGGGCATGTACTTCGCCGACGACCAACTCAGACCGCCGGCATTGCGCACCTATGACATGCGCGGCAGCTTGACGCACGCGGTGAACATTTTAAACGGGGCGGCGCTATTCCCAGGCGATCGGGCCAGCGACATCGACGACCGTTGGAACGATCCCATCGCTGTCGACGCTCAAGCACAAATCGGCTTAACGTACGACTACTACTACAAGCGATTTGGCCGTCGGGGTCTTGATAATCGTGATCGCCCGATCACAGCGCTGATCAACGCGGTTACCGCGCAGGGCGCTTTGTCGCTCTCACTGAACGACCTGGGGCAGTTCGCGGTACAGGCATTCTGGTGCGGTTCCTGCGGACCCAACCAGACTGGCCTCATGTACTTTGGAAATGGCATCCCGCCGCAGAATGTTTTCACCTCCGCGGTTCCAGACCTCTCAGGTCAGACTGTCGGCCCTTTGGCCGGGTCGCTTGACGTGATTGCTCACGAATTAACCCACGGAGTTATATCGTCCACCCCAGGCCTACTGAACTCGGGTGAACCCGGCGCCCTCGATGAGGCGTTTGCCGACATGATGGGCACCAGTGTTGAGTTCTTTTATCAACCTCGAGGCGACGGTCTTCGGCAGGCGGACTACCTGATGGGAGAGGACAGCTTTAGAGGCGTCACGACGACTCGTAACGGCATTCGGTCGCTCCAGAATCCACAGGCCTATACGCAGGGCGGAGCCCCAAGTCCCGATCATTATTTGCGTCGATACACAGGATCAGGGGATAGCGGGGGTCGGCATATTAATGCGGGTATTCCCGGGAACGCCTTCTATCTCGCAATCGAGGGCGGCACAAACCGCACGTCAGGCCTATCGACACAGGGGGTGGGCCCTTCAAATCGCGAGCAGATTGAGAAAGTGTTCTATCGGGCGTTCACGTTCCTGCTGCCGCAGAACGCGAGCTTCTCGACGGCTCGAGCGGCCACCATTCAAGCGGCTCGTGATCTGTACGGACCCGGGAGCGCGCCCGAACGCGCGGTGACACAGGCCTGGACGGCGGTTGGGGTGAACTAATGCGGTTCCTGCGCTTCTCGCTGATTTCGTTCGCGTTCGTCACGTTCTCCGCCGTCGGGATTGTCCCTGCCGCCGCTCAACCGCAGCCGCCAAATACGACGGGGATCGTCATCACTGATGCGCCGTTCTTCATTTATCCGGACGCGAACCGCACACCGCTGGGCACGTTGCCGGCCGGCACCCGCGTCAACGTCCAAGCCAGAGACGGCGACTGGTACCGAATCGTCGTTCATGATTTGCAATGGGGCGACCGAACGGGGTACATGCGTGTGCCCAACGTTCGGTTGGAGCCCTCGGCTCTCGCAACGGTGACGCCTCGCGGCACCTCGACGACAACTCCGTCAGGGACGAATCCGACGACGACTACCGCGCCACCGCCCAGTCAGCCATCCGCGGTGCCCTTGCAGTCGCAATCATCGAGTCAAGAACGTCCGTCCGCGGATCGGCCAGGTCGAGGCTACGTCTCCGTAAATGGGAGCTTCCAGACCACAAGCACGGCATTTGACGGAATCTCCATTTCCACCATCTATGCGGAAACCGCCACGAGCACGGCTGCCTATACGGTCGGACGGGCGCCAACCGTGGACATCGGCGGCGGCGTTTGGGTGGGGCATAGGTTGGGATTCGGCGGAGCCGTGAACTGGATGACGCAACGTCGAGGAGGAGCGGTCACGGCAAATCAGCCAAACCCGTTCCTCTTCAATGCCGTTCGCACCGCATCGGGCGACGTGTCGACCCTCTCTCGCGACGAAATCGGTATTCATGGCGACGCCATCTGGGGGTTGGCCACCTCGCCGGGATTTCAGCTGTCCGTGTTCGGTGGTCCCTCATACTTCCGCCTGAAGCAGGACCTCGTGACCGGGATCGTTGTCAACGATGGCTACCCGTTCGATGCGATCACAATTTCCGGGACGACCATCGCGCCGGCCGCCAAGTGGCAGGTCGGATTCAATGTCGGGGCTGACGTGAGTACGATGTTTTCCAGGAGCGTTGGCGTCGGTGCCCTCATACGCTACAGCCATGCGTCGATGCACGTCTCGGCCGACGGCAGTCCCGAAGTTCACACGGAAGCGGGCGGGTTACAGGTGGGCGGCGGACTGCGAGTGCGGTTTTGACCGCTCGTTGGCACGTCACGACATTGTGCAGAACGCTTGGCTAACTTCCATCTTCGAGGCGTGCGCCTCGGACGTCCCGCGTGAACGGGAGCCACGAATCCTCGATCGCCGACTACGCGTAGCCGGCGACGTGATCACGTTCAGTCAAAAACCCAGAGGCAAGCGTTCCGGCACTAATGGCTTTCAACATCGCGATTCCCTATCGCTTCCGGACACAAGTGGCGAGATCGCTCCTCAATTCCCGTGACGTCGGTTGAACATTCATGCTCGTTCCCGTTCCCCGAGATAGTCCTCCGGTTTCGTCCGTTCACTCGATCGCCATGACCGCGGCGCGCAGTTCCGTGATGTGTACGGCGCGCGCGACGTTGACGCCGGTCGTCAGGACGGCATCTGTGTACGTAGGGGGTGTCAGCGTCGCAGCGACGTAGGCCTCGGCGAGCGCCGATCGCAGATCGATGATGTGTTGGGCTTTGATGACCACCGACCCTGGCGTCAGCGTCGGATCGTGCCACGGGTACGGAACGAGACCTCGTGCGACTCTGACGCCGTCGATACGGAACCGGAGTTCGAGGATGTGCAACGCCCTGATCACGGCGTTCCGTGCGATGAGCGGATCGCTGGTGAACTGATGCGTCGCCCGTTCGTACGCCCCCATGTCGCAGTGCGGGCCGACGCCGACTGATCGGCTGACGCCACGCTGATCGAGGCCGGACACCGGCATCGCGGCACACGTCGCGTCATCGCCCGCGTCGAGCGCAGGGCTGCCGGGGATGAGCGCGATCGTCCTGGTCGGCCCGCCGTTGTCGGCGAGTGGGTCGAGGAGCGGATCGGCCCGGCGGTCGCTGGCCAGGGCGAACCCGCACGAGGTTCCAGGGAACTCGAGGTTGTTGCCGAGATCGACGAAATTAGGCGGCGCACAATTCGACGGCGCCGGTCCGGTGTTATTGGCGATGATCGTGTTCTTGACCGACGTCGGACCTAACGTGGTCACTGCTCCGAATGCCGCCGACGAATTCGACGCAACCGTGACGTTGATAAGTGTCAGTTCGGTTGCAACGACATTCCCTCTATAAATCGCACCGCCGGCATCCGTCGCGGCGTTTCCGGTGATCGTGGAATCGGATAGAGTTATCTTCCCGCCGAACGTTATGAGCCCGCCTCCTTGATTGGCCGAGTTACCGGAGATAGTGGTGCGGGTAATTGTGGCCATCGCGTCACCTTGGCCGTTCTGCACGTACACGCCACCACCAGTCGTCGGACTGACGTTCTGTGCGATCGTGGAGTCCACCACCGTCAGCGTCGCTGTAGTTCCCGTATTGCCACCCAACGACATCCCCGCTCCACAACAGCCCGAGTTCTTGGAGAAGGTCACACGTGTGAAGGTGCCAGTCACGGCGCCATCCAGTTCTACGCCTCCGCCAACACCGAACGGGATCGTCGTCGTATTCACGACGTTCTGCGTGATGATGCTATCGGTTACAGTCAGAGTCGATGGAGACGCGGCTGAGCCAAACACTCGGATGCCTCCGCCGAAGAAGCTTGAGTTACCAGAAATCGTCGCCCGTGTAATGGTGGCCGTTATGCCATTTACAAGAAAGATTCCTCCGCCGCTACTTTGAGTGGTCGTCACGTTCTGCGAAATCGTCGCGTCGGTGACGGTGACCGTCGACGGGCCAGAGACGAGAATGCCGCCGCCGCTGCCGTCTGAATGACACGAATTGACAACCAAACGGGCGAGCGTCAGATTGACTGCCGAAACCGAGATGCAGCCTCCCCCGCCTCCAGGATTGCCGTTCCTTACCGTCAAGTCGTTCATGGTGAGGCCGCCGCTGGAGGCCGAAAACACACGGTCGAGGCTGTTGCCGTCGACAATCGTCGTCGCCGCGCTGGCGCCGTTGATGGTGATATCGGCCTTGACATTCAAGTCGCCGGTCGCCGCGTCAGTCTCACCACGACCAGCGATGGTGAGCGTGTAGATGCCGGCCGGCAGCGTAATGATGTGTGGGCCGGGTGTGGTGTTGGCCTCTTGAATGGCCGCTCGCAAAGTGCACACGGCCCCGGCCGTCGCGCATACGCCGTTGCCAGGCAGGACGTCCACGGCGTCAAGCGCGCTGTTGACGACGAACGTGGCCCCGATGGCCAGGCTAGGACAAGCGACGATCGTCGTGGCAACGAGAACGCCGACGAGGCGACGGATCGCGAAGCGCATCGTGCGATTTCCTCGATAGCCGCAGTACTCGTGAGGGTGTGCGGTGCCGCGCACGCTAACACGCCCAGCTCTGCCGTATGAATATATCGTTGGAGATAAGACGCGGACAGGATTTCAGACTGTCTCGAGCGGCCCTTCTTGCGCCTGTCGGTTAGATCAGTGGATCTGAAGGCGGGAAGCGCGGTAGCGCGGCCCCGGAAGCGCCGTGCCACACGCCGCCTACCTAGGTTTGCGCATCAAGAGAGAACACCATCCACTTCCGGATGACCACGAAGGATCGCTCATATACTCATGCCACCATGTCGCGCCGATTTGCCGTTCTCCTGTCCGCCGCGCTCGCGCTGACGCAGGGGCGTCCGATCGCTCAAGCGGACGCGTTCTTTTCCTTTCACAGCAACGCCTGGCTGAACCTCCATCACATCCTCTGGTCGAAAGGTGAGGGTGCGCCGCTGCCAGCCGACATGCCGGAACCGGAACGGAGCGCGTGGGCTGCGGGCATCGACGTTTACGCGCCCTACTCCAGTCGCAATCTGTTCGATGACGAGCTGATCGCGATCAAGGAGGCCCTTCGAACCGCCGAGGGAAGGACGCGTCTCGATGGTTTACCGATCGACAGCGGCGTGAGGACGACGCTGGAGCGGCTGATGCCGATCTACGAGAAACATTGGTGGCCGGCACACGACCGAACGAACCGCGAATGGATTGCCGCCGTCCGGCCGTTGATCGATCGGCACGGCGCGGCGCTCAACGAGGCCATCACACGGGCCTACGATGTCACGATGCCCGACAACCCGGTGTGGGTCGACGTCGCCGTACGCGCAGGTTCACTCGGTGCATACGAAGCGGGCCCGGTGACGCACGTGATGATCTCGTCTGTCGATTCAGGCTACCGCCAGTACAAGGCTCTCGAGATGCTGTTTCACGAACGGTCACACGCATGGGGCCGCGTAGTGGCGCGGCCCATCTTTGCTGCGGCCGAGGCGCTCGGGGTCAAGATTCCGCCGCAGCTGCCGCACGCCGTCCTCTTCTACACGGCGGGCGAGCTCACGGCGCGCGAGTTGAAAGCGCATGGCATCGACTACACCCATTTCGCGCATCCGACGATTTACACCAACATGTGCGGATCGGACTGCGAGGCGCAGATGGCCGTTCACTGGGCACCCCGTCTGGAAGGCAAGCGATCGATCGTGGAATCGCTGTCGGCGCTCGTCGCCACCTTCAAGTAAGGTGGCGTAGCCGAAAGCATTGGAAAAGAACGGGTTCCGTCGGGTGCTTACCATCGACGTCCACGCCGCCCAGAAGACCGCCCACCCCAATTGAGGTCCGCACAGGCGGCCGGGTATTACCTCGATCTCTGTCCTCAAATCGGTGAACAGCCCCTCTACGCGGCCTGATCGACCACGATTCAACATGGTTGGAGCTCGTGGTTAGGTTTTTCGCTCCAGGGGTTGACGAGGAGACTCTTCTTAAACGGGTTCGTGAGGACGAATCTCGTATCGCCCGAATGACAGCCGTGGTTGAGCGTTTCTCGGCACATTTCGCAGATTAGACAGCCGTCTATCGACCCAACCGCTCGCCAGCGTGGGACCCCCCGGGGGGATTCTTCTTTTCGAATAGTGCTGCGAGTGGGCTCACGGGTTGTTTTTCGTTGCGGCAATCGTCGATGGCATCGGTCGGTACATGCTCCGCAGCAACACCAGCCATATGCTGACGACACGTCGCCTTGCAATGAGCACCGGCATATTCAGAAAGCGGTCGCTGGAAATTGCGCTTCCGAAGGCGGAGTCGATTGCGGTCAACGAACCGTTGTTCGGCCGAATGTTCGGCTACGGAACGATTGTTGTAGGCGGAACGGGCGGAACCAAAGAGGCCTTTCCACTCGTCCCGCAACCACAGGAGTTCCGGTCGAAGGTCAACGACCGACTTGCGACCTAGCCGGCAGTGACGAAAACCCGACGAGTAGAGCGACCGATCCGGCAATCAGCCATCGCTCGGTTGAGTACCATCCTCGCCGGCTGGGCCCTTGCGATGCATCGCGCCGGAAGACCCGGCGAAGGCCTGGGCCACGATGTGCCAGACGGGATTCCACGAGCGTCGCGCGAACGACGCCTATAAAAACGGCGAAGGATGTTTGTGTGTGGTCTCGTATCCGACGCGCTTCCGGTGTTGCCGGATCTTGAACTCTTCGTCTCCGAT
>DATFWL010000278.1:0-13083 GCA_035259385.1 Vicinamibacterales bacterium | reverse complement strand
GCGACCGCCGTCGCGTGGATGATGATCGTGCAGTTCCTGCCGGTCGCGCTGGTCGGTCCGCTCGCCGGCGTCGTGGTCGACCGCGTCGATCGGCGGCGCCTGATGATCGTCACCGACATCCTGCGCGGCGGCCTGATCCTGGCGCTGCTGCTCATCCACCGCCGCGAGGAAGTCTGGATTGCGTACGTGGTGATGGCGGTCACCGTCGGCGCACAGGCGTTCTTCGAGCCGGCGCGAACGGCGACGATTCCGAATGTGACCGCGCCTGACGAACTGCTCACGGCGAACGCCTTGTCCGCCGCCACGTGGTCGGCCATGCTCGCGCTCGGCGCGTCGATCGGCGGCGTGGTCACGGCGATCGCGGGCCGCAACGTCGCGTTCGTCATCAACGCGCTGTCATTCTTCGCGTCGGCCTTCTTCATCGGCCGGACGCGGTACGACTCGACGCCGGCTCCGGCGCCGCGTCCGACTGGCGTTCTGGCGCTCAGCGGGGTGACCGATCTCGTCGAAGGCGTGCGCTACGTCCGCCAGCGATCGCACGTCGCCGCGCTGATGCTCGTCAAGGCGGGCTGGGGGCTCGCCGGCGGCGTGCTGCTGCTGCTGACCATCTTCGGCCAGCGGGTGTTCCCGGTCGGCGCCGGATCGGCCGCAGGCATCGGCGTCCTCTACGGCGCGCGCGGCGTCGGCGCCGGTCTCGGCCCGATCACGCTGCGCTGGATCCTCGGTCAGGATCGCCTGCGCCTGCGCCGCGCGATTGGCCCGGCGTTCTTCATGGTCGGCATCTTCTACGTGGCGCTCTCCGCGGCGCCGTCGCTGTGGGTTGCAGCGCTGTGCGTGCTGTTCGCGCACTTCGGCGGCTCGATCCTCTGGGTCTTCAGCACCGTGCTGCTGCAGCTCGAAGTGCCGGATCGCTTTCGCGGACGGGTTTTCGCAGCGGAGCTGGCGCTGGTGACGCTGATGTCGTCAGCGTCGAGCTACTGGACCGGCCGCCAGCTCGATCGGGCCGGCTGGTCGCCGCGTGCCCTCGCATTCGCGCTCGGCCTCATGTTCTGTCTGCCGGGTGCGCTGTGGCTGATCATCCAGTCGCGCTGGCGCGAGTCACCAGCGGAGGAGCCGGCTGTCGAAACCGCGAGGGGACAGGAGGAAGTGCTCGAGGGACGCGTCGGGTGATCCGCAGTCGCGGTGATTGCGCAGGTCCGCCCTTTCAGGGCGGACGCGCGGGCACCCTGAAAGGGTGCCCCTACATCAATCGGGTGGTCGCGACTTCAATTCCGCCATCGCGCTCTGAACGAGCTGCTTCGCGTCCTCGAGCTGTTCGAGGACGAGCGCGATGTCCAGCTTCGGCTGTCCCGGAAATCGCTCGTTGCGGCAGTACACGCCATGCTGGCCGACGAGCGCCATCGAATCGGTCAGCAGGTCGAGCGCCACGGCGAGGCGGCCGCGCGCCGGACCCATCATCGTCTCGTGGACTTCGAGCGCGTCGTGGTGCTTGTCGAAGACGGACATCTGATCGCTCGGCTGAGGCCTTCGCTATTTCTGTGGCTTCGACGGGCGGAGCTCGACGCGGCTCGGCAGGCTGCGCGGATCGTGGCGCAACAGGTTGACGACGACGTCGGCCACCTCCTCGGGCGCAATCTTCCAGTCCGCGCCCTTTGCCGAGTCGCCGCTCGAGAACGCCGTCGCGACCGAGCCGGGCATCACGTAGCTGACCCGGACGTCGTCGTAGCGGACCTCCTGCATCAGCGCTTCGCTGAACGCGTTCAGGCCGGACTTCGACGCGCAGTAGGCCGCGCCATTCGCGAACGCGTTCTTCCCCGCGAGGCTGCTGATGTTGATGATGAACGCGCCACCGCGGCCGCGCAGATGCGGCAGCGCCGCGTGACAGACGTTGAAGACGCCGGTGAGGTTGGTCTCGATCACCTCCGCCCACTGATCCGGCGTCATCGACGCGACGTCGGCGAAGATCCCGACGCCCGCGTTGTTGACGACGATGTCGAGGCCGCCGAAGCGGGAGACGACCGCGTCGACCGCGCGCTGCACCTCGGCGTAGCGTCGCACGTCGGCCTGCAGGGTCTCCACCGAGCCCGGGCCGGCGGCTTCGATCGCCGGCCGCGCCGACGACAGATGCGCCGCGCTGCGCCCGGTGATGGCGACGCGTGCGCCGTCGGCGACCAGCGCGCGCGCGATCGCGAGCCCGATGCCGCGCGATCCGCCGGTGACGAGCGCCACCTTCCCGTGCAGTGATTGCATAGCCATTACAATATCGCAGCGATGCAGGAGGTGGCCATCGTCGGCGCCGGCGAACTCGGCGGCGCGCTCGCGCACCTGCTCGCGCGGCGCAACGTCGCGCGCGCCGTCCGGCTGATCGACGAGAAGGGTCGCGTCGCCGAAGGCAAGGCGCTCGACATCGCGCAGGCGGCGCCCGTCGACGGCTTCGCGACGCAGCTCTCGGGATCGACCGACTGGGCGACCGCGGCCGGCGCCAGCGTCGTCGTCGTCGCGGATCGATTCGGCGGCGGCGAGTGGATGGGCGAAGACGGACTCCAGCTGCTGCGCCAGCTCTCGCGCAGTTCACCGACAGCCGTGTTGCTGTGCGCCGGCGCGGCGCAGCGCGAGCTGATCGATCGTGGCGTCCACGAGCTGCGGGTCGGGCGCGGACGGTTGATTGGATCCGCGCCGGAGGCGCTGGCGGCCAGCGCGCGCGCGATCGTCGCGCTCGCCGCCAATGGATCGCCGCGCGACGTGTCGCTGTCGGTGCTCGGGATCCCGCCGTCGCACACGGTGATCCCGTGGGAAGGCGCGGCGCTCGCGGGCTTCGCCCTCACGCGCCTCGTCGACGAGCCTTCCCGGCGCCGCATTGCCGCGCGCATCGCGGCCTTGTGGCCGCCCGGTCCGTACGCGCTGGCGAACGCGGCGGCACTCGTCGTCGACGCGATCGCCGGGCGCACCCGCCGCCTCGCCAGTTGCTTCGTCGCGCCGGATACGAGCGCCGGCACTCACGCCCGCACGGCGGCCATGCCGATCAGGCTCGGGCCTGCCGGCATCGTCGAAGTCGTGACGCCGTCGTTGAGCGTTGTCGAGAGAGTTGCGCTGGAGAACGCGATGTCGCTGTAGGGCTGGACGGGCAGGAACGCCCCTCCAGCCCCTTACGTCCCGTAGATCGGACGGTGCAGCGACAGGCCGCCGGCGAAATCGGCGAGCTGCTTGCGCAGAATCAGCCGGCCGCGGTGGAGGCGCGACTTCAGCGTCTGATCCTTGACGTGCAGCATCGCGCTCGCCTCTTCGGTCGACATCCCCTGGATGTCGCGCAGCATCACCGGCGCGCGGTAGATCGCCGGCAGCGCGAGGATGGCTCGCATCACGCGCGAGCGCAGCTGTGACCGCAGTACCTGCTCATCCGCCAGATCGCTCCAGTCGGCAACGTCCTTGGCGCGCGGGCTCTCGCCATTCTGATCGCCGTCCGGGAGCGACGTCTGGCGATCGTCGTCGTGAGAGCGCTGATATTTCGCCGTCCGGAGGCGCGACATCGCCGCGTTGAACGTGATCCGGTAAATCCACGACGACAGCGCTGCGTCGCCGCGGAACGCATCGACTTTCCGATACACCTTGAAGAGGACGTCCTGGGTCACCTCTTCGGCGTCTTCCTTGTTCCGCAGATAGCGGAACGCCAACTGATAGATCTTGGTTCCAAACTCGTCGGCCAGGTCCACCAGCGCCTGCTCGTCGCCGCTCTTCAGCCGAGCGAGCAGCTCGTCCTGGGCCTGCCGTGCTGCGTCCTGCATGGGATTGTTCCCTCGCTGGGGACTAGAACCCCGACGCAGAGCCGAATATTCCAGCGGTGAACTAAGTTGATAAACTGCTGAACTGGAAAACGTTACTGAGGTGGTTGGCGACGCGTCGCTCGACGTCGCCAAGCTCGACAGCACGACCGAGGAGCCGGCTCAGCGAGGTGACGCCCCGGTCGGCGATACCGCAAGGAATGATGAGGTTGAAATAGTCGAGGTTGGTCGAAACGTTCAGTGCGAACCCATGGCTGGTGATCCAGCGAGCGATCCGTACGCCGATTGCCGCAAGCTTCTCGCGCCCCACCCAGACGCCCGTCAGCCCGGCGACGCGCTCCGCGCCGATCCCGTAGTCGGCCGCCGTTCTGATCAGCACCTCTTCGACGTCCCGCACGTACTGGTGCACGTCGCGTCGATCGGGGCTCAGATCGAAGATTGGATAGCCGACGAGTTGCCCGGGACCGTGATACGTGACGTCGCCGCCGCGACCGGTCTCGTGAACGGCGATGCCGCGGGCGGCAAGGGCGTCCGGCGTCGCGAGAATGTGAGACCGACCACCGTCGCCGCGAACCCCGACGGTGATGACGTGTGGATGCTGCAGCAGGAGCAGGGTGTCGCCGATGCGTCCCGCGCGCCGATCCTCGACCAGCGACCGCTGCAGCGCGAGCGCCTCGGTATAGGGAACGACTCCGAGTCGACGCACGGACAGGTGTGTGGAACCGATGGGTCCATGCGGTTGGTGGGTCTGGCCCGATCGGTCCTCCCCTACCCACGCCACGCGCAAATCCGTCCCACGCTCTGTGTCAGAGCGCATTGGAGTCCCAGTTCTCCAGTTGCCGCTTCAGGTGCGACATGAAGTGATCGGCGACGGCGCCGTCGATGACGCGGTGATCGTAGCCAAGCGTCAGGTACGCCATCGGCCGGATCGCAATCGCGTCGTCGATGACGACGGGACGCTTCTCCACGTTGCCGACGCCGAGTATCGCCACCTGCGGCTGGTTGATGATCGGCGTCCCGAGCAGCGCCCCGAATACGCCGGGGTTGGTGATCGTGAACGTGCCGCCCTGCACGTCTTCGGGCTTCAGCTGCTTGCCGCGCGCGCGGTTCGCGAGATCCGCCACGGCGCGGCTGAGCCCGAGCAGGTTCTTCTCGTCGGCCTGCTTGATCACCGGCACGATCAGGCCCCAGTCGAGCGCCACCGCCACGCCGACGTTGATCTCCTGGTGATACACGATGCTGTCGCCGTCGACCGAGGCATTCACCACCGGCACGGCGCGCAGCGCGTCGACGGCCGCCTTGATGATGAACGACATGTAGGTGAGCTTCGCGCCGGCGCGCTCGAACTCGCTCTTGCGCGCCTCGCGGATCTGCGCGAGCCGGGTGAAGTTCACTTCGAACACGGAATGCACGTGTGCGGACGTCCGCCGGCTGAGGATCATGTGCTCCGCGATCCGCTTGCGCATCGGCGACATCTTCTCGACGACATCGCCGCCGCCGGGCGTGAACTTCGGAGCGGGCGGCACCGGGATCGACGCCGCGGGCGCACGCTCTTCCAGCCTTCCGGCCTTCCCCTCCAGCCTTTCGGCCTTTCCTTCCAGCCGTTCCTGCCGTTCGACCGTTCCCTGCTGCCCTCCCGCCTTCCCGCCTTCCACGAACGCCAGAATGTCGTCTTTCGTCACCCGTCCCGCGATCCCGCTGCCGCGAATCTGCGAGATGTCGACGTTGTGTTCCCTGGCGATCTTGCGGACGAGCGGCGACGAGCGCTCCCGAATCAGGTCCTCGGTCGACCTCGGGCCAGTAGCCTGTTTCGGCGTGGTCGGCGCGGGCGCGCGGGCTGGTTCCGCCGGCGCAGGCGCAGGCGGACCAGCGGCCGCCTGCTCACGCGGCGGCGCCGTTGCTGTCGGCGATCCGTCGGCTTGCGCGGCTGGTTTGGGCGGCTCGGCCGCTTTGCCCGGCGCGGCCGCCGGCGGCGCGGCCGGTTTTGCCGCGGCGGCTGGTCCGGGCGCAGGCGCGCTGGCGGCCCCGCCGATCACCGCGACGACGCTGTTCACCGGAACGGTCTCGCCTTCCTTGACGCGAATCTCCGACACCACGCCGGCAGCCGGCGAAGGAATCTCCGCGTCGACCTTGTCAGTCGAGATCTCGAAGAGCGGCTCGTCCCGATCGACCTTGTCGCCGACCTTCTTGATCCAGCGGACGATCGTGCCTTCGGCAATCGACTCGCCCATCTGGGGCATCACGACGTCTGTCGCCATAGTGTGTCACCCGCCCATTGCTGATTGCTGATTGATGATCGGTGATTTATCGGGGATTGATTAATTCGACATCGGCAATCAGCAATCAGCGATTTTTTTAGACGTGTATCGCGGCGCCATGTACCGCGTGTGCTGCCTCGCCGACCGCCTCGGCAAACGTCGGGTGGGCGTGAATCGTCCGAATCAGGTGCTCGACCGTCGACTCGAGCCGCAGCGCGGCGGTCGCCTCGGCGACCAGCTCGGTCGACCGCGCTCCGATCATGTGAACCCCGAGCAGCTCGTCGTACTTCCGGTCGGCGACGATCTTCACGAAGCCCTCGGTCTCGCCCGCGATCTTCGCGCGGCCGAGCACGCCGAAGGGGAACGTGCCGATCCGCACGTCGTAGCCGCGCGCCTTGGCCTTTGCTTCGGTCAGTCCAACGCTGCCGATCTCCGGATCACAGTAGGTGCATCCGGGCACATGGTCGTAGTTGATCGGGCGCGTCTCGACACCGGCAATCCGCTCGGCGGCGACAATGCCTTCCGCTGACGACACGTGCGCGAGCTGCGGATGCGGCCCGTCGATCGTGATCACGTCGCCGATCGCCGAGATGCCGGGCACGTTCGTCCGGTACATCGCGTCGACTTTGATGTAGCCCTTTTCCATCTGCAGTCCGACCCCTTCGGCGTTGAGGCCGGCCGTTACCGGGCCGCGGCCCGTAGCGACGAGCAGGTAGTCGGCGCGGACCTTCTTCGTCGTGCCGTCGCCGACCTGCATCTCGACGTCGACGCCGGCGCTGCCGGCCGTGGCGCTCGTCACCTTCGCGGCGGTGTGGCTGGTGATGCCCTGCTTGCGGAACGACTTCTCCAGTTCAGCCGACACCGCTTCGTCTTCCACCGGCACGAGCCGCGGCAGCAGCTCGACGATCGTCACGTCGCTGCCAAACCGGTTGAAGATCGAGGCGAACTCGACGCCGACCGCGCCGCTGCCCATCACCACGATCGACTTCGGCACCTCGCGCAGGCCGACGGCCTCGTCGCTCGTGATGATCCGCGTGCGATCGATCTCGACGCCCGGCACGCCGCGCGGCGCCGATCCCGTGGCGACGATGATCTCCTTGCGCGCGTGGAGCGTCTGGCGCTCGCCCTCGAACACGTCCACGCCGCCGCCGCCGGTCAGGCGCGCGGTCCCCTTGATCCAGTCGATCTTGTTCTTCTTGAACAGGAACTCGACGCCTTTGGTGAGCCCGGTGACGATCCGATCCTTGCGCGTCTGCACGACATTCATGTCGATCGTCGGTTTCACAGCCTCGCCAATCGACACGCCGAAGTCCTTGGCGTGCCGCACGACCTTCAAGGTGTGCGCGTGCTCGAGCAGCGCCTTGGTCGGAATGCAGCCCACCAGCAGGCACGTCCCGCCGAGCGCCTTCTGTTTCTCGACGACGGCGGTCTTGAGTCCCAGTTGCGCGGCGCGGATCGCCGCGACGTAGCCGCCGGTGCCGGCGCCAATCACGATTACGTCGTATTCAGTCGCCACGAATGACTCGCTTTTACCGTTTCAGCGACGAGAGGGGCACGAATGCGGTGACGCCGGGTGCGGCAGCGGGCTCCGGTCCGGCTGCGGAAGATTCAGGATCGAGCCGGTTCAACCGCGCCCGCAGCTGACCATGCTCGTAGCGCAGCTCCCAGTAGGACTCGGTGAGACGTTCGAGGCGGCGCGCGAGCCGTCGCGCTCTCGCGAACGCGGCGGCCGCGAGCAGGACGGCAGCACCGGTGAGCAACCACTGGACCGTCAACAAATCTCCACCTTATCGAACGGCTTGCAACAGTGTCAACCGCCTGAGACAATAGCCGGCGTTCCCCCCGCCAGCCCATGAGCTCGAAGCTGAAGACGGTCCTCATCGTCGACGACGATGAGGGGATGCGCGATACCCTCACCGCGATCCTCAAACGCGAGTATCGCGTCCTGCGCGTTTCGAGCGGCGAGGCGGCGCTGCCGATCCTCAATCGCGAGGACGTCGATCTGATACTGCTCGACGTACGGCTGCCCGGCATCAGCGGCTTCGAGGTCCTGCGCATCGTCAAGGAAAACTACAGCCTGATCGAGGTCCTGATGATCTCCGCGGTCACCGAGATCGAGACCGCGGTGCAGGCGATGAAGCTCGGCGCGTACCACTACATCACCAAGGACTTCGACTACGACCAGCTGCGCTCGCTGGTCCGCAACGCGAGCGAGCGGCAGGATCTGAATCGGCAGGTGCTCACGCTGTCCGCGCAGGTCGCCGACCAGACCGAGCGGGAGTTCATCGTCGGGCCCAGCAAGATGACGCGCGACATCGTCGACCTGGTCCACAAGATCGCGAAGCTGTCCGCGACGGTCCTGATTCTCGGCGAGAGCGGCACCGGCAAAGAGCTGCTGGCACGGCTGATTCACCGCGAAGCCGGCGATCCGGAGGCGCCGTTCATCGCCGTGAATCTCGCCGCCATCCCTCGCGAGCTCGCCGAGAGCGCGCTGTTCGGCCATGAGCGCGGCGCCTTCACGGGAGCCCATCGCCAGCAGCTGGGCAAGTTCGAGCTGGCGTCCAACGGCACGCTGTTCCTCGACGAGATCGGCGATCTGCGGCTCGACCTCCAGGCCAAGCTGCTGCGGGCGATCCAGGAGGGGGAGATCGAGCGCGTCGGCGGAACCAAGCCGATCAAGACCGAGTTCCGCCTGATTGCCGCCACCAACGTGGACCTCGAAAAAGCGGTCAAGGAAGGCAAGTTCAGGGAGGACCTCTTCTATCGAATCAACGTCATCCCGATCAAGCTGCCGCCGCTGCGGGAGCGCAGCGAGGACGTGCCGCAGCTCGCCGAGTTCTTCCTGCGCCGCTACAACGCGCGCTTCCGCAAGAAGATTCAGGGCATCACCGAGACAACGATGTCGGTGCTGAAGAAGTACTGGTGGCCGGGGAACATCCGGGAGCTCGAAAACCTCATCGAACGCCTCGTCGCCGTCAGCGACAAGGATTTCATCTCGGAAGAGGATCTCCCGCTCGAATTCCACTTTGCGCAGCTGGAGCCGCAGGGCACCTCGAGCGACAGCCTGTTCGAGGAGGCGACGAACACGTTCGAGCGCAATTTCATCCTCCGGGCGCTGGAGAAGTGCGGGTGGAACGTGACCGGCACCGCAGAGTACCTTGGAATACCACTAAGCACGTTGAAGTACAAGATGGACAAGCTCGACGTGCGCCAGCTCGCGAAGCGCCTGCGCGGCGCGTGACCTGAGCCCAGCCGTTCAACAGCGGCCAATAAATTGGCCGGTTCGGTCAAAGTTTTGCCCCTTCACTAAAAAAGAACTGATTCTTCCCGCGAAATGCGCAGTGGTCCAGGCAGCGTCGCGCCGCCGCGGCCAATCCATTGACCCCAATCCTGTCGTGCGTCGTGCCGTGTACACGGCGACCTACGACGTTTCACAGTATCCGTTAGGAAAACCGCATAGATCGCCCTCGCGTCAAACTCTGGAATAGGCGTTGCAGCCTGTTATGGCATTCGACGTACAAACGTCGAAAGCCCAAACAGCCTGGAGATCAGATCGACCCGATGCAGCCGTCGATGTTCAACGTGCGTGTGCCGCTTACAGCCCGCGACGAAGTGTTCCTGATGAACACCGTCACCGACGCGCAACTCGTCGTGTCCACGGATGTTGTCGGTCTGCTCGATCGAGTTGCCGCGGACGAGTTCGTCGTCGACGACCTGGAAGGCGAAGCGCGCGAGGCGTTCGACCTGCTGCAGGAGAATGGCTTCCTCGTCGAGAGCCGCGCCGCCGACCGCCGTAACCTCGACGATTACTTGGCCGCAGTCAAATCGGACACGACCGAGCTCAACATCACGGTCCTCACTACGCTGCAGTGCAACTTCGCCTGCGACTACTGCTTCCAGGGCGATCACGGGGACTACAACGAGCGCGCCGACCGGATGTCGCCGGCCACTGCGGCGCGGGTCGCCGCCTGGATCGCGGGCCAGCTCGATCAGATCCGGCCTGAGAAATTCGTCCTCACGTTCTTCGGCGGCGAACCGCTGCTGAACCTGCCGGTCATGTACGAGCTCGCCGAGCGCGCGTGGCAGATGTCCGCCGCGCGCGGCGTCCCGATGTTCGTGAACATCATCACCAATGGTCTGCTGCTCACGCCTGAGGTCGTCGAGCGGATGCTGCCGTTCGGCCTGAACGGGATCAAGATCACGCTCGACGGCGATCGCGAGACCCACAACCGGATGCGGCCGCTGCGCGGCGGCCAGGGCACCTTCGATCGCATCGTCGAGAACGTGCGCGCGGTCGCGGGCCGCGTGCGGATCGCGATCGGCGGCAATTTCGACGAGAGCTCGGTGGACAGCTATCCGGCGCTGCTCGAGTATCTGAAGCAGCAGGACTTCGCAGACAAGCTGTCGCGGATCTTCTTCAAGCCGATCGTGCGCGTCGAGCCGGTGTCCGCGAAAGGGATCATCCCGCTGACGCCGGTCGCGGCGAAGGACGCGCTCAACGGCACCTGCATGACGTCGCTCGGGTCGGGCGCCGGCAAGGCCTGCGACTCGTGCAACGTGCTCGACGACAAGCTCACGATGCTCCGCGACGAGACGCGGCGCCTCGGGTTTCCGACACACGACGGCGTGCACAACGGCCCGTGCCACGTGCACAAGGCGCACGCGCACACGATCGGCCCCGACGGATCGCTGTATGCGTGCCCCGGTTTCACCGGACAGCTCGCGCTGTCGACCGGCCATATCGACGGCCGGCAGGACAGCTGGCGCGAGAGCGCCCGCGAGCGCTTCCTCCGGCTCTCTCCCTGGAAAGAATGCGGCGACTGCGCGTATATCCCGGTCTGCGCCGGCGGATGCGTGGCCGCTTCGCACAGTCAGCTTGGCGACATGAACGTGCCGACATGTCACAAGCACAGTCTCGATTCGGCCGTCGTCTCGCTGGCCCATGCCGTGGCCAGCCAGTCCTGAACAGGAGACCGCCATGAAGGTCAAGATCGTCAAGAAGGGCAACAACTCGAAGCCGCAGGGATTCTGCTGGTCGTTCGTCGACGAGCCGCCGATGAACAAGAAGTAGAATCGCCGATTCAGGGGGGCGGATCACGCGCGCGGAACGCCGCGAATATCGAGCCGGAGCAGGCGTCGCGACGACGGCCATCGTGGTTGGTCTAGCCTGCACGGTCAGCTGCCGCGGAAACGACGCGCGGCAGCGCGAGTCGTCGGCAGCGGTTCTTCGCGTCGGCGTTCCAGGACTCTCGCCGACCAATCCGAGCGCGGGGCTGCGACAGTTGGCCCAGATCCTCTCCGTCGAAGGACTCGCCCGTCTTGCTGAAGACGGCCGACCTGAGCCGTCGCTCGCCGAGAACTGGACGCCCGTTGACAACGGGCGGTCGTACCTCGTCCACCTCAAGCCGCGAGTGACGTTTCACGACGGCTCGCCGTTGACCGCGAGCGCCGTGGCCGAGGTGCTTCCGAAATCAGTGCGAGAGTTCTTCGGGCCGATCGCCGATGACATCGAGCAAGTCAGCGCGGTCGACGCAAGAACCGTCGATGTCAAGTTTCGTCGACCATCCCCGTTCCTCTTCGAGGCGCTGGAGGCCGGAATCCGGAAACCCGGCACTCGCCTGATCGGCACTGGACCGTTCGTCACGGTGGAGAATTCTAACAGCGAGCTGCGCGCCAACGGCGACTACTACGCCGGCCGGCCGACGATCAGCGAAATCGATGTCGAAAATTTCCCGGCCGTGCGCAGCGCGTGGGCGAAGCTGCTGCGCAACGAGCTCGACATGTTGTGGGAGGTTGGCCCAGACGCCCTCAGCTCACTCGAGCATTCTGCCAATGTCGCCGTGTTCACCTTCACGCGACGATATCAATACGTCCTGGGACTGAACACCTCCTCCGGTCCGCTCCGCGCCGCGACGGTTCGCCGCGCGCTCAATATGGCGATCGATCGGACGAGGCTCGTGACCAGCGCGCTCAATGGCCACGGCGTCCCGTCCTCGAGTCCGATCTGGCCGCGCTACTGGGCACTCGATCAGGCACAGAACGCGAACAATCGATACGATCCCGCGCAGGCAGCGCAGCTGCTCGGCGCGAGCCATCTGCCGTCGACCAAGCGCGCGGCTCTCAAGTTCACGCTGCTGATCATGTCGGACGCGGTCTACGAGCGCATCGCGCTCGAAGTGAAGCGACAGATGGAAGCGGTCGGCGCCGAAGTGGAGATTCAAGCGGCGCCGCCGGACCGGCTGTTCGAGGCGGTCCAGCACGGGAGGTTCGACGCCGTCCTGATGGACGCGGTCAGCGGCCCGACGATGATGCGGGTGTACGGGTACTGGCGGACGAAGATGCCTGGCAACCCGGGCAGCTTCGGAAACAATGCCGTTGACGAAGCGTTCGACGCGGTGCGCAGCGCCGGGACCGAATCGTCGTATCGTATGGCCGTGGCGAACCTGGTCGAGACGTTTGCCAACGATCCGCCGGGCATCTTCCTGGCGTGGTCGGTACGGGCGCGTGCCATCAGCAAGCGGTTCGACGTCCAGGGCGAAGAGGGCAGGGACGTCCTGAGCACGCTGCGGTTCTGGAAGCCGACCGGCGTTCAACGGCAGGCGAGCCGGAACTAGAGCCGTGAAAATCCGCCACATCGCCACCCGTTTCGCGCTCCTGCTCGGCATTGCCGCGGTCCTTCCGCTGCTGGCGTACGGCGTGATCTCGATCTTTTCACTCCAGCGCGGCACACGGCAGTCGGTGATGAACGGGTATCAGAACGTCGCGCTGCGCGCGGCCGAAGAAATCCGGCGCTACGTCGTCACCAACACCGAGCTGCTCAAGGCCCTTGCCGCCGATCTGCAGAACACCGGCCTCGAGCCCTGGCAGCAGGATCGAATCCTCAAGAACTACGTCCTCCAGTTCCGCGAGTTCCGCGAGATCACGCTGTTCGACGAGCGCGGCGCAATGATCGCGTCGAGCCGCGTCGGGACACCGCGCATCACGCTGCCCAAGGACGCTCAGCTGTCGATCGACGACGTGTCGATGTCGCCGATCAAGGTGGACGA
>DATFWL010000277.1:0-3261 GCA_035259385.1 Vicinamibacterales bacterium | reverse complement strand
GCGTCGCCGGAGCGCCAC
Organism: Vicinamibacterales bacterium; assembly: GCA_035259385.1. Classification (GTDB taxonomy): domain Bacteria; phylum Acidobacteriota; class Vicinamibacteria; order Vicinamibacterales; family CAVVIG01; genus QHWK01. The sequence continues at coordinate 3,243 of DATFWL010000277.1, read as the reverse complement.
GATCTCTTGGAGGAGTTCGGATGTCCTCAGGTCCGTCACGTCCAGGCTGACGACGACCGCCGGAGCCTTGCGGAGCCAGCCACGGGCCGTCGAGCGAGGAACCCCGAGATCTATGACAAGGGTCACGTTCCCTGTGGCGCGGACGAGCTCTCGAAGCCGGTGGTCATAGCGCTGCTGCGGGCGTCGCGAAGTCGCCATGAGGATGATCATCGGCCGTCCCGCTCAGCCCGCTCAACCGCTTTGGGGACATTGCGGGCGATCCGCCGTCGTGAGACGGTTGCCGCAGTGACGACAACTCGCGCCGGAACGTTCAGAATGTCCCTGCAGACACCTCGGCGAGGACTTCGAGCAGGAGGTCTCGCCGTGCCGACGACGCGAGCCGGATCGCCGCGATGCAATGCACGATGCGACGCATCGCTCGTAGAATGGCGAGCTGCCAGCCCGCCGTCAACCGGACTTTGGCTGGACGTGATATTGGCGAGGGACAGCGTAGTGTACAACGGAGCACGGCGCGCGATGATGACTGGTCCGAGCTCTCGTGCTGGCATCGCGTTCCCCTGGAGTCATGGCCAGAGGTCCGGCCCGCTTTCCTCGTTCCGACATCACCTTTCAAAACGGCCGACGTCTCTGAGAAGGGAACCGCTGCGTGAGGTGAGCAATGCAATTCAAACACTTTGAGTTCGGTGCCATCGATATCGATGGGGTGATCTACGAACACGACCTCGTCGTCGATCGAGGGGAGATCTACCGACGAAAGAAGAAGGCGTCCAAGAAGTTCCGCGAGACGTTTGGCCACACGCCGCTATCAGCAGCAGAAAAGATTCCGTGGAAGTGCAGGCGCCTCGTTATCGGCACCGGGGCGTATGGCCGTCTGCCTGTCATGGACGACGTGAAGCGGGAGGCCAAGGACCGCAGGGTGAAGTTGGTCGTGCTGCCAACTGCAAAAGCGATCAAGTTGTTACAGAAGCATCCACAGAAGACGAACGCGATTCTTCACGTCACGTGCTGACTGAGCGCGCCTCGCTCACCCGGCCCGGGCTCGAAGAATGGTGCTTCGCCCAACGAGGCGCGTACCCGGCGACACCATGATGAACAGCGCCGAAGGCTCGCACCCCCGCTCGCGCTGCTTCGGTCTGCGATCGATGAAGTCCGACCGTCGCCAGAGCCTGGTCAGGTCTCCCCTGCGGTACCGACGTCCCGCCGACGGTGGTGATTCTGGGCAGTAACCACGACTCCAGACAAAATCTGTCGGACAAACGCATTCCTGTGTTGTCCGAATTGGCCGGGGAGCGCATTTTGCCGCAGATCCGTTATGCTCCATCCGTCTGCGCCATCGATCCGTGCGCAAAGAGGAGGCCGCGCCATGACGGCTGGCGATTTTTTCAAGCTTGCAAAGGAAAACAGCGCCGAAATGGTCGACTTGAAATTTGTCGATATGCTCGGGACGTGGCAACACTGTTCATTTCCGATCGACTTATGGGATGAGAACACATTCCGAGACGGGCTCGGCTTCGACGGGTCGTCGATTCGAGGTTGGATGGGCATTCACGAATCCGACATGCTCGCGGTGCCCGATCCGGCGACGGCGTGCATGGATCCGTTCTACGCACAGCCGACGCTCAGCGTCATCGCCAACATCGTGGATCCGGTGACCGGCCAGGACTTCACGCGCGATCCGCGGCATGTCGCGCGGAAGGCCGAGGCCTACTTGCAAGAGACGGCGATCGCCGACACGTGCTTCATAGGGCCCGAACCCGAGTTCTTCATCTTCGACGAAGTGCGATACGAGCAGAAACAAAACAAGGGTTACTACGAAATCGATTCAATCGAGGGCGCGTGGAACACAGCGCGCATCGAGGAGCCGAACCTGGGCTACAAACCGAGTTTCAAGGGTGGGTATTTTCCGGTCAGTCCAACCGATACGTACCACGATCTTCGCAGTGAGATGGTGTACGAGATGCGCAAGATCGGGATCATCGTCGAAGCGCATCATCACGAAGTGGCGACGGCGGGTCAGAGTGAGATCGACATGCAGTTTCGACCGCTTCTCAAAATGGCCGATCAATTCATGTGGTACAAGTACATCTGCAAGAACGTCGCGCGCCGGCGCGACAAGACCGTCACGTTCATGCCCAAGCCGATTTTCGAGGACAACGGCAGCGGTATGCACACCCACACGTCGCTGTGGAAAGAGGGCAGCCCACTTTTCGCCGGCGACGGCTATGCCGGATTGAGCGAGATCGGTCTTCACGCAGCCGGCGGCCTGCTGCAACACGCGCCGGCGCTCCTCGCGTTCGCAGCGCCTACCACGAACTCCTACCGCCGTCTCGTTCCTGGGTTCGAAGCGCCAGTAAATCTCGCGTTGTCTGCCCGAAATCGTTCCGCGGCGATTCGGATCCCGATGTACTCGAAGAGTCCGAAGGCCAGGCGCCTCGAATTCCGTTGTCCGGATCCGAGCTGCAACGGCTATCTGACATGGTCGGCCATGCTGATGGCCATGATCGACGGCATTCAGAACGAGATCAGCCCGGGTGAGCCGCTCGACCGTGACATCTACGAGATGACGCGTGACGAGATGAAGCGCGCGGGTATACGGACGACACCAGGCTCGCTTGAGGACGCACTGGACGCCTTAGAGCAGGACCACTCGTTCCTCCTGCGTGGCGATGTGTTTACGGAGGATCTAATCGACGCCTGGACTGCTTACAAGCGCGAGAAGGAGCTCGATCCGATTCGGCTGCGCCCGCATCCACACGAGTTTTATCTCTATTACGACAACTAACGGAGCTGTCCCCAAGGACATTCTGCACTTTGCCCAGCTATCTGCATGGACATTCAGCAATTTCGTGCGCGAGTTTTCGCCATTGCAGGCTGCACCAGCCGTTGCAGGAGAGCGGCGCTGAGCCCGAACACGGCGCTGTCCGTTCGACTCGACGGCGTTTGCGCACAGTGCGAGGCGGCGCCTGTCACGAACGGCGCTACGATCTGGCAATGGGCGACGACGACGTGCGGCGCAGCAGCGCCCTCGCCAGGGACGGGGGGCGTCAACCGGGAACGGCGCTCCACGACGCCACCCGTCCCTACCTTCAGAAAGGAGGAACGCGTGTAGGGTGCGTTTATTCGATTCGGTCACGCCGCGCGCTGGTACTCGTGCAAGAGTCCGCCAAGACGGTCGCGACGCTTCAGCGTTATCGGCTCCGTCGCCGTCCACGGCGCCGCTGACGTCCGACCATTCGGCGGTGC
>DATFWL010000276.1:0-20811 GCA_035259385.1 Vicinamibacterales bacterium | reverse complement strand
CGCGACGCCGCCGGCGCCCGAGGCGAACCTGCGCATCTTCTTCGAATGAGTTTTCACATCCGCGTAGGCGGCGGCCGCTGCAACGCATCGCTTGATGGAGGCTCTCGTGGCGACGACGTTCACCGTGTTCAAGGACACTGCACTCGAGCAGAGTGCGCGCGGCGCGATCCACCTCGACGAACCGCGCGCGCTGCTCGATCGCTTCGCGACGCTGGTGCGCGAATCGGGTACGCCGGCCGAAGAAGCCGCCGGCCGCTACCTGGTCGAGCGACTTCAGGCGATGGGCGTGCCGGTGACGCTCCATGAGCCGTCGCTCTACATCAGCATCCCGGAACGCGCCGAGCTGACGGTCACGGATCGCGGCGAGTCACGGGCGCTGCGCGCGCGTCCCCCGGCGATGGCGCGGGCGACGGCCGAGCCGATCGAGGGCGAGATCTGCTACGTCCCCTCGCGCTACGCGGCCGGCACCCAGTCGCTCTTCGATACGCCCGACGAGGCACGCGGCGGCACTCAGGGCGCGGATCCGGCGGCCGGCCGGATCGTGCTCACCGAAGGCTTCTCGATGCCCGGCACCGTGCAGGCGTTCGAGCGCCGCGGCGCCATCGCGCAGATCTACATCCACCCGGGCGAGCGCATTCACGAAGGGATCTGCACGCCGATCTGGGGCGCGCCTACGCTCGAATCGCTCGCCTCGAAACCGTCGACGCCGGTCGTCTGCATCAACAAGCCCGACGGCGAATCGCTGATCGCGGCGATCGAGCGTCGTCCGGTGCGGGCGTCGGTGCGCGCGTGGCTGCGCGAAGGGTGGATGCGTTGTCTGCTCCCGGTCGCCGAGATTCGCGGTCAGGAGGATCCTGACGAGTTCCTGCTCGTTCACGGCCACTACGACTCGTGGTACGAAGGCATCGGCGACAACGCCACCGGCGATGCGGCGCTCCTGGAGCTGGCACGCGTGCTGTGGTCGCTGCGCGGTCGGCTCAAGCGCTCGGTGCGGATCGCATGGTGGCCCGGGCACTCGACCGGCCGCTATGCCGGATCGACGTGGTACGCCGACACGTTCGCCGACGAGCTCGACGAGCGCTGCATCGCGCAGCTCGACATCGACTCGCCGGGCTGCGCTGATGCGACGGCGTACGAAGAAGTGATGTGGATGGCGGAAGCCGATCCGCTCTGCCAGAGTTCGATACGGGACGCGCTCGGCCTGCGGTCGCAGCGCGTGCGACCGCTGCGTGCGGGCGATTACTCATTCAACCAGATCGGGCCGACCGGCCTCTACATGCTCCTGTCGAACATCCCGCTCGAAGAGCGGAAGCGGCGCGGCTACTACGCCGTCGGCGGCTGCGGTGGCAATACCGCGTGGCACACGCCCGACGACCTGATGCCTGTCGCCGATCTCGACATCCTGCGCCGCGACCTCGCCGTCTACCTCACCACGATCGTGCGGATCGTCAACGCGCCGCTGCATCCGTTCGACCACGCCGCCGCCATCGACGAGATCCGGGCGACAGTGGCGCACTATCAGGAAGCGGCGACAGGCGAGGTCGACTTCAGGTCGATCCTCGACGCGCTCTCGCAGTTGGGGCCGGCGCTCCGCGCGTGGCAATCACAGGCGGACGCGCAGATCGCAAAGGCGCCCGACGACGCGGCGCCGCGCCGCCGGCTCAACGCGACGCATCGACGGATTGCGCGGCTGCTGGTGCCGCTCAACTACGCGCGCGGCGAGCGCTTCGATCACGATCCGGCGCTCAAGTTCGGTGCCGTGCCGCGGCTCGAGGCGGCGACGACGCTGGCGTCGACGGCGGCGGAGTTGAAGCCGTTTGCGAAGGTCGGGCTGGTGCGCGAAGCCAACAAGGTGCGCGCGATCCTGCGCGCCGTCAGCCGCGAGATCGCGCGGGAGCATCACTGATTGCATCGCCGCTCTGCAATCGGTTACAAAGGTCCCATTCGACGCCGGCAGCAGCCGGGTGTCCAGCGAAAGGACAGCTATGGCGCATGAATCGTCTCACCACTCAACGGTTCGCATGAATCGCCGGGAGCTGCTCGGGACTGCCGCGGCCTTGATCGGCGGCGCGGTCGTGGGCGTCGCTGGAAACGCATCGGCGCAGGAGGCAACGAAACCGTCCGCACCCGCGGCGCCGGCGGCAGGTCCGAACGTGATTCCGCCAGTGGTCCAGGTCAAGGGCGGAACGCTCCGTGGCCTGCGCGAGGGGAAGACATCCTCGTTCCTTGGCATCCGCTACGCAGAAGCGGAACGGTTTGGATCACCCGGGCCGGTCCAGCCGTGGACAGGCATAAAGAACGCACAGGTGTGGGGCCCGGTCTGCCCGATTCCGGCGCAGACCTCGGTGAGCGCCGACGAGCTCGTGTTCCCTCATCGTTACTGGGTGGAGAACGAGCATTGCCAGTACCTGAATGTCTGGACCCAGACCCTCGCCCCGGCGGTGAAGAAGCCGGTCATGGTCTGGATGCATGGCGGCGGGTTCACGAACGGCTCCTCGATCGAGTCGTACGCCTACGACGGCCGCAGCCTCAGCGAGTTCGGCGACGTCGTGGTCGTCAGCGTGAATCACCGGTTGAACATCCTGGGCACGCTCGATCTGTCGGCGTACGGACCGCAGTACGCGCAGTCGCGCTATACCGGCACGGCAGATCTCGTCGCGGCGCTGCAGTGGATTCACGACAACATCGAGAGCTTCGGCGGCGATCCGGGCAACGTGATGATCTTCGGGCAGTCGGGCGGCGGCGGCAAAGTCGTCCGCATGATGCACATGCCGGCGGCGAAAGGCCTCTTCCACAAGGTCGCGGCGCAGAGCGGCGGCAACAACACCTACCGGACGACCGATCCAGCCGAGAGCATCAAGGCGCAGCAGACGATCGCGGCGCATACGCTCAAGAACCTCAATTTCACGGGCGATCAGATCGACAAGCTGAAAACGGTGCCTTACAGCACGCTGATTACGGCCGGGACGGCCGCGTTGCGGTCCGCCGCGCAGGAACTCGGTCGGCCCGCGCTCAACTGGGAGGTGATCGCCGACGAGCGTTACGTGATGCGCGAGTTCTTCGACTGGGCCGATGCCATTCCGCTCATGGCCGGCTCGGTGTTCAGCGAGATGCAGGGGACGCTCACCCGCGGCGACGGCCGCAAGAACGAGTGGTCGGAACATGAGATCGACGAGCAGCTGACCACCGCGTTCGGCGACAGGAAAAACGACATCGTCGCCCAGTTCAAACAGGTGTTCCCGCGGAAGAAGGTCCAGGACGCGCTGTACTACGCGGGCGGCTCGCGTCCCGGCGTCAAGAACCTGCTCGCGCGCAAACTGGAGAAAGCCAAGGCGCCGGTCTACAACTACCTGTTCGCCTGGGAATACCCGATCAACGGGGGCATCACATCATTCCATTGCTCCGAGCTCGCGTTCTGCTTCCACGCCTTGAACGTGCCGCAGATCCACACGGCGACGGGCGGTGGTGCGGTCGCCATGTCACTGCAAGAGAAAGTGGCGCAGGCGTGGGTGAACTTCGCCCGGACGGGCAATCCCAGCCAGCCAGGACTGGAATGGAAGCCGTACACGAAGGAGAACTCGCAGGCGATGGTGTTCGACACCGTCAGCGAGTCTGTCCCGCTCGCCGACGATAAGCTGGTCTCGCTCCTGCCGCCTGGTGGCGGTCGCGGTGGCACGGCTCCAACAGGTCGCAGTGCAGCCCCTGGAGGGCGTCGCTGAAATCAGACGACCGCACACTGAGGCGGTTTGCCACAGTTTGACCGACAGTCGTTTGCTCGCACCTTAGCGGGTCAGTTCGAGACGTTGAGTCGCGCCGCTGGGAATCTCATCGAGATCGATCGGGAACCGCATCCGGCGGTAGGAGGCATCGTAGGCGCGGACGGCCATCACGAGCGTCGCCAGCGCGCCGAGACCTGCGACGACACCGGGCACGCTCGCCAGTGCCGCGCGCTCGAAAGCCGCGAAGGTCACGGCCGTCGTCGACAGCCCGACCACATACAGCGGCCCGACCGACTTGAGATCCTCGGAGCGCACGTATGACGAGGCGAACGGCAGTTTCCTGTACTTCAGAAACAGGATCTCCAGGAGCAGCATCGCTTCCCCGAGGCCGAACGCGGCGTGGGCCACAGCGAGTCCTGCTCCGAGCGTGAAGACATCCAGCACCAGGAGCATGAGGACGGTTGGCGCGACAAGCGCGACCAGCGCGGCGCGCTTGACGCCGGTGAGGTAGGGGGTTTCGTCGCCGGTCCACGCGAGATGAAAGATCCAGTTCGCGCCGGCTTCCGCAGGCACGCGCACGGCGTGACGGAACCCGGTGAGCACCACGCCAATCAGCAGCATCTGCAGCGCCAGCAACGACAGGGGCATGCTGGCCGGATCGAGACGCCGCTGCAGGTCGTTGCCGCTCAACGTGATGACAACGATCGTGAATGCGAGCGCCGCGGATGCGGCAATCGTGACGCGATGCGGCGCGCTGCGCGCCAGCGACTGCAGCGTGAAAAAGAACCCCGCCTGCTCCACCGGTCGGCGAACGACGGCGCGGGAGACGGCCCACAGCCACGCACGCTGCAGGCCGCGCAACCCACGATGATGCGCGACCACGTCGGCCGGCAAGCGGCGATTGTTCCAGACGCAGGCGGCAGCCACGATCGCGAGCAGCGCGATCGAGCCGACGACCGCGATGAACGCGAGCCGATGAAACGACGGCCAGAGACTGCGATACAGCGCGGTTGCGGTGCGCTCGGCCGCCAGGTAGCGCCGCGGCGGTGTGCCGCGCGGCAGTCCGTCGATGATCCCCCCGGCGATGGTCTCGTGCAACCCGACGTACCACAGCGGCGGGACGGCTGCGGGCGGGACGCGGTCGTGCGTCATCCAGGTCATCGCCACACGCGAATACGCGCCCGGCAGCAGGAGCAACGCGGTGGTGAGGCAGACGACGAGCACGCCCTGCACGCCTGCCGAGATTCTCTGGAAGCGTGCCGGGCCGAGCAGTGCGCGGCACGCCTCGCGCAGGCCGAGCACCGCGACGAACCCGAAGGCGCCGGCCGTGAGCGCGCTGGCGGCGTGCGCCACCGTGAGCTTCAGCCCGCCGACCATCGTCACCGGCAGGCGCACCGGCACCGCCACGGCCCTCATCAACGTCGGCCCGAGATTGACCCCCGCGTCGAACGCCGCCGCAAACAGGAACAGCGCGATGAACTTCGCGCGGACGATCGCGGCCGCCGGCACCGGTAGCGGTCCGAGCACCGCGGTGTCGCGCGCATCGAGCGACAGGGCGTCCCACTCGGCGACCGCGACCAGCGCCATGACGATCATCGACACCGAGATCAGCAGGAAGCGATCGTCGAGCGCGACCAGCGCCGTCAAGCCCGGCGGCAGAAAGATGTTGAATTGGAACTTGACGGCGAGGAAGAAGGCGAGAAACAGACTCGACACGACGATCAGCGCGCAGGTAATCGTGAGCACCTCGCGGCGGTCGGCATCGGGTGAGATCAGATCGTGATCGAGGAACCGCTGCAGGAAATGCCGGACGAGCAGCCGGTTACCCACGGTCCACCACGACGTCCGCGATGTCGCGCGCCGTCCGCTCGGGATCGTCGCGCAGCACGAGCTGAGCGAACACCTGCTCGAGCGAATCCTTGGTCATGAGCGTCTCGAGATTCGCGACCGAATCGTCGGCGACAACGCGGCCATGGTGGAGGACGATGACGCGATCGCACAGCTTCTCGACCAGCTCGAGGACGTGCGAGCTGTAGAGAATCGCCTTGCCGCGCTGCGCCAGCGTGCGCACGAGATGTCGCAGGATCAGCGTCGTCGTGACGTCGAGGCCCGAATCGGGCTCGTCGAAGATCAGGACGTCCGGATCGTGGAGCAGCGCTGCGATCAGCAGCACTTTCTGCTTCATCCCTTTCGAATATGAGGCCAGGCTCTGATCGGCGGCGCCGGACAGACCGAACAACTCGAGGAGCGTCGCCATCTTGCGTTCGAACGTCGCCGGCGGCAGCTCGCGTAGCCTGCCGACCAGTTGCAGATATTCGCGGCCCGATTGGAACGAGTAGAGACGCGGCTCTTCGGGAACGTAGCCGAGCCGCCGGTGGAAGGCGACGAGATCGTCGCCAATCTCACGGCCTTCGAAGCGCACCGAGCCGGCCGAACGCTCGATCAGGCCGGTGCACATCTTGGCCGTCGTCGTCTTGCCCGAACCGTTCGGTCCGAGGTAGCCGACCACCTCACCTGGCCGTACAGCAAAGCTGACATCGTCTACGACCGTGATCCCGAAGAACCGCTTGACGAGGTGGTGTGCTTCGAGCATGTGACGCCCATCAAGGAGGCCGGGTGGGTTACGGCTGGATGACGCGCGGTGGAATCGGGACGTCGCCGATTCGCGTCCAATGTCCCTCGTGCTGCACCAACAGATCGACGCGCGACGCATCGACGTTCAGCGATGAACGGCGCGCCCGCCGCTCGAGTTCGGTCGTGTCGACGAGCAGCGGACTGTGACCGCGCATGATCACGACGCCGCTCGTCGTTCCAGGCTTCAAGCCGCGCCAGCCGACGAGCGGTGAAAAGGCTGTCCCCAGGCCAGCGCGGCTGGGACCGGCCGTGGAGAAGACCGCATTCAGCTGCAGCGCACCGGTCGGCCGGTCGCCGGCATTCGTCACGGACAAGGCGATCGCAGGCACGAGCATCACCTCGGTGCCTCGGGTCGCGACCGCCATCCATCCGGCAGAGACGACGGTCACTCTGACGGCGCTCGCCACATCGAGCGTCGGTCCACTCGCAGAGACGGCGAGCCCCGATGCGGCGACAACGACAATCGCGCATCGCAGGATCGCCGACAGGCTCGGCCGACGCCGGTGACGTGGAAGCTGCTCGCAGATCCACAACAGGTCGTCCGGCACCGCGAGGAGCGCGCCGGCGAGAATGTGGACGACCGTCGCGAAGCCTTCACCAGCCTGCGAGTCGTCGTGAAGGAATTCCCACAGATCGGAGTCGATTTCGGCTTGCCGGGCGCGTTGCGCCGCCTGCTCGAGCGGCAGCGTGTAGATCGCGGTCCATGCCCGGACGACGATGCACACCGCGCGCACGAGCCAGCCGTTCATGCCCGCGCCAGCCGCCGTGCGCGTTTCCGCGCCGAAACCGCGGACCGGGGTGCGGCGTCTGCCGCCGCCGTGCCGGCCGCCGTCAACGTATACAAGCGTCGTCGCGGCCGCTTGTGGTCGGGCGAGGCCTGATCTTCCCAGCGGCTCTCGAGCAGGCCCATTTGCTCGAGGCGCGCGAGCGCGCGGTACAGAGTTCCGAACGCGGTGACCAGCGGCGCGCCGGGCACGCCACGCAACGTCTTCGCGAGTTCGTAACCGTGAAAGGCTTCGCTGCCGCGCTCGCGCAGAGCCAGCGCGGCGTCACAGATCGCGAGCTCGAGCGGAACGAGCTGACCGGGCTTCCGTCGCACGCAGCGACAATACGCACATATGTGCGTATTGTCAATCGTGGCGGCTAGCACTCGCTCTCCAGCAGAATGCCAGTATTCAGAAACCCGGAGAGAACGAAGAACAGGCCAAGATGCGCCGTGGTGTCCGACCGGTTGCGCAGCACCTCGAGCGTTCGTGCCGAGCCGGATTCGATCATCACCTGACCAAGCCCGTGAACATGGAAGCGCTTCGACGGGTTCTCGAGTAGTCGGCTCGCAATCGCCCCGCGTTCAGTGAAGGCGTTCGGTCCCTCGTCGCGTTCGCGGCGTGTTCACGACTCGGGCACGCTGAGCGCCGACCGTAGATCGGCCATGCCCTGCCGCAACGGCGCCATGGTCGTGTCGGGAACCGCGTAGAGTGACAGCCAGACGCCCATGTGGTGCGTCTCCTTCAACCCCTCGCGCGCTCGACGAAGAGCAGCGCGTCGTTCCAGGCCGGCACGACGAAGGCGATGGTGCGCGCTCGGTGCCGCACGGCCACAGTGGCGTCGACCTCGACGCCGCCGAGTGAAAGATGACAGCCGTCGCCGGGCCGCAGGCCGCCGACCGGAGGTTGCACGCGCAAGCCCTTCGCGCCGTAGACAGAATGCTCCTCGCCGGCGCGCGCCGCGGCGCGAAAGCGTGCTGACACCTGCCGGCGATCGACGCCGCGATGGCGTTCGAGTGCGTGCTTCAGGTTGAACATGAAGTAAGTCCAGCCGGCGTCGAGCCCGTCGATGTAGTCGTCCCATGAGCCGCTGTCGTCGAAGCCCGAGTGCACCAGTCGCACCCGGACACGGCCGCCGTGGGCTTCCAGGTAATAGTCGACCGCGAGGCGCACGATGGCGGCCATCGGCCGACGGCATCTCAGTGACGGTCTGCATCCGCCGCAAGGGCTCCCATACGGTAATCGGCTGGGACCACATCTCCTTCGGGTCCCAGCCGACGCTGACGCTGCCGCCCTCGCCGGGCGTCACCGCGGAGTGCACGAGGAGAGGAACGTCTCGCTGTTGCAGCGCAGGTTCGTTCGCTCCACGGCGCAGCCCTACGACGCTCCGCAGTAACCACAGGCCGATGCCCGACCCGAGATACAGAAGTCCGGCGAGCACCACCGGCTGAACATCGCCGAGGAGGATCGTCGCGATCGGATGTGCTGACCCCAAACAGAATGGCCGATGCGAGAGCGAACGGGACGCCTGGCCATCTCCCCTCATTGGACCGAGAGCTCATCTCCGCAGGTTACGTCCAGGCGAGCGAGTTCACATCTTTCGCCGCGATCGACGGCGCAGGATTGCCGATGGCGCGAGACTGCCGCGAGTGCGCCGAGATGGGCCATCAGGATCGCTGCAAGGCTCTGGCGATCATCGGCGGTGGCACATCGATTCCGCAGACGATACCGGTCGGCCAAACGCGGCGGGTTGCTGCGATCCGCCCCGTCGCTCAACAATGAGGCTCCAGCTATTCCGGGCGATCTGTTGGCGGCGCATGTCGTCGGACCGTCCATTCTCGTATTGAATTGGTGGGTCGACGCGCAGAGCGCACCCGCGCCGCGACAGGTCGACGAGCTGTTCCTCGCGCTTGTCGGGCCGGCCCTCGAGGCAGCCGGCCGAGGATGACCGGCCATGCGTCACGATTCGCACGACACACATCCGCCTGAGCATTCCGCAGAGACGCACGCCGCGAGTCTCTCAGGGACCCACGACGAGCACACGAAGCGATCTGCCAATACCACTGCGCACACGTACGATGCGCATGCCGGCCATGGAGGAACGCACGAACCTGGCCGGCACGATAAACATGCGGGCCACTCGGTTGAGATGTTCCGGCAGAAGTTCTGGGGCACTCTCGCCCTGTCCATCCCGACGATCGTCTGGGCGCCGATGATTCAACACTGGTTCCATTACGAGGCGCCTGGCGGACCAGTCGCGTCTCGATGGATTCCCGCCGTTTTCGGTACGGCGGTGTTCTGTTACGGCGGCTGGGTGTTCATCAAGGGTGCGGCCGGTGAGATTCGTGATCGTCTGCCTGGGATGATGACGCTGATCTCGCTGGCGATCAGCGTGGCGTTCGCGTTCAGTCTCGCGGTGACGCTCGGCTTCCCCGGCTCAGACCTCTGGTGGGAGCTCGCGACGCTCGTGACCATCATGGTGCTCGGCCACTGGATCGAGATGCGATCGATCGCTCAGGCACAGGGCGCCCTGAATGAGCTCGCGAAGCTCCTGCCCGACGAGGCCACACGAGTCGTCGGCGAACGCGTCGAAACGGTCGCGATTTCGGCATTGCGCGTCGGAGATGTCGTACTGGCGCGACCGGGCGCCAGTGTTCCGGCCGACGGCATCGTACGGGATGGTGCCGGCGACGTGAACGAGTCGATGATCACCGGTGAATCGCGTCCCGTTCGCAAGGAGCCTGGCGCGAAGGTGATCGCCGGCACTGTCAATGGCGCGGGAGCGCTGCGAATCGAGGTGACAGGCACCGGTGAACGGACGGCTCTGGCCGGAATCATGCGCCTCGTCGCACAAGCACAGAGCTCGCGATCGCGCGCCCAGGCGCTTGCCGACCGTGCCGCGTTTCTGCTCACGGTTGTCGCCATCGTCGCCGCGGCTGCAACCCTGATCGGCTGGTCTCTCGCGGGCAAGGACGCGTCGTTTGTGATTGAGCGAGTCGTGACGGTGCTGGTCATCGCGTGTCCGCACGCGTTGGGTCTCGCGATCCCGCTGGTGGTTGCGATCTCGACGACGCTTGGAGCGCGCAGTGGTCTGCTGGTTCGTGATCGGCGTGGCCTGGAAGAGGCGCGGAATGTGACAGCCGTGTTCTTCGACAAAACCGGCACCCTGACACGTGGCGACTTCCGTGTCGTCGATATCGCGACGCGACCCGGGATCACAGAGGACGATGCACTCGCGATAGCAGCCGCAGCGGAACACGACTCGGAGCACACGATCGCGCAGGGAATCGTCAAGAGTGCAGAGGAGCGAGGCCTCCGGATTCCGAAAGCGGACGGCTTTCAGGCCATTCCCGGTCGCGGAGTTGAAGCGGTTGTGGGAGGACGCCAGGTTCGACTTGGAGGCCCCGCGCTTGTGAGCAGATTGGGCGTCGTCCTCGAGCCCGGTCTCCAAGCGACGATAGACCGCGCTGCTTCACGTGGGCAGGCAGCGATCACCATGATCGACGAAGGGACGGCGACGGCTGTGTTCACGGTTGCGGACGCCATTCGTGTCGAGTCCCGCGACGCCGTTCGTCGCCTGCACGACCAGTCGATTGAGGTGATCATGATGACCGGCGACGCGAGGGCGGTCGCGCAATCGGTCGCGCAGGAACTGGACATCGACACCGTGTTCGCCGAGGTGCTTCCGGACCAAAAAGCGTCGAAGGTCAAGGAGGTCCAGCAGCGCGGCAAGCGAGTGGCCATGGTCGGCGACGGCGTCAACGATGCGCCGGCCCTGGTGACTGCGGATGTCGGCATCGCGATTGGGGCCGGAACCGATGTCGCAGTCGAAGCCGGCGACGTGGTTCTCGTTCGAAGCGATCCGCGTGACGTGCCGAGGATCGTGGCGTTGAGCAAGGCGACGTACCGCAAGATGATTCAAAACCTCTGGTGGGCCGCTGGATACAACATCTTCGCGATTCCTCTCGCGGCGGGCGTTCTCGCACCGTGGGGCATCGTGCTGCCCGCTGCGATGGGGGCGGTCCTGATGTCGCTAAGCACAATTGTCGTCGCCGCAAACGCCCAGTTGCTCCGGCGCGCCGAAATCTGAACCGCCAGCGACATCTGTGGGGCTTGGGCGGATCGTTCGCTGAGTCTGGCGGGCGACTTCCGGTTTTCCGGCAATCCCGACGGGGGCTTCGAAATCCGAGCGCGTTGCGCGGCTTTTTCGCTGGCATCACAGCTGCAACGCTCGGAAGTCGCGGCGCACCGAATTGACAGCAGCGAGTGGGTTCCGCATGCTAAGAGCAGGTTGCAAATTTAGCTTGCTCGCGGGTGGCCGCGAACGGGGCCGCCCCGCCGGGCGCGGAGCCGTGGGCCGTGACCAGTGCTTTTCTGGCGAGCACCCGGTGGGGCTGTTCGAGGACAGGACCCGCCTTGAACTAATTTTGCGATGCACTCTAAGTGAAGTGGTGAGCCCCGCCCGGCGCATTGCGGCGGTCGTCGCGATTCTGGCCCTGGGGGCCGGCAAGGTCGGTGTGTGCGCGGGCTGGCAGGCGACGCCCGAAGCTCGGATGGCCTGCTGCATGAGCGGCGCGAGCTGTCCAATGCACAAATCGGAGGGCCACGACCACTCTTCAAAGAACGGCGTCAGCCAGGCGCAGGCGGACAGTTGCTGCGCC
This sequence comes from Vicinamibacterales bacterium, assembly GCA_035259385.1. GTDB lineage: Bacteria > Acidobacteriota > Vicinamibacteria > Vicinamibacterales > CAVVIG01 > QHWK01. Next base: position 9,033 of record DATFWL010000276.1, on the reverse strand, counting down.
GCGTCGGCTCAGCGAACTGAATCGACCTCTCCTGGCTCGACGTTCGCGGCCTCCGGTGTGATCGCCCTGATGCCCGCCGCGGTGTTCTCGAGCCCGATGACGGTGCTCTCCGCGCAGGAATGGCGCGCACCCGTCCCGCCGCTGGTTTCGTCCGTTCCGAAACACCTCCTCCTCTCCGTCTTCCTCGTTTAGCCAAGACAGTCGTCGTGTGTCTGCCCGGACGCGCATCCGGGTCGGTAATGGCGCGGTGTGCTCGCGCCCCGTGACGAGTGTGTAGGCATGATCAATCGATTCATCGAGCTGTCGCTTCGCAACAGGTTCATCGTGGTCGCGCTGTACCTGGGCCTCGCAGCATGGGGCTGGTGGGCGGTCCGCGCGACGCCCATCGACGCGATTCCGGACCTGTCGGACAACCAGGTGATCGTGTTCACCGATTGGCCCGGTCACAGTCCCCAAGAGGTCGAGGACCAGGTCACGTATCCCCTGACCGTCAACCTGCAAGGACTCGCAGGCGTTCGCGTCGTCCGATCTCAGTCGGCGTTCGGCTTCTCGATGATTTACGCGATCTTCGAGGACAACGTCGATCTGTACTTCGCCCGTTCACGAGTGCTCGAGCGGATGAGCCTGATCACGAAGACGCTGCCGGCCGGCGTGACACCCACGCTTGGGCCGGACGCGACGGGTGTCGGGCACGTGTTCTGGTACACCGTCGAGAGTCCGACGCTGTCGCTTCGAGATCTCCGGACGCTGCAGGACTGGTTTATCCGGTACCAGCTCAATGCGGTGCCAGGCGTCGCCGAAGTCGCGTCGGTTGGCGGGTACGTTCAGCAGTACCAAGTCGACGTGGATCCCAATCGACTTCGCACCTACAGGCTTCCTCTCAGTGCCGTCGTCGCGGCGGTGCGTGACAGCAATCTCAACGTCGGCGGCAATGTGCTCGAGTCGAACGGCGCCTGGCTAATCGTCCGTGGCGTTGGTCTGATCGCGTCGGTCGATGACGTGAAGCGCATCGTCGTCGGCGCCTCGAACGGCGTCCCTATTTACGTCGAGCAGATCGCGGACGTGCATGTCGGCGACGCGTTTCGAGTCGGCTCGCTCGTCAAAGGCACGCACGAAGCCGTTGGCGGTGTGGTCGTTGCTCGATCCGGCGTGAACACCAAAGCTGTCATCGATGCGGTCAAGTCACGTATCGCGCAGATCGAGCCGGGGCTTGCGCCAGACGTCAAGATTGTCCCGTTTTACGACCGCTCCACGCTCATTGCCCAATCGGTCGATACGCTTCGACACGCGCTCCTCGAGGAGATCGCGCTGGTGACGCTCGCCCACGTGATCTTCCTCATGCACGTCCGGTCGATCCTGATCGTCACGATTCCGTTGCCGCTTGCCGTCCTGCTGTCGTTCCTCGGGATGTATTACGCCGGCATCTCGTCGAACATCATGAGCCTCGCCGGAATTGCCATCGCGATTGGCGTGCTCGTCGACGCCGGCATCGTCGTGACAGAAAACGCCTTTCGCTACGTGGAGCAACGCGGCGTCGATCCTCGAGACCGCCCACGGGTGTGGCGAACGGTTCTCGAATCCACGCGCCTGGTCGGCCGGCCGGTGTTCTTCTCCATGGCGATCATCCTCCTGGCGTTCGTGCCCGTCTTCGCATTGACCGGCCAGGAAGGCAAGCTGTTCCATCCACTGGCGTTCACGAAGAGCTTCGCGGTGCTCGCCGCGACGGTCATCTCCGTGACGTTGGTCCCCGTCCTCTGCTCGCTCCTGCTCGGAGGCACATTCCACCGCGAAGAAGCCAATCCAGCGATGCGCGGCCTGCGATGGATCTATCAGCCGGTGCTCCAGTCGGCGCTCGTTCATCGTGGGCTGACAATTTCTGTCGCCGCGTTGCTATTCGTGGGGGCGCTGTTTATCGCGCGAGACATCGGCAGCGAGTTCATGCCGCCGCTGAACGAAGGCGACTTGATGTTCATGCCGATCGCCGACCCGAGCATCTCGCTCGAGGAAAACACGAAGATCGCAGCGAAGCAGAACGCCGTGCTGGCGACGTTTCCTGAAGTGGACTCCGTCGTCGCCAAGGTTGCTCGAGCGGATACGTCGACCGACCCGGCGCCCTTGAACATGACGGAAACCGTGGTCCACCTCAAACCGCGCGACCAGTGGCGTGCGGGTATGACGCTGGACCGATTGCGCGCCGAGATGGGTCGTGGGGTGCAGATGCCTGGTGTGTCGAACATCTGGACCATGCCCATCATCAACCGGATCGACATGCTCACGACGGGGGTTCGGTCGGAAGTCGGCGTCAAGATCTTCGGAACAGATCTCACAGCGCTCGAGGACGCGGCCAGAGGTGTGGCGAATGTGGTCCGTCAAGTGCCGGGCGCGAGCAACGTGTACCCCGAACAAGTAACCAGCGGTCAGTATCTCAATATCGAGATCGACCGCGCCGCCGCGGCGCGGTACGGCATCGGTGTCGCCGATATCCAGCAAGTCATCGAGACGGCAATCGGCGAAACCACGCTCACGACCACCATTGAGGGCCGCCGGCGTTTCCCGGTTCGCGTGCGGTATTCGGCCGAATATCGCGCCGATCCGCAGATGCTCGGACAGGTCCTCGTCGCCTCTCCGCGGGGTACGCAGGTTCCGCTCAGCGAGCTTGCTCACATCGAGCACGTACGCGGGCCGGCCATGATCTCTTCTGAAAACGGACTGCTGCTGGCGACGGTGCTCCTCAACGTGCAGGGCCGTGATGTCGGCGGTTTCGTCGACGAGGCGCGGGCGCGCGTCAGTCGCGACATTGCGCTTCCTCCTGGGTACTACATCGCCTGGAGCGGCCGGTGGGAGAACCAGGAGCATGCGCGGCGGCAGCTGCGACTCGTTCTGCCGATCGTCCTGCTGGTGATCTTCGTACTGCTTTACTTCACGTACCGCTCGGCTGCAGAAGCGGCGCACGTGCTGCTGGCGGTCCCCTTCGCACTCACCGGTGGGGTGTACCTGCTCTGGCTCCTTGGCTACAACTTTTCAGTGGCCGTATGGGTCGGCTTTATCGCGCTGTTCGGGACCGCCGTTCAAACCGGCGTCGTAATGGTCATCTACCTCGAAGAAGCGGTCGCGCGGAAGCGTCAGCAGATGGGCGGCGCGTTCAATCGTGAGGCACTGCGAGAGGCGGTGATTGAAGGTGCGCTGCTCCGCCTGCGCCCCAAGGTGATGACCGTGAGCACGGTCGTCGCCGGACTGCTCCCGATCATGTGGAGCACGCGTGTCGGTTCCGAGGTCATGAAGCCACTCGCAACGCCCGTACTGGGCGGCATGGTGTCGTCGCTCCTGCATGTCCTCGTCGTCACCCCGGTGATTTTCTTCTGGTTGAACGAGCGTCGATTGCGCGTGGAGCACGAGCCGCCTGCGGCAACCGCGATGGCGAGGCCGGCGAAATCGAGGCCGGTCCTCACGGTGATCGGCGTCGTGATTGTTGTCGCAACATTCGCGCTGGCCTGGCGACACACGAGCCAGGTGACGACGAACGGCACCGCCGGTGGCCAGATTGTCCAGCGTGTCAGCGCAGGCGATCTTCAGATCTCGCTGCTGTCCACGACCGGCACACTGCATCAGGGACGAAACGCGTTCTCGATTGAATTCCGATCCGCTGACGGTCGCTTGGTCGATGCGGGCGCCGTTCGTGCCAGCGGCAACATGCCGATGCCAGGGATGGTGATGTCCAGCGGGCTTCAGCTTCAGCGCACATCGACGATCGGACGCTACGAGGCCACGGCGGAATTCGGCATGGCGGGCGCATGGCACATGGCGATCGAATGGGATGGACCCGCCGGCAACGGCTCGGTCAGTTTCGAAGGGGCGGTGCAATGACGCGTGTCGTAGCAGTCGGTCTCGTCGTCTCCGGTCTATCCGTTGTCGCGCACGCGCAGCAGCCTGAGTTGCCGAAGCAACCCGCCACAACCGGAACGTACATCGACGAAGTGGGCGGCGTGACGTTGGACGAGGCGATCGCACGTGCGCTCGAGCAGGAGCCGTCACTGCGCGCGTCGCGGGCACAGGTTGACGTGACCCGCGGCCTTCGCGAACAAGCGGCCCTTCGCCCAAACCCGGCGGTGTCGTTTTTCCAGCAGCAGGAGCCGTCAGGCAGCGACAACCAAACGCGGATCGAGTTGCAATGGCCACTCGATCTCTTCCGGAAGTCGGGCCGGGTGGGTGTCGCTGACCGCGAGATCGAAGTTGCGCAGCATGCAGCGGCTAACCGCGAGCGAGCACTCGCGGCTGACGTGCGGATGAAATATGGCGAAGTGATGGCCGCCGTGCGAGCGCTTTCGGTCACCGAGCAGCTGGTCGCAGCGACCTCGCGTCAGCGCACATTGATCACGTCGCGCGTGGAGCAAGGCGCTGCGCCGCCGCTCGATCGTGACATGTTGCGTGTCGAAGTGCAGCGGCTCGAAGCAGACCGTTTACTTCAGGCCGGCGTCGCCGATCGGCAGCTGGTCGAATTGAAGCGGCTGTTGGGGATGCCGGCTGATGCCCCGCTGCGCCTGCGCGAACCGATCGAGGAACTGGTTCGGCGTGATCAGCCGCGGCCGACGGCAGCCGACGAGTCACGGACGGTGGCAACACGTCCTGATGTACTCGAAGCGGCGGCACGCGTACGGGTCGGCGCCGCGCAAGTCGATCGCGCTCAGCGCGAAGGGCGCCCGGACGTCAGCGTGTTTGGCATGTACATGCGAATGGATGCCGGCTTTCCGCAGCAAGGCCTGTCACCAACCGGTGGGCTCGCGCCCATTCGCAGTGTCTTTCACTACGTGTCGGCCGGAGCGATGGTGACGCTGCCACTGCAGAACCGCAATCAGGGCGCCGTTGCCGCGGCGGAATCGGACCGAGTCGTCGCGAATGCACAACTCGAGGCGACGCGCCTGACCGCGCAGAGCGAGATTGCGGCCGCACGGGCACGCGATCAGCGAGCACGTCAGGCATTGGATGCGTATAGCGGCGACGCTGTCCGACTGGCAGGGCAAAACCTCGAAGTTATCCGACAAACGTACGAGCTGGGACGCGGCACCCTGCTCGACGTCCTGAACGAACAGCGTCGATATCTCGACGTCGAGCGAGCGTATACGGACGTATTGCGGGAAGCCTTCGAAGCGCGCCAGGCGCTCAGGGCTGCCTTGGGAGAGGTTCGATGAACGGCATTTCGCGCGTGACGTCAAGTTGGCCCGCAATAGTCGCGAGTGCGCTGGCGCTCATCGGCGTGGGGGCAGGCCTCGTCTACTTCATAGTTCGGCCGACACCACCGACAACGATCGTTCAGAGTCCGTCCGCTACCGCGGTGCCAGCGCCTGCAGGTACGCCTTCACAGGTACCGGGGCCGCCATCGACCCGCGCCTCGCAAGACGTCGTCGTGAGCCTGACGCAAGAGGCGACGCAACGTGCAGGAATCGTTCTCAGCACGGTGGCTGCGGGTCGCGACACTTCCGGGCTGCGGCTGCCGGGCATCGTCCAGGCGAATGCCTACAAACAGGTGGTGATGACGCCTCTCGTCGCCGGGCGAGTGACGCGAGTGCTCGCAGAATTGGGCCAGGCGGTCCAGGCCGGTCAACCCATTGCAGAGATCTTCAGCCCAGAAGTCGCCGAGGCTCAGACACGGTTCGTGTCGGCACGGGCGGAACTCGACGCTCACGAACGGGAGCTTCAACGCACTGAGAAGCTCGTGGAGATTGGCTCGGCGAGTCGTCAGGAACTGGAGCGCCTGCACGCGGAGCACACGGCGAGACTGGCCGCGCTCGAAAGCGCGCGGTCGCGGCTCCAACTGCTCGGACTGTCGGCTGCGGAGATTTCGAATCTCGGGCCAGGAAACGACGTGAGTGCTGTCGCCACAGTGTCCGCCCCGTTTGCTGGTGTGGTCACCGAGCGAATCGCGAATGCCGGGCTTAACGTTGATACGACGACGAAGCTCTTCACGGTCGTGGATCTGTCGACGGTCTGGGTTGTCGCCGACGCGTACGAGAAGGACTTCTCCCGAGTCCACGTCGGCGCGCCGGCGACCGTCACAACGAAGGCTTTTCCCGATGCGGTTCTGCGCGGCCGAATCAGCTACATCGACCCGCAGGTCAATGCTGAGACTCGAACGGCGAAGATACGCGTGGAAATGCCCAACCCCCGACGGGAACTCCGGCTGGGGATGTTCGCTGACGTCCGGATCGAAGCAGCCGGCCAAGGTGCCGTGGCCGTGATTCCGAAACCCGCCGTGCAGAACGTTGGCGACCGTACCGTGGTGTATCTGGCGGATCCGAAGCAGCCGGGTAGGTTTCTGGAGCGGCAGGTCCGTTTGGGCGATCGTCTCGGAAACGACGTCGCCGTGCTCAATGGCGTGCAGCCTGGCGACACAATCGTCGCGGATGGAAGCTTCGCGATCAGGGCCGAGCGCGATCGCCTCGGCCTGCGCGGCAGCGAATCGTCTGCACCGGCGGCTGCGGGTGGGCCCGAAAGACGGCGACCGGTATCAGCGCAAACGCCCAGGAAGCGAAGGTTCTCGTGACCGAAAACGGCTACGAGCCTGCGAGGCTGACAGTGCGCGCTGGCCAGCCCGCGCGGATCACGTTCGTCCGAACCACCGACAAAACGTGCGGGACGGAAGTGGTGTTTCCATCACTGAACATCCGGCGGGCCCTGCCGCTCAACGAGCCGATCGTCATCGAATTCACGCCAAAGACTTCAGGCGAGATCGGCGTCGTGTGTGGGATGACCATGCTGAGAGGAAACGTCGTTGTTCGGTGAATCGCCACGCACAAGGGGCGGAGCGTGGAGAAATCGGCGCTTTCGACGGAATTTCCTGAGGATTTCGCCCGAGATCGCGCACGGCGCGACCTGTTCGGGAGACTGGCGAGTTTCAAGTTTTTTGCAAGTCATGCTCCGCCAAGTCACAATTGTGCCCGCGGCTACTCCATATACGACGAGAGTTCGACAACGCGAAGACCTGGTATCGGCGGAAGTCGACGATCGTTGGTCACGAACGTCTTGCAGCTGCTGCTGATCGCCGCGACGATTTGGAGCGCGTCTGGCGTCTTCACTGCTGTAACGGCTCGTAGGTGTGCGGCAGCCCGCAACTGTTCCCGTGAGATGTCGACGAGGCGAACGCCACGGCCACGCGTGAGCAGCGCTTCATACCTCTTTGCAAGTGGGCGGTTGCCGGCGCGGTACGGCACGACGAGTACTTCGAGCAAGGTGAGTGCCGACGTTGTCAGATTCCTTTTGCCTTCGTCAGCCTGGCGGAAGAGCGGCAGAATCAGCGGCAGAAACTTCGGGTGCTCTTCTATGAAGTAGATGAAGACGGCGGTGTCGAGCGCGACGTCACCGGGCCCGACGTCCTGGATTAGTCCCACGAAGCCCGTTCGCGGCGTACGTGCTCTGCAGCGTCCTTCTTCTGCCAGAGCTCCTTCCCGAGGCCGCGGAGTTCCAGGATCGACAGTGGTTCGGAGTCCTCCAGTGCCTCAGTCAGAAGGTGAGTGACTTCCTGAGCGACCGAACGACGGTCTCGTTTGGCGCGGGCCTGGAGTTTTCGGTACAGGCCGTCGGGAAGATTCTTGATGTTCAGTGTCGCCACGGCGGTGTTCCTCCGTAATTCCTCCATTTTGGTTCCTCGGCGACGCGACGTCAACCGGGCCTGTGGTCGCCCGGCCGTGGGACCGACGTGCGAGCTCATTCAGGCCTGCGTGTCAGGCGATCTCGGAATGGTACAGGCGCTGATCGGACAAGACCCGTCACTGGCGCGGTCGCACTGTAACTATCGCAAGCCGCTCTACTTCGCCGTGCGCGAGAACCGGATCGATGTCGTGCGATTCCTGCTGCAACACGATCACAACCCGCTGGATCTCTGGGTCGACGACGATCCGATCGAGATTGCACGCGATCGCGGCCACACGGAGATGGAACAACTGCTGAGGAGCACGCTCGAAACGAAGTTCAACGCGTCGCCGAAAGGGGAGCCGGTCGCGTTGGCGCTGCGCGATCATCATCTCGAGCGGTCGCGCGCGCTGCTCGATGCGGAGCCGGACCTCGTCGCCAAGGGCGACAGCCGATCGAACCAGCCGATCCACTGGGCCACGATGACGCGACAGCTCGACGCGATCGACGAGCTGCTGCGGCGCGGCGCGGACATCAACGCTCGCCGAATGGACGGCGCCCGGCCGATTCATCTCACCAACGGCGATTACTTCCATCGCGGCTGGCGCGATGTGCCGCGCAATTGGCCGGTGACTCCCGCGCAGGTCATGGCGCACCTCAAGACGCGCGGCGCATTCATCGATCTGCCAACGGCGTGTCACACCGGCGACATCGAGCGCGATGGTGAAGTTCCTGATCGAGCGCGGCGCACCGGAGAGCCTGCCCGATGATCTGCCGTGGGCCACGCCGCTGGCGTGGGCGATCAATCGCGAGCACGATAGCGTGGCAAGACTGCTCGTCTAGCTCGCAGCGTCGCATTTGGTGAGACGACGCACTTCCTCCAGGAGTGCGACAATTCGAGTTGCCCGACAGCTGCGGCAGTGATTGGGGCGGTTTCCCGACTCGAGACGGGGGGCGTACGGTGAAGGCGATCGTGGTGACGGACCAGGCTGCGGGAACGGCCGGGATGACGCTGGTGGAACGGCCCGAGCCGCAGGCAGCGATAAACGACGTCGTCGTTCAGGTTCATGCGTCGGGATTCGTCCCGACTGAGCTGACGTGGCCCTCGACCTGGACCGATCGCCTCGGTCGTGACCGAACACCGTCGATCTCTGGGCACGAGCTGGCCGGAGTGGTCACCGCCCTCGGCTATGGCACGACGGGTCTATCGGTGGGACAGCGGGTGTTCGGCCTCGCGGACTGGTATCGCGACGGCACCCTGGCCGAGTTTGTGGCGATCGAGGCACGCAACCTCGCGCCGCTCCCGGGCGACGTCGACTTCACGGTGGGTGCCAGTCTGCCGATCTCGGGCCTGACCGCGTGGCAGGGACTGTTCCAGCACGGCCGCCTTCAGGCGGGGCAGAGCGTCCT
>DATFWL010000275.1:0-2350 GCA_035259385.1 Vicinamibacterales bacterium | reverse complement strand
GTCGATGCCGGCCTCGTCACCGCGATCGTTCGCGGCGACGTCGGCTCCGTGAAGGCGGCCACCGACGCCGGCGCGGCTGCCGCGCGGCGAGTCGGCGAGCTCGTCGGCGTTCACGTCATCCCGCGTCCCGCCGACGATCTCGAAAAGATCTTTCCCATTCGCTAGGCCGGTTTCAGATCGACGCACGGCCGACTCTCCAAGCCGAGGGAACACAAAGGACACAAAGCACGCCAGTCTTGCCTTAGTGTCCTTTGTATTGAATCAGCGCCGCGAGGCGGATCGGAGCAACGCGTTAGACTACTTCGCGGTGAAGAAATGACCGCGTAAGTGACTGAGTTGTACCGGTGGCCGGCGGCCGGCCGTGACCGAATGGTTCATTCTGCGTTGTCTCGATCGATCGGTCGTACTACACTGCCCGCGCGATGTTTTATCAAAGGAGCGGGCATGGTTCAGCGTCGACAGCGCGAACGAAGTCTGTTCGAGGTTCTGTTGCCGGATGGCCACAAATTGTGGCCCGACTGGTTGCGACGAATCGACACGGCACTCGAGGACGACGCGGTGATTGACGTGGTGGCGCAGGCGCTCGAGCAGCGGTGGCCGCAGAGTCGCCGCCGTGGCCGACTCGGGACACCGGCGGAAGTCGTCATTCGGATGCTGATCTTGAAGCACCTGTTCGACTGGAGCTACGACGACTTGGAGCATGAGGTCCGCGCCAATTTGGTGTACCGCGCCTTCACGCGCATCGATGCGGGGGACGTGCCCGACGCGAAGACCATCCTGAAGATCGCGCGCGCATTGGGGCCTGCGGTCATCGAGCAACTGCATCGCCAAGTGGTCGAGGTCGCGAAGCGTGCCGGGGTCACGCATGGCCGCCGCTTTCGCGTCGACACCACGGTCGTAGCCACGAACGTGCACTATCCGACGGACAGCACGCTGCTCCAGGACGGCGTCCGCGTGCTGACCCGAACGATGCAACGGGCGAGCATCGCGCTCGGTGACGCGAAGGGGCGAATCCGCAATCGGCTGCGCAGTGTGATGCGCCGGGTCTTGCGCATTGGCTATGCGGCGCGTTCGCCGAAAACGCGAGGCGCGTTGGTTCAGAGTTATCGCAAGCTCATGGCCGCCACGCGTGCGGTCGTGCGCGACGCGAGTGCAATGGTCCGTCGCCTGGGCCAGCGCATCCGGACGGCGACCCCACAGATTCAGCCACAGTTGCGGCGCGCGCAGGACCAGCTGCGGCACATGCGGCCGTTGGTTGAACGGGTGCTCGCGCAGACGCGTGCGCGGATTCTCGGTGGGGACACCCACGTACCCGAGAAGGTCCTGAGCCTCTTCGAGCCGCATACCGAGACGATCCGCAAAGGCAAGATCGCGACCCCGAATGAGTTTGGCAAGCTGGTAACTATTCAAGAATCGGAACATCAGATCGTTACTGCGTACGAGGTGCACCCGCGGCGGCCGGCCGACGTCAACCTGTGGACGCCGGCACTTGATCGTCATCAGGCGCTCTTCGGTCGCGCGCCGGATCTGGCCGCGGGCGATCGCGGATTCAGTTCGGCGGAGAATGAACGAGTCGCGATGGAGCGCGGCGTGCGACGCGTGATTTTGCCGCGGCGCGGACCCAAATCGCCGGCGCGACGCGCATATGAACGGCAACGCTGGTTCCGGCGGGGCCAGCGGTGGCGCGTCGGCTCCGAGGGACGCATCAGTGTCTTGAAACGACGACACGGACTCGATCGCTGTCGCTATCATGGTCTGGATGGCATGAACCGTTGGGTCGGGCTCGGCGTCATCGCCGATAACTTGGTCACCATCGCGCGATTCACCGGCCGGAAGGCCGCTGCGTAACAGGATCGGTGCAATGAAACGATTGGTCAGCAAGCCGGCCGCCGGATTGAGACAGAACAGCTGGTTGCGCGGTCATTTCTTCACCAGAAAGTAGTCTAGCCGGAAAACATCGCCATCACGGTGGACACGGAAGACCGGAGGTTTTCCTTACCGCTGCGTCCCCGTGTCCTCCGTGGTGGAGATTTGAGTGAGGGTTAGAAGTCGTACCTCACATTGAACTGCGCCGTCCGGGTCGGGCCGCCGTTGCGGATCGAGCGCACGATGAGAAACGTCGCCGCATCCATGCGATTGCCGGTCGGGTTGTTGAAGTTGGCGCGGTTGGTCACGTTGAAGATGTCGAGATACGCCATGATGCGCTTGTTGCCGTTGCCGGGCAGCCTGAACCGGTAGGCGGCGCGCATGCTGAAGAGCGAGAAGTCGGGACCTCGGGCTCCATTGAACCCGCCCTTGTTCTCGACGGTGATCGCGTTCGGGTTTCCGGCGGCGCCGCTGTAGGTGCCGG
>DATFWL010000274.1:0-6551 GCA_035259385.1 Vicinamibacterales bacterium | reverse complement strand
CGAACGGGGCCGCCCCGCCGGGCGCGGAGCCGTGGGCCGTGACCAGTGCTTTTCTGGCGAGCACCCGGTGGGGCTGTTCGCGGACAGGACCCGCCTTGAGCTAATTTTGCAACGCACTCTTACAACCCGCACTGTTTGCAGGAACGGGGCTACGGCAGATCCGCCCGCAACGGAACGCTGGTCGGATTGCGCGAACGCGTGCTTTGCACACCCGAACGAGACGCACAGGGGACGACGAGCGCGGCGGTCGCGCAGCCAGTTCATTCAAGACTTCGGTGGCACCACCGAACTACCATCGAGTAGTCGCAGCAAAGGAGACCACGCAGCAAAGGAGACGATGCGTTACGAGGATTTCGCCAGCCTCCGTGGCGTCCGCGCAGCCACGCCGAGAGCGCCCTTTTTTTGCCTCGAACCCGCTCTTCACCGAGGGCGTACACGCGGGACCGCGCGGTTGTAGACGTTGCGCCTCCGGGCCGGGTTTGGCGCTCACCGACGTCCGCGTCCTCGAGCGGAATTCCAGAGGAGATTCTGAACACAGGTGAGCACCATGTCCGACCTGAAAGACAAAGTGGCTTTGATCACAGGCAGTTCGCGCGGCATCGGCGCCGCGATCGCGCGCCTGTTCGCCGCGCAAGGGGCGAGGGTTGCGATACACGGCCGCGACATGAACGCCATAACGGCCGTGTGTGAAGATATCGAGCGTCACGGAGGGATCGCCACGACAGTTGTGGCGGACGTCACCAAGTTCGAGCAGATCGAGGCGATGCGGCAACATGTCGAGCGGGCGTTCGGACCGATCGACGTTCTGGTGACGAGCGCAGGTGGCAGTTTTACGACGCCGGGCCCGCTCGAGGACATTACCGAGGAAGGGTGGCGCGCATCGATCGAAGGGAACCTGACTGCCACATTCCTAACGATCAAAAGCGTGCTTCCAGGCATGAAAGCGCGAAACAGAGGCAGCATCATCACAATTTCGTCTGCGGCGGGTCGCAAGCCGCATCCGCAGGCACCGATTCCCTATTCGGCCGCGAAAGCCGGCATTCAAGTGCTTACGCAGGACGTCGCCGCGCAAGCAGGGCCTTACGGGATCCGTGCGAACTGCATCGCGCCAGAAACCATCATGACGGAGCGTAACCGACAGCGCATCCCTGAAACGCAGATCAAGCCGCTGATCGACATGCATCCCCTCAAGCGTCTCGGTACGCCCGATGACGTGGCGCACGCCGCGTTGTTTCTCTCGTCGGACGCCGCTGCGTGGGTCACCGGCGTGATCTTCGACGTGGCCGGCGGCGCGATCATGGTCTGAGGCACCCGTCAGCCCACGTATCCTTTGCGGAAGCAGATCCGTAGACAAGGGTGAAGGAGATTTCACCCATGACACGGCCTAACGACAACGGGATCGACATTGCAAACAAGACAGTCCTGATCACCGGCGCGAACCGCGGCATCGGCCTCGCGCTCGTCCACGAGGCGATTCGAAGAGGAGCGAACAGGGTGTTCGCAGGAAGCCGGGGGCCATTCGATATCGCCGATGAACGCGTCACGGCGCTCACGCTCGACGTAACCAAGGCGTCGGAGATCCAGCGGACGGTCGAGGCGGTCGACGCCCTCGACGTCCTCATCAACAACGCCGGCGTGGCCATCTACGACGATCTGAGCCATCTCGACGTCGTCGAACAGCACCTTCAGGTCAACTTCCTGGGCGTGCTCAGAATGACGAACGCCTTCGTGCCGCTGCTGAAACGCTCGCATGGCGCGATCGTCAACAACCTGTCCTTGGCGGCGCTCGCGGCCGTCCCGATGATGCCCGCCTACTCCATCTCCAAGGCGGCGGCGTTCAACATGACTCAGTCGCTGCGAGCGCTCCTCGCGGGCGAAGGAATCACGGTGCACGGCGTCGTCCTCGGTCCGGTCGACACAGACATGAACCGCGGTCTCGAGATTCCGAAGGTGTCGCCTGAGTCTGCCGCGGCGGGCATCTTTGATGGGCTGGCTCGCGGCGACGAGGAGATCTTTCCGGATGCGGCGTCTCAGTCCATTGCCGAGGCCTGGCGCACAGGCGCCGCCAAGGGACTCGAGCGTCAATTCGCAGTCTTCGCACCACAGCGCGCGGCGAACTTGTGATGATGCTCAAGGCGCAGGGCCGGAGATGATGATGGAAGACGCAGGAAAGTTCGACGCTCGGTACTTGGCGTTTCTCGAAACCGTCAGCCAGCTCCGGCCGCAGCTGCACCGATACTGCGCGCGGATGACCGGCTCGATCACAGACGGCGAAGATGTCGTACAGGACGCGCTGTTTCGCGCCTACCGCAGCCTCGACACCTACGACGACAGCCGCCCGCTGGCGCCGTGGCTATTCCGCATCGCCCACAACCAGTGTATCGACTTTCTTCGGCGTCGCGGCGTGCGAGTCGAGGCAGAGACCGCGGCGGCGGGGCCGGACGTTGTCGCGCCGCACGAGTTGTCCGTAGGCAGTGTCGGCCCCGCCATCGAGCATCTCGTGTTGAACCTGCCTCCGAAGGATCGCGCATGTGTGCTGCTCAAGGATGTCTTCGATTATTCGCTCGAGGAAATCGCGGAGCTCGTCGACTCGACAATAGGCGGCGTGAAAGCCGCCCTGAACCGCGGCCGATCGAAGTTGGCGTCGTTGAACGAAGGATCCGCAGCGCCGCGCGAGTCAACGCCCCAGAACAAGGAGATCCTTCGCCTGTACGTCGAACGGTTCAACCGCCAGGATTGGGATGGGCTCCGCGAACTGATCAGCGCCGACGCTCGATTGCTCGTGGCCGATCGATACGCCGGCAGCTTCGCGGACGGCGGCTACCTCGGTGTCTATTCACGCCTGCGCGTGACGTGGCACGTGGCACCCGGCGAGATAGATGGTGAGCCTGGAATCGTTCTCCTGCATTTTCGCGACGGCGCGTGGGAGATCGCGGGAGTCATTCGGGTTGAAGTGGGCGGAGATGGCCGAATCCGGCGGATCGCCGATTACCAGCACTGCCGGTGGGTCCTCACCGCCGGATCGATCATCGTCCGGGAGCCTGTTGCGGACGGCGTTTCCGCCTGCGAAGATCGGGGCCCTTCGTTCTAGAGCTCGCGGAGCCAGTTACGATTAGCCAAGCGCCGATCTCGACGCACCAGTGGAATTCGAGGGTGCCGCATTCCGCGACACGGCGCGGAAAAGACTTGACTCTGAGTCGGACCAACCGTCCAGCGCGTCGACGTCGATGATTTGAATCCGTCCCCGCGCCATCTGAATGAACCCTGCGTACTCGAGCGTCTTGAGCGCCCGCTGGACCACTTCGCGTACCGAACCGACGAGTGTGGCGATCTCCTCCTGCGTGTATTCGGGACTCGGGTCAGCCGACTCTTCGACGAGCGTCTGTGCACCACGCGCGCGGTCCACGAGCAGTCGGGCGACGCGAGCGACGACCGTGCGCAACGACAGATCTTCGACCATCTGCTTGTATGCGCGAAGCCGCGACGCGAAAAGACGGATGGTCCCGATTGCGGCCTCGGGGTAGCGCTTCAAGAGCTCGAAGAGCTCGCCCGATTGGACGAACACGACCGTGCTCTCCGAAACCGCAAGCGCGTCAGCGGGCTGCGGCCCATCGTCGAACACCGCGATGTCGGCGAACGTGCGTCCCGGGCCGAACACTTTGAGCACCTGTTCGCGGCCCTCCGGCGACGTGGTGACGGTCCGTACCCGACCGCGTAGAACGACGCCGAGTCCTTCGGACGAGTCGCCCTTCCGAAAGATCACGTCGCCCGCTCCATAGCGACGTTCGCGCAGGTTTGTCGCCAGCGCCTGAACGTCGGCCGCCGGCACTGAACGAAGATACGGGATTTGTCGGAGGAGTTCGAGGTCGGCGAAGTCCATATCAGAGTCCTCGCACGCTTCCCCACTTATAACACCCGCCGGGATGACGGAACGAAGGCTTTGCGACTTAGGTTGCGGACGGCCACGATCGCCGGGCGTTATGGTTCGAACCATGAAGTCTGTGCGAGCAACAGCGCCAGGATCGATAGCCTTCGCGACGCTGCTCCTGGTTGGCCAACCTCGAACAATCGAAACGCGACCTGCCCCCTGACGCGGTGCTTTTCATGGGACACGGTCAGCCTGTCGCCGGACACGCGACCCTCGACTGGCAGGCGAACTACATCCGCTGCTTCCTCGACGTGCTCCGACGGGCGGTCGAGGACGATGGCCTCCAGGGCGATGCGCTGAAGGATACGGTCACTGCGCACATGAAGAAGTTTCTGCCCAACGACGATCTGCTGTTCTTGATGCAGTTGAGCGTGGAGCCGATGTGCGCTCGCCTCACACTTCAACGGCAGCACAAACAATCTGGCGCCGCGGTGTCGGCGAGAGATGAGCAATGAAGATCGGGGTCCTTGGATTGTTCCCTAGTTGGCCGGCGCGTACGTCAGAACGACCACGCCGGACCTATGGGTCTTGGTACCGAGCAGCCTCAGTTTCGGCGTCGATCCTGCCTCGGTGAACAGGCGCTTGCCGCCGCCGATGACGAATGGGTGAACCCAGATCCGGTACTCGTCGATCAGATTGTGCTTCATCAGCGTCTGCATGAGAGACGCGCTGCCATACATCTCAATGCCCTTGCCAGGCTCGGCCTTCAGGCTGGCGATCTCGCGAGCGACATCACCTTTGATTAGCCTGGCATTCCAATCCAATGGTTCGGTCAGCGTCCGCGAGGCGACGAGCTTCGGGATGCTGTTCATCCGTTCGAGGTATGGTCCTCCCTTGATCTTGCCCCAGGCCTTGGACATCAACTCGTAAGTAACCCGTCCGCACAGGAAATAATCACTCGCCATCAGGTGCCTCGTATGCGTCCTGACTGGCTTCCTCGGTGAAGTACGCGTTGCCCCAGCCGCCCTGCTCGGTTTCGCCGAACCCACCCGGATCCTGGATCACACCATCGAGTGTGACCAGCGTCGACACACTGAGCTTCCTCATTCCGACCTCCCCGAGATTCCAACGGCACGTGAACCGTCAGCGCGCCGCGCCGCGATGGCCTGCAGCCGTTGGCTGCAGGCCCTCAGACGCAGTCAATGGCGTTACTTCTGCTGCGACGCCATGTACGCTTGCGGCCCCAACTCCACGGCCTTCGGATCCATCCACATCACTTCCCAATGATGACCATCGAGGTCGTAGAAGCTCCTGCCATACATGAAACCGTGGTCCTGCGCGGGTTTTGCGTCCCGACCGCCGGCGTCGATCGCCTTCTTCACGAGTCCGTCGACTTCAGTCCGGCTTTCGCAGGACAAGGCAATCAGCGCCTCGGTCTGCCGCGACGTGTCGCACACCTCGCGCGTGGTGAACGTTTTGAAGAATGCCTCGGCGAGCAGCATGACATAGCCGTCGTCGCTGATGATCATGCAGGCGGCGTTGTCGTCGGTGAACTTCGGGTTGAAGTCGAAGCCGAGCGCCGAGAAAAACGCCTTGGCGCGCTTCAGGTC
The DNA here is from genome assembly GCA_035259385.1 of Vicinamibacterales bacterium. Taxonomy (GTDB): domain Bacteria; phylum Acidobacteriota; class Vicinamibacteria; order Vicinamibacterales; family CAVVIG01; genus QHWK01. The sequence continues at coordinate 1,073 of DATFWL010000274.1, read as the reverse complement.
GCGGACGGCCAGATTCACGAAAATCTTGCGGCCAGCAGTCTTGTTCATGGTGCCCTCCATTCGAACGTCAGGTGATTGTGTGTGGTTGAGCGACCATCGACACCATTGCATGGGCATCTTAGCGAGGGATTCTCGCGGTGTCTTGAAAGAACTGGCTGCCGTTGCGATGTGATGGACGTGATGACAGAATTCGGGCGTGCAGCCGAGCACCGATCGCGGTGTCAGCACCTGGCCGGCCGCGCTGCTCGTCTGGGGACCCGGTTTCGTGACGAGGCCCCACCGTCATCATTGTGTTCAATTGCTCATGACGCTTGGCGGGTCGCTGCTCATCCGCGCCGCGAAGAAGAAAGACTGGCGGAGGTGCAGCGCCGTCTGGATCCGGCCAGACGCGGTCCATGAAATGGATGCCCGGGGCAGCACCCTGCTGATACTTTTTGTGAGTACGGAAAGCACGAGCGGCGCCGCACTCGCCCGTCGTCTTACCAACGACACGGATTGCGTGCCCCTCCGGCTCGTAGCACGCTGGCGAACCGCGCTGGGGCCGACACCGACGGAGATACGCGCACAGCGCTGGCTGTCCGGTCTCCTCCCGCGCGCGAAGCGGGCCCCGGCCGTTCATCCCGGCGTCCAACGTGTGTTGGGTTACCTTCACGAGCCTCGGGCGGAGTTCGACGGTCTGTCATTACCGGTGCTGGCAGGCATCGCCGGCCTGTCGCCGTCGCGATTCATGCATGCGTTTACAGGTTCGGTCGGAGTCCCTCTCCGCCCTTACATTCTTTGGCTCCGGCTTCAGCGGGCCGCTTGTGATCTCATCGACGGCGCCAGCGTTACGAGCGCGGCTCACCGCGCCGGATTTGCCGATGCCGCGCACCTGACCCGCACGTTTCGCCGAATGCTCGGCGCGACGCCATCAGAGCTCAGGCTGCACACGCGCGTCAGCCTTGGCATGTCGGATGCCGATTAGACCGCGCCTCGGGCACCGGGCCGCTTTTTCTCGAGCGCACCACACGATGAAGCCGTCCGGCCGAATCAACGCTGCCTCCGCCCTGGATGCGAGTAGCTCGTCGATCCTC
>DATFWL010000273.1:0-3009 GCA_035259385.1 Vicinamibacterales bacterium | reverse complement strand
GCAGTGGCGAAACGCCGCGGCCGAACGGAGGCACGCAACTCGCTTCAACGAAGCGGCGTGACAAGCCCTGCTGCGCGCGGGCTGCGAGGAGCATGAGAGCGACCGCACGCGCTACTTCGCCGGCGTGATGGTCTACCCGCGCCATGATGTGGCGCACCTCTCTGCTGATGTCCTGGCCGCCCATCGGGTGGAGCCTCCGATTCTCGAGCGCCGCGGCCGGCATCGAAGAGCACAGGCACCGTCTGGATCCGTCCTCGGATGCCCGCCACCGGCATACTTTGGACGGGGCGCGGCCTCGGTGCCGCCGTCAAGTGCGGCGAGTCCGCGTCACCGCCGACGTCCTGCGGCAAGTCCGCGCCTGGGCCAGTGATCCTGCGCCGATCATGCCTTTCCTTGAAATTGCGAAGCGTCGCAGCCGAATGGAGGCACGCAACCCGCTTCAACGAGGCGTCGTGACAAGCCCTTGCTGCGTGCGGGCTGCGAGGAGTACCAGAGCGACGGCATGCGCTACTTCGGCGGCGTGATGGTCTACCCGCGCCATGATGTAGCTCGCACCTCTCTGCTGATGTCCTGGCCGCCCATCGGGTCGAGCCTCCGATTCTCGAGCGCCGCGGCCGGCATAACAGCGCACGTGCTCACCATCGTCGAGACCAACCTCGGGGAATAGTTCCGAACGATCAGCAAAACGCAGCTCACGCGGCTGGCAGCGGGAGTCGGCGGCACCACCATCGCAGGTCTCCTTGGGCTGCTCTACACGGCCTCGGGCTCTTACGTCACCTCGGTGTGCGCTTCTCCGAGCACGCGTTGGCCTTCTTCCTGGTGTTGTGAGGCGGCCCGTTACTCGTCCTCGCTCTCCTCGCCCCCGACCTCTACCTGCCGCATCGTGATCGTCGCTCGAGGAATAGACTGCTGATCTCGGTGACGAAATGGCTGAGCCGACTGGTGGTGGCGCTGCCGTTGGCCGGTCGCGTTGCGACGTCGCTGCTTGCGCTGCTCGGCTCCATTGCGATCGTCGGGCGCAGGTTGCATTCCTTTTGCACTGTTGCAGTTCCTCCCGCCGGTCACGTTGGATAGCGTTACGTCTGGTTGGGCAGGGCGGCGGTCCGCGGCGTCCGGATTATCGGCGCGGAGGTCGTGATGTGGTTCAGCGCCATCTTCACGAGCGACGGCCCGACGGCGTTTCGAACCTTTCGGCTTCTGTTCCTGACGATGACTTGGTTCGACAAGGATCGACCAGCTGCACTTCTACGGCGCCGAGGGTTGCAAGGAATTTTCACGCGCGACACCGCCGCTTCGGTGTCGGGTTTGCGATCGACCATCGCGCCGTCGGTCGTCAGGCCTCTTGGCGTGCCTACGACGATCGCGGTCGTTGCCGTTGCGACTCCATCCAATCTGCGGCGCTCGCCGACTTCGATGCACGACCGTAATCGTTCGGCTTTTCGGTGACGCACTCGCCGCTCTTTGCGCAGGTTCTTTGACACAGGGCCGCGTGCGTTTGCGACTCCCCTCGTGCCACGCTCAAATGCGCACCTGCAGGTATCGATCGTGACGCGTCAATCCGAATCGCCTCGATGACTCTACCGAGCAGACAGGTTGTGCTGCCTGAGCGATCGTCGGCACGTCGTTCATCGTCGCTCGCATCGCGCCGGGCTCACGGCGCCGCGCGAAGCTATCGCTTCAGAGCGCTGGCGTTGAGCATTATGCTCGGCCGGTCTGCCCCTTGACGCGCTCGGGGCATCGCAAGCGTGCCGAGGAACGACAGGTCGTTGTGCAAGTTGCTGGACGATATCAGGCGGAATTCGACCAAGGTTATCGACGCGCCCCACCTCGTCAGTATCGAAGTGCGTTTTCGCGCGAACACTCTGTATCTCACAACTCTGTATCTCACACGATTGACATCGACGCCGTGCAGACTTACCGTTCGGCTGCGCCGCTCGTCGTGAGCCTCAGGCACGCCTTGAACGCCTGCGACGCGTGAGCGCCCCGGACGCGCATCGAGACAGCGGTCAGGAGTCGTGAAAGGAGCTCGACATGGCGAACGAGTTGACGTCCGACGTGCGAAGGGCCACGACGTGGTCGATCGCGATCAGCGTCCTGATGATTGCCGCCGGCGTGCTCGCGATCGCGCTCCCGAGCAGCGCTGGGATCGCCGTTACCGCCCTCGTCGGGTGGCTGCTTGTCTTCAGCGGCGTGCTGCATCTGGCGTTCGCGTGGCGGGGCGGGAGAGCGGGCGCCGTCGTATGGGAGATTCTGCTCGGTCTCGCGTACGGGATCGTCGGTTTCTACGTGCTCGCGAACCCGGTCGCCGGCCTCGCGTCGCTGACGTTCGCTGTCGCCGTGTACTTGTTCGTCGAGGGCGTGCTGGAGTTCGCGGCGTCGTTCCAGCTGCGTCCGGCGCCAGGCGCCGGGTGGCTGCTGGTCGACGGCATCATCACGCTGGTTCTGGCGATCATGATCTGGAGCACATGGCCGTCGAGCGCCGCATGGGTCGTCGGGACGCTCATCGGTATCAGCATGTTCTTCAGCGGCATCACGCGGCTGATGCTCTCGCTCGCCGTTCGCAGGATCGTTGCGTAGAGGATTCACGGTCGGGCGTGCTACGCCGGCGGCGGCGAAGCGACGAAGCTCTTCGACATCGGCTCACCGATCCGTCGCGAACCCTCAACGGCGCGGCGACGACTGGTGCTGCGACATCTGCAACTCGTTTCAGAACCTGTATCGATCAAGGGCGACCCGGGCAGCGGGGGGACATCGAGAATGAGGCTCGATCTTTTCGACGAGCTCGACCGCGGCCGTTACGGGTCGGGATCCCGACGATGGGCCATCCGGCGAACTCGCAGCTTGACCTGCCCCTGAATCGATGATCACGGGCGCGCGCCCCATGGCTTGCCTCGAGCGCACCGCGAGCGATTCGAAGACATTCGTGACCCCAGCGAGCGCCGGGGGGCATTCTGGGCCGTCGCTCGGAGTTCGGAACCGTTTTTCGCTAGGAGGGCGAAGTACTCGAAC
>DATFWL010000272.1:0-6626 GCA_035259385.1 Vicinamibacterales bacterium | reverse complement strand
TCGCGCGGGAAGGCGCCGGCGTGGCCATTCATGGCCGCGACGAAACGGCGCTGGCGGTCGTCCACGCCGACATCGAACGCGCCGGCGGCCGCGCAATCCGGGTGGTGGCCGATGTCACCAGGTTCGAGGAGATCGAGGCGCTGCGCGCGCACGTCGAGAGTCAGCTCGGACCGGTCGACATTCTCGTCGCCAATGCCGGCGGCAATCCCTCCCCGCCCGCGCCCGTGGAAACGATCAGCGAGGCGACGTGGCGTGCGACCGTCGACGCCAACCTGACGGCGACGTTTCTCACCGTCAAGAGCTTCCTGCCCGGCATGAAGGCGCGGAACGCGGGAACGATCATCACCATCTCTTCAGCGGCGGCCCGGCGGCCGCATCCGGGCTCGCCGATCGCATACGCCGCCGCCAAGGCAGCCATTCAGATCTTCACGCAGGACGTCGCCGCTCAGGCGGGGCCGCACAACATCCGAATCAACTGCATCGCTCCCGAGATCATCCTCACCGAGCGCAACCAGGCGGCCATTCCACCCGCGCAGCAGTCGCAACTCGCCGAGCTTCACCCTCTTCGGCGGCTTGGCTCACCTGACGACGTCGCTCGAGCCGCCTTGTTTCTGTCGTCGCCCGAGAGCGCGTGGATCACGGGAGTGGTGCTCGACGTCTCCGGCGGCGCGGTGATGACGACGTAACGAGAGGCCTCCAATGGATCTGCATCGCCTTGTTCTCTTCGTTCACGTGGCCGCGATTCTCGGACTCTTTGCCGCGCTGGCCATCGAATGGGTGGCGTTACGATCGCTCGGTCGCGCCACCTCGTACGAGCAGGGTCGTGAATGGACGCGCGTCCTGAACCTGCTGCCGGCGATTGGCGCGCCATCGGTGCTCGCCGCATTGTTGACGGGCATCTATCTCGCTACGACGCTCGGGGTCTGGCATCTGAGCTGGGTGGGCGTGGCGATTCCCACGCTGGTGATCGTCGCGATCGCAGGCGGGCTGACGGCACCAGCTCGCAGCCGCATGCGCAACACGTTGGGCGGCAACGTCGGAGCGTTGCCGAACGCCGTCCGGGCGCAACTCAGTCAAACACTCTGGCGGCGGTCTTTGCGTCTGCGAAGCGCGCTTCTGACTGGTCTGTTGTTCGAGATGACGGTAAGGCCGGATGCCGGCGTCTGGGTGATGGGCGGCGTCGCGATGATGGGAGTGGCGTGGAGCGCCATCATGCGCTCGTGAGCACAGGTGACGCGTGCGCGGCTCGCGCAGGAGCGGGTCCACCCTGAAAGGGTGGACCTACACGTGCCTGACGCGCCCGCGGTAGTGGACCGTCCACGCTGGATCAGTACTGCCGCTGGCCGCCACGAAGACACGAAGACACGAAGAAACATTTGGTAGCTTCGTGCTTTCGTGGCTGCTCAGAAAATGTCTCGCGAATTACGCGGCCTCCTCAAGCGTGACGCGGTACCCGAGCGATTCGAGTTGCTTGACGTGACGACGGGTCGCCCGGTCGCGGTTCCGCTGCTCGAAGTAGCCGGCGCCGAGTTCCTGATAGGTGACGCCGTCGCGCATGATGAAATACGCGATTTCGAGAATCTGATGCCCGACGGCGACCACCGCTTTCTTGTGTCCGCGATGGCGCTTCACCCGAAAGTAGCGCGCTTGCAGCGCGGTCTGTTTCGCGCGCGTCGCGGCCTGCCCACTCTCGATGAGCGCCCCGCGCAAATACCGGTTGCCCGCCCGCGTCTTGCCGCTGCGCCGCTTGCCGGCACTTTCGTTCTGCCCAGGACAGATCGCGGCCCAACTGCACAAATGGGCGGCGGTCGGGAAATGGCGCATGTCACCGGTCGTCTCGACCAACACGGTCACCGCGTTGCGCCGCGCGACGCCCGGAATCGTCGTCAGCTTCGCGATGACCGGTTCGAAAGGGGCCAGCTGCCGATCGATCTCGGTGGTCAGCTGCGCGATCTGTTCCTCCAGGAAGTCGATCTTGCTGAGAATCTGCCTCATCAGAAAGGTATGGCGGGCCCGCACCTGACTCTCCAGCGCCAACCGCAGCGCCGGCAGCTTCGCGCGCAGGCGGCCCTTGGCCAGATTGGCGAGCGCGTCGACATCGGTGCTCCCGCCCAGGATCGCGTCCAGCATCGCCCGCCCCGACCGACCCATGACGTCCGTCATCACCGACGCCAGCTTCAGCCCGGCGTCTTCCAACACGCGATACAGCCGATTCACTTCCTGCGTCCGGTCCTCAATCTGGCGTTTGCGATACCGCGTCAGCTCCCGCAAATCCCGCATCGGCGCGGGGGGCACCAGACTGCCCTTCAACAAGCCGCACTCGAGCAGCTGCGCCAGCCACTCGCTATCGCGAACGTCCGACTTCCGCCCGGGCACCTGCTGCAAATGCTGCATGTTGACCAGCAACAGCGTGAAGCCGTCTTCGAGCAGGTAATACAGCGGGCGCCAATAGACGCCGGTGCTCTCCATGGCCACATGCGTCACCCCGTGCGCCTGCAACCACGCGCGTGCCGCGAGCAGATCGCTCGTCATCGTCTTGAACGTTTGGGTTTCGATCCGACGTCCGCCAGTCCCGTCGGGGACACGGATCGTGACCACAATCGTCGCTTGATGAACGTCGATTCCTGCGCACCGCTCGATCATCGAGTGCATCGGTGTCCTCCTACGCCATTCGGAGGAGCCTGCAGTCAACGACTCTGCTCGGCGTGCTCGCAGCAACAATTCGGGGTTCCTCAGCTCCCGCGCCACACTTCGTGCGGACTCGTGCGTACCACTCACGAACCGGCGTCTGACCGAATGGCGTCGCGAGCGTATCCCATTTTCATTCCTTGGGGTGACTCGATAGAGTCATGGGTCACTTCGTGGTTCTTCGTGATCTTCGTGGTCCTTCGTGTCTTCGGGGTTCCCTGCACACCGCAAATGGGCTGCATGCCACGAATGCAACGTGACCTCCCGAGTGGCGTTCTACACGCGCCAGAAGCCGCGCAGCGCTGCGCTCGTCGCGGCGACCGCCGCCTCGCCGCGCGACGATCGGATTCCGCTCGACGGCCACTGCGCCGCCTGTGGATCGCCGGCCAGCGCGTCGATCGTCGCGTCGAGCGACGTGCCGAGCGCCTCGAGATCGTAGCCGCCCTCGAGCATTGCGACGATCCGCCCGCGGCAGCAGTCGTCGGCGACGGCGCGCAGGTCACGCGTCATCGCGGCGAACGCCGGCGTCGAGAGCCGCATGCCGCCGAGCGGATCCCGCTGGTGCGCGTCGTAGCCGGCCGAGATCATCAGCAGGTCGGGCTCGAACTCGCGCACGATCGGCAGCGCGATGCGCGAGAACACCAGCTGATAGTCCTCGTCGACGGCGCCGACTTCGAGCGGCAGGTTGACGGTGAATCCCGTGCCGCGATCGCGGCCAATCTCCTCGGCGGCGCCAGTGCCCGGGTAATACGGGTACTGATGCGTCGAGATGTACAGAACGTGCGGATCGGTCTCGAAGATGTGCTGAGTGCCATTCCCGTGGTGCACGTCGAAATCGACGATCGCCGCCTTGCGCGCGCCGAGGGTGCGGGCGTGTGCCGCAGCCACCGCGATGTTGTTGAACAGGCAGAACCCCATCGCGCGCGCCCGCTCGGCGTGATGGCCCGGAGGCCGCACCAGCGCGAAGGCGGCCCGATGCGAGCTGCTCATCACGCGCTCGACGGCGTCGACGCCGGCGCCGGCCGCGAGCACGGCGATGTCGTAGGATTCCGGCGACGTGTAGGTGTCGGGATCGAGCGCGATGGCGCGACCGGCGGTTTCGGAGATCCGCCGGATGTAGTCGCCGTCGTGCACCCGCAGCAGCTGTTCGCGGGTCGCGGCAGGCGGCGCCACGACTTCGGTGCCTCGTGCCTGCCATCGCGCCGCGATCGCGTCGAGCACCTCGGCACGCTCGGGCCGCTCGGGGTGTCCCGGCGGCGTCTGGTGCTCGGCGAACCGTTCGGTGTGCACGAGAATCAGCGACATGATGTTGAGTCGAGGCGCAGATCGGCGACCGTCACGATCGACGAGATGATGGCACAGTGCGCATGAGCGAACAACGAACGGCGCTGGTCACCGGCGCCAACCGCGGGATCGGCCTCGAAGTCTGCCGTCAGCTGGCGGCGAACGGCTACCGTGTGATCCTCACCGCGCGCGATCGCACGAAAGCCGAGGCCGCGGCCTCATCGTTGCCCGGCGAGGTGACGCCCGCCGTTCTGGACGTCACCGACTCGCCCACCATTCGTGCGCTGGCCGCCGACCTCGACCGCCGCCAACTGCACGTCGACGTGCTGGTCAACAACGCCGCCGTCCTCATCGGCGAATCGCAGGGCGTGCTCGAGGTCACCACCGACGACCTGCGGGCGACGTTCGAGACGAACGTGTTCGGCGCCGTCGCGGTGAGCCGGGCGTTCGTGCCCGCGATGGTGGCGCGCAAGTACGGGCGCGTCGTCAACGTGTCGTCCACTGCCGGCCAGCTCGCCTCGATGGGCACCTACGCGCCTGCGTACTCGATGTCGAAAAGCGCGCTGAACGCGTTCACCCGGCAGCTCGCGGCGGCGACGCGCGGCCGTGGCGTTCTCGTCAACAGCGCCTGCCCCGGATGGGTGCGCACCGCCATGGGCGGACCGGCCGCGACACGCTCCGTCGCCGAGGGCGCTGACACGATCGTGTGGCTGGCGATGCTGCCGGCACGTGGACCCACAGGCGGGTTTTTCAAGGACCGGCAGCCGATCGACTGGTGACCCCGGCGGCCACCGCCGGCGAAATCCGGCGGTTTTCGCGAAGCCATTCCGATCGAAGCGGCGTCTAAGGTCGCATGCAGAGACTGGCTTTGTTCGTGTCGCTCGCCACTGTGATCGCCGGAGTGGCCGTTTTCGGACAAGCGCCGAAGGCTCCTCCCACAACCGCACAGTCGATCAACGCCAACTTCGACTCCGTCAACCGGCGGCTGCTCGAGATGGCCCGGGACTTCCCCGCCGAGAAATACGAGTTCAAAGCGACACCGGAGGTCCGCTCCTTCCGCGAGGTGATCGTCCACGTGTTCTCCGGCAATGCCTATGCGGCAAAAGCGGGCCGCGGACAGCAGGCCAACTGGGACGAGCTCGATCCGAAGAGCTACAAGACCAAGGCGGAGGTCGTCAGCGCCTTCGAAAAAGCCGTCAACGATTCCTCCGCAGCGCTGAAGGCCGTCCCCGCCGAGCGCCTGTCCCAGTCGGTGACACCATGGATGGCGGTCATCGAGCACAGCGCGGAACACTACGGCCAGCTGGTCACCTACTACCGGCTGAACCACCTGGTGCCACCCGAATCCCGTCCGAAAAAGTGAAAGTGAAAAGGCAAGGCTGAACCGCAAAGGCGGGAAGGCGAAGCTCAGGCTGGTTCGTTCGGCGATACAGTAGGACGCGAGACGTTGCGAATGGCTCGCGGTGTTGTTGTTGTTGTCTGCAGTGCCGCATCGATCGCCTCGATTGGCGGCCATGCCGCGGGACGGGTGCGCGGTTCGGGGACGGCTCGCGTCATTTCAGCGGCGCTCGCACCCGCACGGTCGGCGACTGCGCTTCGATTCATTTCACAGGCGTCGACTGCCGCCGCTCCATCGATTGCGTTCTTCCGCATCACGACAGGTCTGAACGGGACCGGCGCGCTTGGCGACAGCGGTGATGCGTCGCTGAGCGCGGACGGCCGGTTCGTCACTTTCACGTCCGACGCGTCGAACCTTGTCGCCGACCCGAGGCACGGCAGCATCAAGGACGTCTACGTCTACGATCGCGCCACGGCTCAGACCACCCGCGAGAGCCTCGGCCCGAGCGGCGCGCCGGCGACCGGCGCGAGCTTCGCTCCAGTGATCAGCACCGGCGGCCGCTTCGTCGCCTTCTGGTCGGTGGCGACCGATCTCGTGGCGCCGGAAACCGAGCCCGGCGTGAGTCATGTCTACGTGCGCGATCGTCAACTCGCCGCGACGACGCTCGTGGACGTCTCCAGCGGCGGCGCCCGCGGCAGCGGCAACGCATACCAGCCGGCCATCTCGAGCGACGGTCGATTCATCGCGTTCTGGTCGCTGGCCTCGAACCTCGTCGCCGACGATCTCAACGGCTGCGGGGATGTGTTCGTCCGCGACCTCGCCGCCGGCACCACCGAACGCGTGAGCATTCCGACGCCCGGGTTTGCCCCGCCGTGCACGTTCGACAGCCGCGATCCATCGATCAGCGCCGACGGCCGCTTCGTCGCCTTCGATGGCGCGGCGACCAGCGCCGCGCCCGGCTCGCAGCTCGCCGTGTACGTGCGAGATCGCGCGACCGCGACAACCTCGCTCGTCTCGATCGACGCCAACAGCCAGCCGTTTCGAGACTTCGCTTTCGCGCCGTCGATCAACGCCGATGGACGGTTCGTGGTGTTTCAAGTGAACCGGCCCGCCGGCGGCAGCGGTTTGTACATGCGGGATCGCGCGGCCGGCAGTACGCTCGGGCCGTTGCCCGGTCAGTTTCTCTCCGCGCACGCGAGCGCCGACGGCCGGTTCGTCTCGTATCTCACGCTCGATCACGACGCGTTCGTCATCGACGCGGCGACTGGCGCAGTGACGGCAATCGCGACGCTGGCCAGCGACGTATCCGCGGTTG
>DATFWL010000271.1:0-34321 GCA_035259385.1 Vicinamibacterales bacterium | reverse complement strand
TCGCGCTGCGGGCGGAATGAGGATCGCAACGCTCACGGTCGTATAAGAAATTGGTGCAGGTCCGCCCTTTCAGGGCGGACGTCCGGCCATGCTGAACGCGTGGCGCTACAGCGGGTGTCGTAAGATACCCGGCATGACACGCTCGATCTCTGCCGCCGCCGTCGCTGTCGCCGCCTGTACGCTGATCGCCAACGGACAATCGCAGCGTCCGGTCGCCTTCGCGTTCAGCGTGGTCGAGATGGGCATTCCGCAGATGCGCGACGCGATGGAGATGGGGCGGGCGAGCTCACGGCAGCTGGTCGCCCAGTACCTGGTCCGCATCGCGACCTACGAGCACCGCCTGCACGCGGCGCTCGCCATCAACGCGCACGCGCTCGAAGAAGCGGAGGCGCTCGACCGGGAACGCGCACAGGGGCACGTGCGCGGACCGCTGCACGGCATCCCGGTCGCGCTCAAGGACAACATTCACACGACCGACCTGCCGACCACCGGCGGCGCGCTCGCCTTCGCGCGCTACACACCGCCGTACGAAGCGACGCTGACGAAGAATCTCAAGGACGCCGGGGCGATCATCATCGCGAAGACCGGCCTGACCGAGCTCGCGAACTGGGTGGCTGGCAATCCGACGCCGATGCCCGGCAACTACAATGCGGTCGGCGGATTCGGCTACAACCCGTACGACCCGCGTCCGGATCCGCGGGACGCGACGTTCGACGGCCGGCCCGCGCTGCAGACGGGCGGTTCGAGCTCCGGCATCGGCACCGCCGCCAGCTTCTGGGCCGCGAACGTCGGCAGCGACACCGGGGGATCGATCATCAGCCCCTCGAACGCGAACATGCTGGTCGGCATCCGACCGACGATCGGCCGCATCAGCCGCTACGGCGTCATCCCGATCACCGCCGATCACGACACCGCGGGGCCGATGGCGCGCACTGTCGCGGACGCGGCAATCATGCTCGGCGCGCTCGAGAGTCCCGCGCCGGATCCGAACGATCCTGCGACCACCACCTGCACGCCGCCGCCCGATCGCGACTACACGAAGTTCCTGAGGGCGGACGGCTTGAGAGGCGCGCGCATCGGCATTCCGCGGGCCTTCTACTACGACCGCATCGCGCTGACCGGCGATCGGCCGGACACGCCCTCGGGGATCGGCACGACGACCACCATCACGGCCGGCCGCGGCGGTCTGAATGCGGATCAGGCCCGGGCGATGGCCGCCGCGATCGCGGTGTTGAAGCAGCGCGGGGCAATCGTCGTCGATCCGGCCGACGTCCCGAGCTTCGCGGCGAAAGATCCCAAGGACAACTTCGGCGCCTGGGATTTCTGCTCCGGCGCCGACCATGCCAGGGGAAAGGACGAGGGCTGTTCGATCAACTTCAAGTACGGCATGAAGCGCGACTTCAACGCGTGGCTGAAGAGCCTGGGACCATCGGCGCCGGTGAAGACGCTCACCGAGCTGCGCGAGTGGAATCGCGCGCACGAAAAAGCGGGCGCGATCCGCTACGGCCAGTCGCGCCTCGACATCTCCGACGAGATCGACCTCGTCCGCGACAAGGCTCGCAACGACGCCGACCACAAGAAGGATTGGCTGCTCAGCCGGACCAACGGCATCGACGGCGCGCTCAAGGCCAACAATCTCGACGCCATCCTGACACCCGGCGGATCGGGGGCGGGCCTGGCTGCGCGCGCCGGCTATCCGATCATCGTCGTACCGTTCGCGATGGTCGCGAACGCGCCGACCCCGCCGTTCCCTGACGGCTTCAACGCGAAGCCGGCGCCGTTCGGCGTCGGATTCACGGGCACCGCGTGCAGCGAGCCGCGGCTCATCGAGCTCGCCTACTCGTTCGAGCAGGCGACGAAGAAGCGCGTGCCGCCCCCCGCGATGCCGTAGCCGTGACCTCACCGGATCGTGCTCCACGCGCGCACGGGACGCGCGTCAACGCCGACGCCGTCGTCTGGTTGTTCTGGTCGGCAGTGTGGCTCGGCGTCGTCTTCATCGCGGTCAAAGCGCTGTATCTGATGTCGCGCGCCGATCCGGGCGGCGATGGCCGCGACGACCTCTCGTCGCTGGCCGCCATCACCTACCGCGACGTCATGTTCGTGCTCGCGGTGTGGGCGATCGCGCGTCTGGCGCTGACCATCGTCCGCCCTCGCCTCGCGCGCGGCGTGATCGTCGCGGGGTTCGTCCTCTTCGCCACGGCGACGGCGTTCTACGCCATCGGGAGCGTCATCCTCTTCGGCATCCTCGGCGGCTTCCTCACCCACGCGCTTCTGCAGCTGGTCGGCAACACGCGCATGATCGGGTCGTCGGTGAGCGCCTACCTGACTCCGCGCGTGGCGGCAGGACTGATTGGCGTGCCGTCGGCATATCTCGGGATCGTCGTGCTGACGGTGCGGGCTCGTGCGCGCCTCGGGGTCGCGCCGTGGATTGCGCGCACGCTGCCGCCGATGTTCGCAATCGCCTGGGTGATCGCCGGTCAGCGGACGTTCGTCGCCGACTGGGCGACGCGCTACGACTGGCGCATCGCCGACAATGCGCCGTGGGTGCTGGCGTCGACCTCATGGCGGGCGATGACGACCGGCGAGCGTATCGTCCAGCTGTCGGATCAGTTCGTGGCGGCCGACCTCGCCGACTTCGAGCCGATCGGCCAGCGTACTGAGCCGCTGCGCATCACGCCCCCGCGTCGGCGCGCCGGCGCCGTGCGGCCGCCCCGACGGCCGAACCTCATCCTGCTCGTGCTGGAATCGGTGGCCGCGCGCTGGACCAGCTTCGGCGGGCGCTACGACACGACGCCGACCTTGAAGGCCGAGGCCGCGCACGCGACGGTGTTCGACAACATCTACGCGCACGTCGGCCGCAGCTCGAACTCGCTCGCGGCGATTCTCCTCTCGGTCTATCCGCGACTCGACTTCCGCGACTTCACCGAGGAGTATCCACGCGTGCGACGGACCTCGCTCGCGTCCGTGTTCCGCGATCGCGGCTATCGCACCGCGTTCCTCACGGCGAGCGACCTGAGCTGGGCCGGGTGGGACGCGTTTCTCCACACCCGCGGCTTCGACGAAGTCCGCGACTACCGCGGGATGTCGTGCTCGGAGCAGATCTCCTCCTGGGGCGTCGCCGACCGGTGCCTGATCGAAGCGCTCGTCGAGGACATCGGCCGCGACGACCCGCGTCCGTTTTTCGCGATGGGCTGGACGCAGCAGACGCATCATCCCTACGAGCCGACGCCGGGCGCGCCGATGTTCGACCTGCTGCACGACCGCGAGCCGGTGCCGGATGCGTACGACCTCGATCGGTACCTGAACGTCCTTCACGAAACCGACGCCTCGCTGGCGCGCATCTTCGACGCGGTGCGGCGGTACGGCGTCGCGGACGACACCATCGTCGTGGTCGTCGGCGATCACGGTCAGGCGTTCGGCTATCCGCATGCCAGCTACCTGCAGGGACGCACTGCCTACGAGGAAGACGTCCACGTGCCGATGCTCATCTGGTCGCCGCGGCGGTATCGCAGTGAGACGCACGCGCCGGTCGTCGGCGGGCACGTCGATCTCGCGCCGACCATCGCGGACCTGACCGGGCTGCCGCCGGCGCCCGACTGGCAAGGACGGAACCTGTTCGACCGAACGCACCCGCCGCGCGCGTACTTCTACGTCGCACAGGACGAGTTCAAGCTGGGCGTCCGCGAGGGGGACTGGAAGTACATCTTCGATCTGCGATCGGGCACTGACGAGTTGTACAACCTGGCGCACGACCCGGACGAGCAGCATCGCGTCACCGGCGAGGAACAGCGTGCGACGCGTCTCCGACAACGCCTCGCCGCGTGGGCCGAAGCCAACCGACGGCAGTACACCCAACCCGACACGCGGTAGAGCGGCTGTCACGCTGCCTTCGCGGCCCACGGGAAGGCAAAGACCGCAAAGTCCGCAGAGATCGCTGGCGGTGAGCGAGCGCGCGACGGGCCCGCGAAGCGGGCGACGAACGAGGAAGAGCAGCGCAAACGCAAACCGGCTGAGTCTTGACGTTTGTGTTTGCGCTGCCCTTTCGCGTTCGCTGCCGGCGAGGGCTGCGTGGCGACAGGACATTCGCACCTCATCGGCCTCGGTGCTATGCTCCGGTCGTCGAGGAGGGCGGTTATGACGAACGTCCAATCGGCGCTGCTCGTCGTCTCCCTGACTCTTCCGCTCACCACGCACGCGCAAGGCCGTCCCGATTTCTCAGGCACGTGGACGATGGACCGCTCGCGATCGGAGTCCGCCATGCAGGCCGACCCGATCGGGCCGACGACGGTCGCGATCACGCAGACGCCGACCGGACTGGAGATCGCGACCACCCGCGACGGCAGGACCGCGACCATCGCCTACAAGCTCGATGGATCGCCGAGTCCGATTCCCGGCGGCAGCGCCACCTCGCATTGGGAAGGCGCGACGCTCGTCACCGAGACGGTGCGCGACATTCAGGGCCAGACCGTGACAACGAAGGAGTCGCGCCGGCTGAACGACAAAGGGGAGATGCTCGTCGACACCGTGCTCGTCGTGCAGCACGGCTACACGCTCAAGGGCACGCAGAACTACGGCGCCGGGAAGGACGTGTTCACCCGGGTCAAGGAGTGATCACCTTCAACGCGGGCGAACGCAATTCGCCTTCGTTCAACGTCACTCTCTGCGCGTACCGGCGGACCGATTCGAGGTACTCGGGATCGTTCCAGATCCCCTCCTCGAGGTCGTTCAACGCCACCGCCAGGTAGTCTCCCGGCGGCAGGCCCTTGATCTCGTAGCGTCCCTGCTGGTCGGGCCGCACCGCGCGCACCCACCGAGACTCTTCCCACCACTTCGACGAATCCTCTGCGAACAGCAGCACCGTGCCGTCGACGGCCGGTGCGCCCTTGTCGTCGGTGAGTTGTCCGGCGACCGTGGTCACCCGATTCGTGACGACGACCTGGATGCCTGACAACTCTTCGCCGCTCTTCGCCTCGAGTACCGCGTCGGTGATGTCCCGCCCGTCGTAGGCGATCGACTTCAACGACCACCCGTCGGGCAGCGACGTCACGAGACGCGAGCCGCCGAAGGCGTTGGTGACGACGAATGTCCAGTCTTCGCGGACGCGGCCGCTGTCGGGAATGGTCGGCCCGCCGCCGGGCGGCGGCGGCGGTGGGCCGGCGCCCGGAATCGGGGACGAATCGATGTCGACCACGCGCGCCGCCAGCCGGAATCGATCGCGCGGACCATCGGGAGGTCCGCCGCTCTCGGCAGCGACGCGCCCCGACAGCGACCAGCCGGCGGACGTGGTCAGCGTGACGTCGCGGACGTCCGCGCCGTCAACGGTGATCGGCATCGTCGCGATCTCCTGGACCGGCGGAGTCTTGGTGTCGAGCAGTACCTGCGTCCGCAGCCGGTACTGTCCGGGATTCACGTTCCTGATGATGAACGTCCCATCGGCGCCGGTTGTCGCGTTGCCGCCCATCATCATCACGCCACCCTGGGGCCCCGCGAATTCCTGCAGCAGTGTGACGGGCCGCCCCGCCAGCGGCCGGCCGAGCGAGTCGACGGCAATGCCTGAGACGTCGGTAGCGCGGCCGGGCATCAGCGAGAAGTTCGTGTCGATCGCGTCCTGGCCGACCGACAGCGTCACGCGCCGCGCTTCGCTCAGCGACGGTGTGCCGGGAAAGTACGTCGGCGCGTAGCCGAGCGTGCGCTGGACGCCGTCTTCGGTGACTGTCCATGTCTCGCGCAGGTTCGCCATCACGTAATAGCTGCCCGGTGCGAGGCCGACGAGCCGGAACTCGCCAGCGTCGTCGGTGCGCCCCGGCGGCCCGGCGGGAACAGTCCGGCGGCGCCCCTGCCAGTACATCGGCCGCACCGCGAACACCGGCACGTCCGCGACAGGTTCGTTCAGTTCGTCAGTGATCTGGCCGCGGATCACGCCGGAGCGGATCAGCACGAAGTCGACGCTGTCGAGCACCTCCTTGTCGGCGAGCTGCAGCGGCTTGCCCTGTTCGAGCGGGCGCCGCTGGCCGTACTGCAGCGCCAGGTAGCCGCTGCGCGTCACGCGGATCGTGTATCGCCCCGGCGGCAGATCCTTGAGCTCGTAGCGTCCTTCGACGTTCGTGCTCGCCGTCCGCCCTTCGCCGCCGAGCTCAGGTGCGCTGGCGGTGATGCGCGCGCGGCGCAGGGGCTTGCCGGTATCGGCGGCGACGATTCGGCCGCGGATGACAGACGCACCGGTTTGCGCCGACGGTGGCCGATCGCGCGTCGGGGCCTGAGCGCGTGGCGGCCCCGGCGGCGGCTGCGCGGCCGCGATCGATGCCGACAAGAACAACGCGCTCAGCAGCAAGACGACTCGATCGGACATGGCGACCACCTATCACCGCCGACACGTGTAGGTCCGGCCTTTCAGGCCCGACAACGTGGCCGCCCTGAAAGGGTGGCCCTACAACGAAGTTTCCTCGGATAAGGGAAACGTCATCGCCTTGGCGCGCGCGGCGGCGGTGGTGGCGGCGGCGGAGGATGCAGCAGGTGCACGCGCGTAACCTGCGCGAACTCGGCCGGTGGTCCGGGCGGCACGGGCACGCTCACCACCGGTCAAGAATCGTCAGAAACCTCCCACTTTTCGCGAGCCACGTGCCATCTTGGTACAAGCGCGACAGGCGGCCGCGCGCCCTCGTGCGCACTCCCGTGCAGGCATCGCACTTGCTGAGTCAGGGCGACATGGTCAGTTTCATCAATCTCGGTCCTTACTCGTTTGTCCGTGTCGAACTGCTGCCGCTGACTCCCAACGGCCCGTACCGCCTGACCGTCGAGCACCCCGCCAAGACGCTGGTCGAGTACTTCGAGACCCCGCTCGCTGCGATGTCGCGGCAGGCGGAGATCGAACGCGTGCTTACTGCATCCCAGTAATGGCTGAGGGCTGATGGCTAATGGCTGAATGGTCGATGGCTGACGGTTGATGCCTTGGATCATTCGCAACGGCTTCAGCCATCGACCATAGCATCAGCCATCAGCCATCAGCCATCCTCGGCGTCAGTACAATGAGCGAGTGCTTTACCGGGTCGCTCTCGTGCTGGCCGCCCTGACGCAACCCCCGGCTCCCGCTCTACCGGCTCCGCAGGTTCGCCCGCCGGATGTTCACTTCGCCGCGACACCGCAGCCCGTCGTCGACGCGATGCTGAAGCTCGCGCGCGTGACGCCGGGCGACGTCGTCTACGATCTCGGCTCGGGCGACGGCCGCATCGTGATCCTCGCGGCGCAGAAGTACGGCGCGCGCGGCGTCGGCATCGAGATCGTCCACGAGCTCGTCGAGCGGTCGCGGCTGATCGCGAAAGAGGGCGACGTGGACGACCGCGTCACCTTCATCGAAGGCGATCTGTTCACGGCCGACATCTCCGACGCGACCGTCGTCACCGTTTGGCTCACGGCGAGCGTCAACGCACGGCTCGAGCCGAAGCTGCGGCGCGAGCTGAAGCCGGGCACGCGGATCGTGGCTCACCAGTTCCCCATCGGCGACTGGCCGCCGGAGCAGACGGAGCGGGTCGACGGCGAAGAGATCTTTCTCTGGACGGTGCCGCCCCGCTGAGCCTACACTGCGCCACGCCCATTGCTGATTGCTGATTGATTGAAGAGTGCAATCACCCTGCAGTCTGCAATCTGCATGTGATCAAGAAGGGAGCGGCACATGGCTCGACGCATCCTTCGCACCGTCCCGGCCGTCGCGCTCGTCGTCGTCATGGTCCACTACTGCGGTCTCGAAAGCGTGCTCGGTCAGGCGACCGGCCTGCCGTCCACGAAGAACGGCGACTGGCCGAACTACACCGCCGACATCCACGGCACGCGCTACTCGCCGCTCGATCAGATCAACGCGGGCAACTTCAACCAGCTCGAGGTCGCCTGGCGGTTCAAGACCGACAATCTCGGGCCGCGTCCCGAGTTCAAGCTCGAAGGCACGCCGCTGGCGATCAAAGGTGTGCTCTACACCACCGGCGGCACGCGACGATCGGTCGTCGCGCTCGACGGCAAGACCGGCGAAGCGATCTGGACGCACAGCCTGCGCGAAGGCAAGCGCGCGGCGGTCGCGCCGCGGCAGCTCTCCGGTCGCGGCGTCTCGTACTGGACCGACGGCAAGGGCGACGATCGCGTGATCTACATCACCACCGGCTACCAGATGGTGGAGCTGCACGCGAAGACCGGCGCGCTCGTGACCTCCTTCGGGAAAGGCGGCATTCTCGACCTCAAGCTCGGCGTCGTGAAAGGCAAAGGCGAGCAGATCGATCTCGAGTCCGGCGAGATCGGCGTGCACTCGACCGCCGCCGTCGTGAAGGACACCGTGATCGTCGGCTCGGCGATGCGAGAAGGCGCGACCGTCGCGACGCACAACAACACCAAGGGCCTTGTGCGCGCGTTCGACGTCCGCACCGGCAAGCTGTTGTGGACGTTCAACACGATTCCGAAGCCCGGCGAGTTCGGCAACGACACGTGGGAGAACGAGTCGTGGGCCGTCAACGGCAACACCGGCGTGTGGACGCAGATCACCGTCGACGAAGAGCTCGGCCTCGTGTATCTCCCGATCGAAACGCCGACCTCTGATTTCTACGGCGGCCATCGTCCGGGCAACAACCTCTTCGCCGAGAGCCTGGTCTGCGTCGATCTCAAGACCGGCCAGCGCAAGTGGCACTATCAGTTCGTCCACCATCCGATCTGGAACTTCGACAACTCCTCGGCCGCGCTGCTCCTCGACATCAACGTGAACGGCAAGCCGATCAAGGCCGTGGCATCGCCAAGCAAGCTCGGGTGGCTCTACGTGTTCGACCGCGTCAGCGGTCAGCCGGTGTGGCCGATTGAAGAGAAGCCGGTGCCGCAGTCCGACGTGCCGGGCGAGAAGACGTCGCCGACGCAGCCGTTCCCGAGCAAGCCGCCGGCCTACGCGCGCAACTATCTCAAAGTGCCCGACGATCTGATCGACTTCACGCCGGAACTGCGCGCGCAGGCGCTCGAGCGGTTGAAGAAGTACAAGTACGAGCCGTCGCCGTTCGCGCCGCCGATCGTCGGCAACGCGGCCGGTCCTCTTTACGGCGCGATCGTCGCGTCGACCGCGACGAACTGGCCGGGCTCAGCGGCCGATCCGGACACGCATACCGTCTTCGCGCAGGCGGGCAACATGGCGGTCGGCGCGCGCTCGCTCGTCGCGCCGCCAAAAGGGTTCTCTGACATCGGCTACGTCTCCGGCCTGGCCGGTCAGGAGTTCCGTGAGGTGATGGGACCCGGCGATTGCTGCGCGGCCGACGCGCCGCCGCGTCCGCGGCAGCAGCAGCCGCTGCAGCCGACGGGGCGCGAGCCGGCCGACGGTCCGAGCGCGGGCCTCACCGTGCAGGGCCTGCCCATCGTGAAGCCGCCGTACGGCGTCCTCTCGGCGATCAACCTGGACCGCGGCGATCTCGTCTGGCAGGTGCCGCATGGCGATACGCCGGACAACATTCGCACTCATCCGCTGCTGGCAGGGAAGGACATCCCGAAGACCGGGCAGCCGGGAACGTCGGGCGTGGGGTTGATGGTGACCAAGACGCTCGTCGTCATGGGCGATCCCGCGGTCACGTCGCCGCCCGGCCGCCAGCGCGGAGCGATGCTGCGCGCCTATGACAAGGCCAGCGGCCGCGAAGTCGGCGCAGTGTGGATGCCCGCCCCGCAGAGCGGGTCGCCGATGACGTATCTCGCCGACGGCCGGCAGTACATTGTTGTCGCCGTCTCCGGCGGCGTGTACTCGGGCGAGTACATCGCCTTCAGTCTGCCGGCCAGCGGACGCACTCCCAGTCAATAGCGCGCTTCGCGCGCCATTGACAGGCTGTCACTGTCAATGGCTGATGGCTGATGGCTGATGGCAAAGGGATCGATGGCGCATGGACGATGGTCCCTATGCCATGAGCCATCAGCCATTGACAGTGACAGCCTGCGCGGCAGTCTTTATTCTGCGCGCAGGGCACTGGTCATTCTGCGCGCAGGGTCTTGACCGGATCGACGTGTGTGGCCCGCCGCGCTGGCGCGTAGCATGCCGCAAGACCGACGAACACGAACAGCGCTGCGGCTGCGACGAAAGTCACTGGATCGATGGGCGTCACGCCGAAGAGGTACGCGGTTGCGGCGTTGCCCGCCGCCGCCGCGAGCAGCAAGCCGACGGCCGCGCCTGCGGCCGTAATCCCCATGCCCTGGCGCAGCACCATCTTGACGATGTCGGCGCTGGTCGCGCCGAGCGCGATGCGCACGCCGAACTCACGCGTCCGTCGCTCGACCGCGTAGGCGGTCACGCCGTACACGCCAATCGCTGCGAGCAGGAGACCTACCATGCCGAGACCACCGGCGACCGCGGCGACGATCCGCTGCGGCAGCACGCCCAGCGACGTGTAGTCGTCGGCGGAACGCGACGCCACGATCGGCAGGTTCCGATCGATCGCTGCGACGGCGATGCGAAGGTCTTCCGCAAGCCGGCGGCCGTCGTGCGAGCGCGCGACGATCATCGGCGTTCCCCGAAGATACTGCTGCTGCAGCGGCACGTAGACGTACAAGCCGGTCGTTCCTTCCACGAGCGTGCCGTACGTCGGATCGCGAACCACGCCGACGATGCGGAGCGGGCGTGCGGACGTGGTCTTGCGCCGCGGATCGAAGGATCGCTGCAGCACGTGCCGGCCGACAGCATCGGCAATCCTCATCCCGGGCCAGAACCGGCGGACGACGCCTTCTCCGACGATCGCGACCAGGTCCGTGCCGCGTGCATCGGCCGTCGTGAAATCGCGTCCGGCGAGGAGGGTCATCCGCAGTGTCGCGAAGTAGCGCGGCTCGACGATGTTCCAGTCGGCCGAGGCCAACTGCGCGGCATCGGCTGACGACACGTCGGCCGCGGCAATGCCGCCGAGACCGAGCCGCTCGAAGCCGCCCGGCAGCACGAACGCAATCGTCGCGTCCTGCACGGCGGGGAGCGCTCGGACTCTGGTGATCAGTTCGCGCGCGAAGTCTGGCGCGGTCGTGTCCGTGTAGCCGGCAAGCGAGAAGTTCACCGAGGCCAGCTCGACACCGTGCGGGTCAAAGCCCGGGCTGGCGGACCCGACCTTCTGAAGCGCACGCGCGAAGAGCCCGGCGACCACGACCAGGAGCACGCTGCACGCGACCTGCGCGAAGACGAATGCATGCCGCAGACGGTGACGGCTCGCAAACGGCGTCTCGTCTTTCAACGCCGACACGATGTCGGCCTTCGACGCGTGCAGCGCCGGTGCCAGGCCCGACATCAGCGCGGCGGCGAACGCAAGGCCGGCGGTGAACGCCATCGCCCGTCCGGTGAGCGCCAGCGAGACGTCGATCGGCACCGACAACGCCGGCATCGTCGACACGAGCAGCGACGTCGCGGCGCGCGTGAACACGAGCGCGGCCGCGCCGCCGATCGTGAACAGCAGCAACGCCTCGACGATCAGTTGACGCACGAGGCGGCCGCGTCCGGCCCCGATTGCCAGCCGCACGGCGATTTCGCGCCGGCGCGCCGCGGCGCGTGCGAGCAGTGCGCCGGCGAGGTTCGCACACGCGATCAACAGGACGACTCCCACGATGCCGACGAGCAGCGCGAGCAGCGCCGCCACGGGCCCGGCGGCGCCTGGCAGCGGCGACAGCGCGATCGCGCGAAGCGTGGCATCCGGATTCTGGGATTCCGGATGCTCGCGCGCGAGCGAGCGGACGATGGCATCGAGCTCGGCCGAGGCTTGCGTGACCGAGACGCCCGGTCTCAATCGTCCACCGGCGTTCAGCCACACCGCGCCGCGGTTGGTGAGCATGGCCCGGTCGGCAGCGCCGGGCGCGGTCACCGGAAGCCACACGTCTTCGGCGAACACGCCGGTGCCCTGGAATCGCTCCGCCGCCACACCCGACACCACGAACGGCTGTCCATTGATCGTGAGCGTTCTGTTCACGATCGCCGGGTCGCTGTCGAAACGCCGCGTCCAGAAGCGGTAGCTGAGGACGACAACCGGCACCGTCTCGTCTGCGGCAGGCGCGAACAGCCGTCCGCGCGCGGGCACCGCGCCGAGCACCGAGAAGTAGTTCGCGCTCACGACGCTGCCGAAAATCCGTTCGGCGCCGGCTGACCCGGTCGCCGTCGTCGAATCGACGAGGCTCATCGCCTGAGGAAACAGTGGATACACGTAGACACCGTCGAGCGTGGACGCACGATCGCGGACGTCGATGTATGTGGGATACGAGATGGTGCTGAAGCCGCGCCCGTTGCGGCTGCTGCCGATGTCCACCAGACGATCCGGATGTTGGACGCCGGCGGGGTCGCGAAACAGCAGCGCGTGCGCGACCGTGAAGACGGTGGTGTTCGCGCCAATGCCGATCGCCAGCGAGAGAATCGCCGTCAGCGCAAAGGCCGGGTTCCGCATCAGCAATCGGGCCGAATAGCGGACGTCCCAGCGCAGATCGTCGATCCAGGCGAACGCACGCGCGTCGCGGTGCTGATCGGCCGTCAGCGCCGTGCTGCCGAACCGGCGATGCGCCTCCGCGCGCGCCTCGTCGCGGCTCATCCCGCGCCGCAGCAGATCCTCTTCGAGCATCTGCAGGTGCGCGGCGATCTCTCGGGCGGCATCGCCGCTCGCGCGTCCCGGCCACGCCGACTCGCCGATCCTCGATAGCAGCCGTCGGAGCATCGACATCCGGTTACTCCTGCCGCAGCGCCACCAGCGGATCGACGCTCGCCGCGCGCCGGGCGGGAACGTACGACGCGAGCATCGCGACCGCGGCGAAAACGGCCGCGACGGCGCCAAACGTCGCCGGATCGAGCGGCCGCAGGCCGAACAGCAACGAGTCGAGATAGTGAGTCAGGCCGGCGGCGCCGCAAATCCCGAGCACGATGCCGGCCGCGGTGAGCGCGCCGCTCCGGCGCAGGACGAGCCGCATCACGTCGCGACGCCCGGCGCCCAGCGCCACGCGGACGCCAATCTCGTGCGTACGTTGCGCGACCGAGTACGCCATCACGCCGTAGAGCCCGATGACCGCGAGCGCAAATGCGACGGTGGCGAAGATCACGACGAGCACGGCGTACATCCGCGGCCGCGTGATCGAATTCGCCACGATCTGCTCCATCGTCGCGACGTCGATCAGCGCGGCGTGGGCATCGAACTGCCGCGCCACGGCGCGCACGGCGGCGAGGACGGCGCCAGCATCCGCCGCCGTGCGCAGCGTGTAGTACACACCGACCGGGAAGAGCGGCGGCGCGCGGAATGCCGGATCGGTCGGCACCTGGCGGATGTCCATGAAGTACTGCGGCTCGGCCGCGCGATCGAGGCCGAACTGGCGTACGTTGCGGGCCACACCGATGACCTCGAGCGGCATCCGATGATCGGGGGGACCGAACAGCATCGTCTGGCCGATCGGGTTCTCGCCGGCGAACACGTTGCGCGCGAGCGCCTCGTTGACGATCACGACAGCCGGCCGCCCTGCGCCGTCCTGCTCCTCGAACGCGCGTCCCCTCACCAGGCCAATGTCCATCGTCTTCAGGTAGTCGCGGCTGACGAAGCGGATGTCGGGCGCTTCGGTCAGCGTCTGCTCCACGCCGCCGCGCAGGATCGTCAGGCGAACGATATCCTGCAGCTGCACCAGCGGCAGCTGCCGCGCGTAGGCGACCGACTGGACATCGGGGAGCGCGGCCAGACGCGTGACGAACTCCTCGGCGAAGCTGCGCTGCTCCTCGGGTCGGAGGCTGGCCGACTGGCCAAGCTGAAATGTGATGAGGTGCGCCGCCTCGAATCCAGGATCGACCGTGGCCAGCCTGACGAAGCTGTTCATCAGCAGTCCCGCTGCGACCAGCAGCACGGTCGCGAGCGCGATCTCGACGAGCACGAGTCCATGCCGCCCTCCGCCGGGCGACGGGACCGACGCCTCGCGTAGGGTCGCGGTCGGCCGCGGGAGCGCGTGCCGCAGCGCCGGCGCCAGCCCGAAGACGACGCCGGTCGCAAGCGACACGGCGGCCGCGAACGCCAGCGCCGCAGAATCGACCGACACCTCGGCGAGCCGCGGAAACACGGATGCGGATCCGAGATCCGACCGATCGAGCGTCGTGCCAAGGAGGCGAAACAGACGCACTCCACCGAACGCCAGCGCTGTCCCGGACGCACCGCCCACCGCCGCGAGCAGCAGGCTCTCGGCGAGCAGCTGCCGCAGCAGCCGCGACGGCGCCGCGCCGATCGCTGCGCGTACCGCGATTTCACGCTGCCGTGACGCGGTTCGCGCGAGCAGCAGGTTGGCGACGTTGACGCACGCGATCAGCAGCACCAGCGCGACGGCAGCAGTCAACACGACGAGCGCCGGCCTGACCGGTCCGGTCAGCTCGTCGTGCAACGCGATCAGTTCGTATCGCGGCCGGCTGGCGCCGGCACCGCGCCCCGGGCTGTCGCTGCCACGCACGTCACGACGGATCGCGTCGAGCTCCGCCGCGGCGGCGGCCGGCGGCGCACCGTCGGCCAGGCGCGCGATCGTCTCGACGCGCGATGGCCGTCCGTTCGCCGGCGGCGCCAGCACGCGCGGCACCCAGAACTGCGCGGTGTCGTACGGAAAACGGAACCCGTTGGGCATCACGCCGACGACGACATAGGGCGTGCCGAGCGCGACGCCGGCGGCGAAGGGGCTCGCCGGATCACCGGTGAACGTCACCGTCCGCCCGACGACGCGCGGGTCGGCGCCGAAGCGCTGCCACGCCACGTAACCAAGCACGAGCACGCGATCGCGCCCGGGCGTCGCGTCGGCGGCAGCGATCGTTCGTCCGATCAGCGGCGCCACGCCGAGCAGCGGAAAGAAGTCGGCAGACACGCGGAAGCCGTCCATCCGCGTCGCATCGCCGTCGATCGTTGTCGTCAGCCGCACGCGGCCGAACGCCGCGATCCCCGCGATCGTCCGCGCGAGCGGAGGGACCGCGAGCAGGTCGGCGACGTCCATGGCGGCGTAGCGCCGATCGGGCCCCTTGCCGTCGCCGATTTCGCTGCCCGGCACGTTTTCCCACACGCGGACCAGTCGCGCCGAGTCCCTGTACGGCAGCGGTTTGATCAGGACGCTGTGCACGACGCTGAAGATGGCGGTGTTGGCGCCGATGCCCAGCGCGAGCGTCACGACGACGACGAGCGCGAAGCCGGGTTCGCGGCGGATCGTACGAAGGGCGTAGGCGACGTCGCGCCGCCCGTCGTCGAGCCAGAGGAGCGACCGCGCGTCGCGGTGCGCGTCCGCGGCGAGCGCCGCGCTGCCAAAGGCGCGGTGCGCGGCAGTCCGCGCGGCGTCAGAGGAGAGGCCCCGGCGCGCGTACTCGGCCTCGAGCAGCGCCAGATGCGCCGCGATTTCGCGCGCAGCCTCCTCGTCGGCGCGTCCTGGCCGCAGCGCCTGCGCGATACGCAGCACCAGGCGTCTCAGGCTCACGCCGCAGACGGTCGCACACGTTCCACTAGGCTGTCAAGTGAAGAGGAGTGGTGCCGCACGTATGGACGTGGTGCGGGTTCGGCGCGCCGAGCGAGGGGGCGCACAGCAATTAAGAATTAGGAAGTAAGAATTAAGAATTCGTGTCACGCCCCCTCACGCTGCGGGCGTCGCATCGTGACGACGAATTCTTACTTCTTAATTCTCAATTCTTAATCTGCCCGGGTCCGCCTGTCTTTATTCTGTAGGACCCGTCATCAAACCGCTCACGGTAGGTGTTGTGACAGGTGCCGCAGACCTGCTGCACAGCGGGAACGGCGGTCTTCGCCTCTTCCCACTTGCCCGCGGTGATCGCGGCCTGGATTCCTTCGACCTTCACACGCGCGTCGTGCGCCCACTGCGCGGCGTCGGCCTTCTTCGGCTTCCAGAACGCTTCGGTGTCGGCAAAACCCTGTTTGAGCACGGCCGCCTGCTTGGCGGCGTCTTCGGCCTTCGATCCGTCCACCGCCGTGCGCAGCGCGGCGAGCGCGGGCGGCAACTGCTTCATCACCTTGCTGAGCGTTTCCTCGTCCGCCGTCATCGGCGGCGGCAGCCGCTTCGCGAGATCGACGAACTTGTCCGTGATCACCGAGTTTGCGATCAGTGCCGGTCGGCCGCTGTACTTCGTCACCACGTCGGCGGGCAAATCGAGTTTGTAGTCCTTCGCTTTCTTCGCGACTTCAGCCGGATCGAACTTGATGAGGTCGCCCATCACCGTGACGTAGCTCTTCGGCTCGACCGGCGACTGTAGGTTCGGGACGATCACCAGCACGTCAGTCGGCTTGCTCGGGGCGGGCGCGCCGGCAACGCGGCGCTGATCGACCGCGAACGCCGACTTCGAGAGCACCTGATCAACAGCCGCTGTGATCGTCACTCCCTGGCCATAATACGCATCAGGGTTTGTATTGACAGTGTTGGTCGCGACCGGGATCAGCGGCTTGGCCGGCGGCGCCGGTTGTGCGCCAGGCTGACCTGCCGGTTGCCCACCTCGTTCCCCGCGTTGCCCACCGCGGCCCGCCGGCTGGTCGGCAGACGGCTGCGCCGGTGCCGTTGGCTGTTGGGCTCGAGCTGAGACGAACAGCACCGCGCTACACGCAAGAGCGCTCAAGATTGCGCCGGATTTCGTCGGGACGCGAAGCATGGAACCAACTCCTTCTGAAGACCGAACGACGCATTGTAGCGGGATCGGCGGGCGATCGACACCCGACTCGTAACTCTAATCGGGTGTGGCAATAACGTTGCAATCGTTCGTCACCGAACGCCCAAGTAGGTAACCTTCTCCACAATGATGCAGGTCAAACGCCGCGGCAACCGTGATGCGCTGGCCGTGCTCGTGATCGAGGACGATCTCGACGCGCGGCGAATCTACTCGGAGTATCTCCGAACCAAAGGATGGACCGTCTTCACCGCTTCCGATGGCCGGACCGGCCTCGACAAGACGACCGAATTGACGCCCGATATCCTCGTGCTCGATCTGGCCATGCCGAAGGTCGATGGCTGGACGGTGCTCAAGCTTGTGCGGGAGTCGAGCCTGACGTCGCACATTCCGGTGGTCGTCGTCTCAGCCGTAACTGATGCGCGCGACGAGGCGTTCGCGGTCGGCTGCGACGCCTACTTGGCGAAGCCGTGCGCACCCGAAGTCCTGTATCTGCAGATTCGGGCGCTGATGCGCCTGCGCGGAGATGTCATGTCCGCATAGCTCAGCGGCGCGGGTTCCTGCGCCGATCACGTCCGCTCCGCCGCTCCCCCATCCTGCGTTCGACACCAGTCGGGCTTCCGAGATCCCCTCTGCGCCGTTCGGCGACTCGCCGGTCGTGCTTCGCGCGCCGCTCTCGCGCGGTCGGTACCCGCACCGGCGGCGACACCGGGAACGGCGCGCGATCTCCCTGCAAACGTGCTGTTCGGCGCGAAGGTTCGAGCACGTCGAGCAGACCCTCGTAGGCAACCTTCGCACGGATGTCCGCCGGCGACTTCGCGACGACCTCGCGAAGGTACGCAGCGGCCACCTGGATGATGGCGCGTTGCCAATGCGGGTTCATGACATGCAACTGTAATACGATCGTGGAATTTTTGAGCGCGCAACCGATGCCGCGTTCACCCGGGGAGCGACTCGCGGTCGTGACAACAGCAGCAGACCAGGCATGGCACATCGTCCTCGCCGCCGCAGCGGAAGCCGACTGCGTGTCGGACGCGTCGGAGGCGGCGACGTATGCTGCGACGGGCGCCGGCGAGCTGCGTCCGGTCGCTGACGATTCGCCCGACGCCGTCCTGCGCTGGGAGCCGGCGCGAGGCTGGTCGGTCGTCTTGCCGCCGAGCGACCCGCGGCAGACGCTCATCGACCTCTATCTGCCGATCTGCAGCGCCACCCAGCAGCATCCGATCACGGTCGGCCACCTCGGACAGAGCCTCGACGGCTTCATCGCCACGCATGCCGGCGAATCGCAGTACGTCACTGGCGAGGAGAACATCCGCCACCTGCACCGCCTGCGCGCGCTGTGCGATGCGGTGGTCGTCGGCGCGGGAACGGTGGCCGCCGACGATCCGCAGTTGACGACGCGGCACGTCCGCGGGCCGAGTCCGGTGCGCGTGGTGCTCGATCCTTCACGCCGCCTCGCCGATCACTATCGCGTGTTCAACGACGCCGCGGCGAACACGCTCTATGTCTGCGGCAAGTCGGTGGTTCGCGAAGGCGATACGCACGTCGGCCGGGCGGCCGTCGTCGCCGTGGACGACGAAGGCGATCGGCTCGACGTCTCAGCGGTGCTCAAGGTGCTGCGCGCGCGCGGCTGCCATCGGATCTTCGTCGAAGGCGGCGGCGTCACGGTGTCGATGTTCCTGGAAGCGAACGCGCTCGATCGCCTCCAGATCGCCATCGCGCCGCTGCTGATTGGCGACGGACGTCCGGCGATTCGATTGGCGCCGCGGCTGGCGCTGAGCGATTGTCATCGTCCGCGATACCGCGTCTACCGGATGGGCGCCGACGTGCTGTTCGACTGCGACCTGCGATCGGACGCGGGCGAACAAGGCGAGGCAGACGCGCCGATCGTCCGCGTCATCTGATCCACGCCGCGAGATCTTCGTGGCCGACGACGAGCGCCGAGCGGCCGGCCGAAACGTGCTCGAGCCGGCGCGTTCGCCAGGCGTCAATCGCAGGCGCCTGCGCCGGCGCGATCTCCGCCGCGGCGACCGCCCACCCCTCGATCAGCTGGCGCTGAAGATCGCTCTCGGTGTTCCCGAGCGTCCAGTCGCTGCGCTCGCGGACGACGACAAAATCGCGCGCGGCGAAGCACTGCGCCGCCTGGTCGGCCGCTTCCGGACCGAGCGCGATGCCGAACCCCTTGTCGGTTCGCTGGTGCTGATTGACGAGCGTTCGCACCGTCTCGTCGTCGCTGTCCTGCGGTGTGCAAAGGATCCGGCCGTCGTAGCTGAGCACGAAGAGCGCCGCCGCGCCGGCCATTCGACAGCGATCGGCGAGTGCATCGAGCCAGCGGCGCGACACGAGATCCAGCAGCGCCGAGGCAGTCACAAGCGACGTCCGCTCGAAGAGCTCGACACTCCCGTCGAGGTTCGCGAGATCACGCCGATGCACGTGAACGCTGGCGACGATGCCCCAGGACATCGGCTTCCGAATCCGCGCCAGCAGCAGGGGATCGCGATCGACCATGCGCCAGTGTTGAATCGGTGGAAGGTGGCGCGCGAGGTACCGCAGGTTCGATCCGGTTCCGCAGGCGAGATCGAGGACGCGCACCGGCGACCGGTCGATGACCCGACCGGAGATCTGGCGCGTCAACTGCAGCGAACGAGCCCGATGATCGGCCGGCTCGCGCAGCGTGAGCCACTCGGCGCTGAACTCACTCATTCACGGCATCTCTGACCTGCGTCAACACGCGCGCCATGTTGGCGACGGTATCGGTCCACGTCGGCAGCCGATCGCGAACCCGGCGCGCCGCTGCGGCGAGACGCGCGCGGAGCGGCGCATCCGAGATCACGCGCGCCAGCGCATTGGCGAGCGCCCCGACATCACCCGGCGCCACGACGATGCCGGCGTCGGCGCCGACGAGATCCGGAATCGCGCCGGTGGCGGTGCTGACGATCGGCAGGCCGCGCGCAAGCGCTTCGGCGACCACCATTCCGTATCCCTCATGGAGCGTCGCGAGCACGAAGACGTCGGCGCGATCGTATTCGACGGCGAGCTGGCTCGTGTCCATGTCGCCGATGAGCTCGACGCGGCCGGCGAGGCGCCGGTCGTGCAGGCGCTCGCGCACGCGTGCCGTCGTCGCCGGGTCGCGATCGGTGCTGCCGGCGCACCGCAGCCGCCAGGTGTCGCGCGGAACGGCTGCGAGCGCGTCCAGCAGCAGCTCGTAGCCTTTGCGCGGCGTCAACGTCCCCACGCAAAGAAGGGTTACCGCGACGGCCGTTGGCTGCTCGGTGTCCGCCCTTGCCGCGTGGGTTCGATGCAGCTGTGCAAGAGGCGCGGGATCGGTGCCCGGCTCGACAACCGTGATGCGATCGGCCGTGACGTCGTACCTCGCGAGCGTCGCCGCTGTGCCGCGGCTCGTCACCACCACATGGCGGGCTGCGCTCAGCGCGCGACGTTCGCTGGCGTGAAGCGCCTCGGTGTGCCGCGGATCGAGTCCGGTTTCGAGCGCGAGCGGATGATGCACCAGCGCCACCAGAGCGAGCCGCGCGGCGTGTGCAAGCGCCTCGTCCGGCAGCGCGCCGAACGCGAGGCCGTCGACGAGCACGAGTCCGCGGTCCGGCACCATGGCCAGCGCGTCCGCCGCCTCGTGTCGCGCAGCGGCAGTCGGGACTGGAAAGCTGTCGTCGAGGCGGACGAGCTGAACGTGCCACCCGCGCTCGCGCAAGCCGGCGACGACGCGCCGATCGTAGGCGTAGCCCCCGGTCCGCGTCGCCAGGTCGCCGGGAACCAGTATCCACAGGGGGTCGGGAATCGTTTTCACGTCACCGCCGATTTCCACAGGGGGTCGGGAATCGTTTTTCAGCTGCGGCCGCGCCGCGAGCCGAGTGACGGAGTGGTCTGTTACTCGCCAGACGATATCGGGAGCCCACACGAAATCACAAACGATTTCCGACCCCCCCGTCATAGGAGGCGCTGGCGACGTGAGACTCGTGCAGGGTGACGCGGAGGCTCTGCACCCCTCGGGCGCCATCTCCAAGGTCGCCACGGGCGATTGCCGCGGCGATGCGATCGAAGATTACGCGCGCGAGAAACTCCGTGGTGGTGTTGCGCCCCTTGAACTCGGCGACTTCGTCCAGATTGCGGAAATTCAGCTCGCCGAGCGTCGCGCGCAGAACTTCGGTCGCCCGTCCGATGTCGACGACAACGCCGTCCCGATCGAGCTGGTCGCGCCTGAACTCGAGATCGACGACGAAGGTCGCACCGTGCAGGCGCTGTGCAGGTCCGAACAGGTCGCCGGTGAAGCTGTGCGCGATCATGAAGTGATCGCGCACCGAGACCGTGTACACGCTACGAGTACCTCACGCGATGAAAGATCGTGTCGTCCGGCGCCGACGCGAGCCGCGCCATCACCTCCGGCAGATCCTCGAACCGGCTCTCGCCGGTGATGAGGACGTCGAGCGCGGGATCGTCGAGCATCGCCAGCGCGAGCTGCATGCGGCGGGGCGGATCCCATCGTGCGCGCTGCGACGCTGCCACGCTGCCGACCTGCGACGACTTGATCGTCAGCCTGCGCGCGTGAAACGCCTCGCCGAGCGGAATGCCGACGGCGCGATCGCCATACCAGCTCATCTCGACGATCGTCGCTTCGAAGCCCGCGATCGCCAGCGCGCGCTCGAGCCCGGACGGCGAGCCGCTCGCGTGAATGACGACGTCGCGATCGCCGCGCGCAGCCGCCGGCGTCGCGAAGCGGACGCCGAACGCGTCCGCCACCGCGGCACGTGAGGCGGTCACATCGACCAGCTCGACGTCGCACTGCGGAACCCGTCCGGCGATGTACGCAGCCAGGCTCCCGACGGTGCCGGCGCCGACGATCGTCACGCGGTCGCCGACCTGGACGCCTGCGTCCCACACACCATTGATCGCGGTCTCGAGGTTTGCCGCCAGCACCGCCCGCGCCGGCGGGACGCCGTCAGGAAGCAGGTGAACCGCGCCTGCCGGTACGACGTAGGACGTCTGATGCGGATAGAGTACGAAGGCGCGTCGGCCGGTCAGCGCTGCCGGGCCGCGCTCGATCGTGCCGACGCTGGCGTACCCGTACTTGACCGGCGCGGGAAACGTTCCGGCTTGAAAGGGTGCCGCCATCCGATCGCGCTCCGACGCCGGCACGCGACCCTGGAACACCAGCGCTTCGGTGCCGCGGCTGATCCCGCTGAAGAGCGCGCGCACCGCGACCTCGTCCGCGGCTGGATCACGAAGCGGCTCGACACGGATCTCGCCTCGACCGGGTGCGGCCACCCAGAACGCGCGCGCCTGCTCGCCACTCATGCGACTGACAAATATAATGGACGGACCCACACGGTGAGTACCGCGGCCTGGCGGCTGCCCGACGCGCCTCTGCGCGCGAGCGCCGTCTCTACTCAGCTCGTCGGACTGTTTGCGGTCGTGTCGCTCGCGGCGGCGGCGCGCACGGGTCTGCCGCTGAGCGACCTCTATGCCGTGAAGGCACCGGCGGCGTTCGCGCTGGCGATGCTCGTCGCGCTCGGCTTCCTGCACGAGCACCATCCCTTCGCGCGCTTCGGTCCGGCGAACCAGGTGACGACGGCTCGCGCGCTGGGGGTTGCGCTGATCGTCGGGCTCGTCGGCGAACTGCGAGCGCCGGTGCTCGCCGCGACCGCTGCGGCCGCCAGCGTCGTCGTGACCATGCTCGACGGCGTGGATGGCTGGCTGGCGCGGCGCCATCGGATCGCCAGCGCGTACGGCGCCCGGTTCGACATGGAGGTCGACGCGCTGCTGATCCTCACGCTCTCGATCCTCGCGTGGCGTTTCGAGAAGGCCGGTGTGTGGGTGATCGCATCCGGCGCGATGCGCTATGCGTTCGTGGCCGCGGGCGCCGGGTGGACCTGGCTGCGCGCGCCGTTGCCTCCGAGCCGGCGACGGCAGGCGGTCTGCGTCATTCAGGTCGCCGCGCTCACGCTCGCGCTCGTCCCGGTCATCGTGCCGCCCGTCAGCACGGCCATCGCCGCGGCGGCCCTCGCCGCGCTCGTGTCCTCGTTCCTGATCGACATCCTGTGGCTCTGGCGCCGCGCCGCGTAGCGCCCGTTGCGCTCATTGCTGCGCTGGCGCTGCTGAACGCATCGCTCTCGTTTCACAACATCTGGCCGACGCCGGCGATTGCGTGGAGCGGCGAGCTCTCGATCGAGGTCGCGGCGGCACTGCTGCTGCTCGTGCTCGTGCGGCAGCTGCGCGGCGCAGTGCCGCTCGCGGCGCTGCGCCTGGCAACGGTCCTCTGGATCGCGTTCGCGATCGGCCACTACGCCGACGTGACGACGCCGGCGCTCTACGGCCGCGACATCAACCTGTACTGGGACCTCCGCTACATGCCGGACGTCGCCGCGATGGTTGCGGCGGCAGCGCCGCCGTGGCTGATCGCCGCGAGCGTCACGGCGGCCGCCGCCGTGCTGCTGCTGCTGTATGTCGTGTTCAGGTGGGCATTCTCCCGTGTTGTCACGGCGATCGACGAGCCCCGCGTCCGGGCCGCGATCGCCGGCGTCGCGGCCGCGATCGCGCTGTTCTTCGCGGCGCAGCGCATGAGCGAGGCGGTGCCGGCGCGCCCCGAATTCGCGACGCCGGTGACGGCGACCTACGCGCGGCAGGTCGGCCTGGTCGCCGGCGCCATGGGCGCGTCGATGACTCTCCCGCCGAGTCCGTCGTTGGACGCGGACCTGTCGCTCGCCCGCGGCGCCGACGTGTTCCTGATCTTCGTCGAAGCGTACGGCGCGGTCGCCTACGAGCGGGCCGACATCGCGCCGGCGCTGACGGCGCCGCGCACGCAACTCGACGCCGCGGTTCGCGACACCGGCCGGAGCGCGGTTTCCGCATTCGTCGATTCACCGACGTTCGGCGGATCGTCCTGGCTGGCGCACATCAGCCTGATGTCAGGCATCGAGGTCCGCGATCCCGGAACCAACGCGCGGCTGATGACCGAGAAGCGCGAGACGATCGTCACGACGTTTTCGCGCAACGGGTATCGCACGATCGCGCTGATGCCCGGGCTGCGGCAGCGCTGGCCGGAAGGCGCGTTCTATGGATTCGACGGGACGATTGGCGCCGCCCGGCTCGACTACCGCGGACCCGAGTTCGGATGGTTCGCAATCCCCGATCAGTTCACGCTGGCGAAATTCGACGCGCTCGAAGCGGACCGCGGGTCGCGCGCGCCCCTGTTCGTCTTCTACCCGACGATCAGCACGCACTTCCCGTTCAGCCCGACGCCGCCGTATCAGCCGGAGTGGGGACGGATCTTCGACGCGCATCCCTACGACGGCCCGTCGATCGTGCGCGCCTACGCGAAGCAGCCGGACTGGACCCGTTTTGCGCCGGGTTACGTGGACGCGGTTTCATACACCTACGCGACGCTCGGCGGGTACCTGCGCAAGCATCGGGGACGCGATCTCGTCGCGGTGGTGATCGGCGATCATCAGCCGGCCGCGGCGGTCAGCGGCGAAGGCGCGTCGTGGAGTGTGCCGGTGCACGTGGTCGCCAGCCGCCAGGCGATCCTCGATCGTCTGCTGGCGCGCGGCTTCCATCCTGGCCTGATGCCGGCGCGGCCGGCGCTCGGTCCGATGCACACGCTGCTGCCGGTGTTGCTCGAGGCCTTCGGCCGCCAGCCGTCTGCTCCGTCCGCCGAGCTTCACTGAACGCTTGGCGCCGCGCCCCCTGCGGTGCGCTCGCCGGCTATCGGATCGGAGGGTTGTTCCGATCGTCCGCTGCGCGCCGCGGCACGACCTCGTTGAGCACACGCACGGCAAGGTCGGCGCCGGCCGTCGTCCCAAGCGTGCGTGTCGAGGATCGAACGCGGCCGGCAAACACGAACCGGCGTCCCTCGCTCTCGATTTCGCCGATCACCCAGCTCGCGCGCTCGCCGTTCACGCTCCCGTTGCCGGTCTTCGCCCGCACGACCGGATTGGGCCAGCGGATCGGGAACTCGTGGACGCCGGCGGCATTCACCAGCTTGCCGGGTGGCATCGTCATCGCAGCGATCACCGTGTCCACGTGCGCGGGCGCGATCGGCAGTTCGTGCCGGTACATCCGCCTCAGGAACTCGACCTGCTCTCGCGGGGAAATCGTCAGGTCGCCGTTCAGCCAGAACTGGTCCACGTCTCGCGACAAGGTCTGCGATCCGTAGTGGAACGCGCGCAGGTGTTCGAGCTCGCGTTCGCGTCCGATCGATCGAGCCGCCCGCTGAAAGAACCAGACGACCGAAGACTTGATCGCTGAATCGAGCGTCTGATCACGCTCCCATGCGGGAAAGTCCTTCTTCTCGTGGTCCCACTTCATCACCGTGCCCCCGGTGACGACGCCGGTGTCGAGGGCGATGAGCGCATGCGGAATCTTGAACGTGGAGGCTGGCAGCGTCCGGCGATCGCATTCGGCGCCGCCCGCGACGGTCTCAGACGACCCGTCGAGCGGCACGACGATCACGCACTCCCCGTCTGCCACCGCGGGCACCGCGGCGCTAACGGCGTGCAGCAGGATCGAGAGAACGAGCGTCAGCATGACGATGAGCGTATCATCGGCGCCGGGAGGCAGGCATGCGGCTGGCGTTCGGACTCGGAATGGCGCTCCTCGCATCGATGAGTGCGGTCGCCCGGTGGTCGCAGGTCGCCGCACAACCGCAGGCGCCGGCCGACACCATTCTCGTCAATGGCACGGTGCTCACGGTCGACGCCTCCGACTCGGTGGCGCAGGCGATTGCGATTGCGGGCGGCCGTATCGTCGACGTCGGATCGAACGAGCGGATCCGCGCGCGCGCGGGCAGCACCACGCGCGTCGTCGACCTGCGCGGGCGAACGGCGACGCCTGGCCTCATCGACACCCACGTGCACTTCTCCGAGGCAGAGGCGTTGTTCAACGTCGACCT
Source organism: Vicinamibacterales bacterium (assembly GCA_035259385.1). Lineage (GTDB taxonomy): Bacteria > Acidobacteriota > Vicinamibacteria > Vicinamibacterales > CAVVIG01 > QHWK01. The sequence goes on along the minus strand of DATFWL010000271.1, from coordinate 8,804 downwards.
CAGCGACGCCGCCGTGAAAACGATCGACGACGTGCTGGCGCGGGTCCGCGATCGGGTCGCGAAGAGCAAGCCGGGCGAATGGATTCGCGGCAGCGGCTGGGACGAGGGCAAGCTCGCCGAGCGCCGCTACGTCACCGCCGCCGATCTCGACGCCGTCGCGCCGGACAATCCGGTGTGGCTGATGCAGACCACCGGGCACTACGGCGTCGCCAACAGCTATGCGCTGCGCCTGTCGGAGGTCAGGAACGAGACGAACGATCCGCCGGCGGGCACCATCGATCGCGATGCGGAAGGCCGACCGACCGGCGTGATGAAGGAAGCGGCGATGGGGCTGGTGTCGCGCAACGTTCCCCCGCTCACGCCCGAGCAGCAGCGTGCGGGCATCGTCCGCCTGATCGAAGACTTCAACAAGGAAGGCATGACCGGCGCGAAGGATCCCGGCATCGGCCAGGCGAAATGGGACATCTACGAGGCGCTGTTGAAGGAAGGACGGCTGACGGTTCGCATCTTCGCGCTGTGGAGCGGTGCGCGTCGGATCGAGGACAGCGCGGCGGTACTGGCGCGCGTCAACGCACACCCGAAGCCGACCGCCGGACCCGGCGACGGGATGCTGATGTCCGGCGGCGTGAAGATGTTCATGGACGGCAGCGGCGGCGCACGCACGGCGTGGATGTACAACGACTGGAACCGGGGCTACAAGGGCGTCGATGCCGGCAACGCCGGGTACCCGGCGATGGCGCCCGAGGCGTATCGCGCCATCGTCAGCGCCCTGCACCAGGTCGGCGTGCACGTCGCGACCCACGCGATCGGCGATCGTGCGATCGACTGGGTGGTGGACAGCTACGACGCGATGCTGGCGGCGAAGCCGACGCGCGGCCTGCGCCACGCGATCATTCACGACAACACACCGACCGATCACGCGATCGAGGTGATGGCGCGGCTGCAGAAGTCTTTCGACGCCGGCTATCCGGAGTCGCAGGCGCCGTTCGCATGGTGGCTCGGCGACAACTACGCCGGCAACCTCGGTCCCCAGCGAGCGCCGCGTCTGAATCCCTTCCGCAGCTACCTGACGAAGGGGATCCGCTGGGCCGGCGGATCCGACTACAGCGTCACGCCGTTTCCCGCGCGCTACGGCCTGTGGGCATCGGTCGCGCGCCAGACGCTGAACGCCACCTACGGGGCGACGCCGTTCGGGACGGCGGAGTCGGTGGACGTCAAGACCGCGCTGCGGTCCTACACGACGTGGGCGGCGCACCAGCTGTTTCTCGACGACCGCGTCGGAACCATCGAGGCCGGCAAGGACGCCGACATCGCGATCTGGGACCGGAACATGTACAGCGTTCCGACGTCCGAGCTGAAGGATCTGCGGTGCGAGATGACCCTCGTCCGCGGAAAAATCGTCTACCAGGAGCGACCGTTCTGAGCGTCGCCGGAGAGCTTTCGATGGAACAACGTGTCAAGGTGGCGGTGGTGCAGGCGTCGCCGGTCGTCTTCGATCGCGAGCGGACGCTCGACAAGCTCCACGCGCTCGCCGGCGAGGCCGCACGGCAGGGGGCGCGCGTGGTGCTGTTCCCCGAGGCATTCGTGTCGGCGTACCCGCGCGGGCTCGACTTCGGCGCGTATGTCGGCGGCCGCACCGACGAAGGGCGCGAGGATTTCCGCCGCTACTGGGAGAGCAGCGTCGACGTTCCCGGACCTGCCGTCGATCGGCTGGCGCGCAGCGCGCGCGCGAACGACATCTACCTCGTCTCTGGCGTGATCGAACGGGACGGCGGCACGCTCTACTGCTGCGTCCTGTTCTTCGCGCCCGACGGGCGCTATCTCGGCAAGCACCGCAAGGTGATGCCGACGGCGTCCGAACGCCTCGTGTGGGGCTTCGGGGACGGATCGACGATGCCGGTGTACGACACGCCGTATGGAAAGCTCGGCGCCGTGATTTGCTGGGAGAACTATCTGCCGCTGATGCGCGCGTCGATGTACGCGAAGGGCATCGAGATCTATTGCGCCCCGACGGCGGACGCACGCGACTCGTGGATCGCATCGATGCGACACATCGCGGTCGAGGGGCGCTGCTTCGTCCTGTCGTGTAACCAGTTCAACCTGAGGCGGGACTTTCCGTCGAACTACCGCACACCGTTCGGCGAGGACCCGGAGGCCGTGATCTGCCGCGGCGGCAGCTGCATCGTCGATCCGTTCGGCAACTTCCTGGCGGGGCCGAACACTGAGGGTGAAGCCATTCTCGTCGCGGAGATCGACCGCGCACAGATCGTCCGCGGCAAGTACGACCTCGATGTCGTCGGCCACTACGCGCGGCCGGACATCTTCCAGCTGCACGTCGACGAACGGCCGAAGCGTCCCGTGACGACAGATTCTGGCGATGCAGGAAGGCAGGAGGCAGAACGGCAGCCGGGCAGGGATGAACGGCAGGAAGGCAGGACGGTTCGCGCTACCGTTTGACGGCGTGAATCGCACCTTGTCGTTGTTCTCCGCGTTCACCTCCTGCAATGGAAGGTCGCCGGGCGCAGAGTGTAGCCTGCCTGCGGTCCATCGGCGGATTGGACTGATACCGTCGTGGTACCTGATCGACGATGGGAGACGTGCCGACGCCCATCATGCAAGTCGATTCCTTCACCTCGACGGCGTTCGCGGGAAATCCCGCGGGCGTCTGCGTGCTCGAGCGGTCCCGTGATGCCGCATGGATGCAACTGGTCGCGCGCGAAATGAACGTCGCCGAAACGGCGTTCCTGCGTGCCCGGACGGACGATGAATTCGATCTGCGCTGGTTCACGCCGACCGTCGAAGTGGATCTGTGCGGCCACGCGACGCTGGCGAGCGCGCACGTGTTGTGGGAAAGCCAGCGGCTCGCCGCCGCGACGCTGCGGTTCCACACGCGCAGCGGCGTGTTGACCGCGACGCGGCGCGACGACTGGATCGAACTCGACTTTCCGGCAACGCCGGACGAGCCGGTGAGCGCGCCGCCGGGACTGCTCGAGGCGCTCGGTGTGACGGCGCGCTACGTCGGCAGGAGCTGCTTCGACTTCCTGGTCGAAGTCGACGACGAGTCGACAGTCGCGGCGGTCCGCCCCGACTTCCGACGCCTCGCGACGATCGACGCGCGGGGTGCGATCGTCACCAGCCGCGCCAGCGCACCGGGCGTCGACTTCGTCTCACGCTATTTCGCGCCGGCCTTCGGGATCGACGAGGATCCGGCGACCGGATCGACGCATTGCTGCCTTGGTCCGTTCTGGGCGGCGCGCACCGGCAAACGCGCGTTCGTCGCCCATCAACTGTCGGCGCGCCGTGGCGAGCTGCACGTCGCACTCGACGGAGACCGTGTTCGCCTCTCCGGCCGCGCGGTCACCGTGCTTCGCGGCGAACTGCTGGCGTGACGTCCATCACTCCACGCCGCGCACCGGTCGAGCGTCGAACCGCGCCAGCATCCTGATCGATGACGACAGCCTCGGTGCGGCTCGATGAGCTGCCACGAGAATCCCGTTCGCGCAATAAAAACGCCACGTACCAGCTGATTCGCGGCCGGGCACGTGTCCTTCGTCCCGTGTCGACCCGACGATCAGCTGACTGCGCCACGACCACGGACGAGACGGAAGTGGCCCCGCCGCATCGCCGTCTGCAGAGTCCGTGGACCGAACCGTGCTTTCACGAGAGGCATGACGCAGCGATCAATCGGCGATCTCACGGTCGCGCTGGTGTTGAGCGCCGTCATCGTGTATGCGCTGTACGTCCTCCGCCACGCCTGGCTGCTCTTCTACGTCGCAATCGTCCTCGCCATCATGTTCGATCCGCCCACGCGCCTCGTCGGATCGATTCATATCGGTCGCTGGCGTCCCGGGCGCGGCCTCAGCGTCGCGATCGTCGCGGTGCTGGTACTCGCGGCAGTCGTCCTGATCGTGCTGCTGATCGTTCCACCCATCGCCGGCGACGCAGCACATCTCGAACGCGAATGGCCCACGCTCTCCAGAGGCGCGATCGAGTGGGTCCATCAGCACCTTCCGTTCGGAGACACCGTCACAGGCGAGACCGTGAAGCGTTGGGCGCGTCAAGTCACCGGAGGTTCGCCGGTCCTGACCATCGGCACCAGCCTGATCGACATCCTGACGACGCTTCTGATTGCCGTGTACCTGTTGGTGGACGGACGCGGCGTCTTCGATTGGACGCTGTCGTTGCTGCCGTCCGGGTATCGCAGTGCCGCGCGGCACGGTTTCTCGAACGGGGCGCGGCGCATGCAGCGATGGGTCAGCGGTCAGGGTCTGTTGATGTTGACCCACGGCGGATCGGCGTTCCTGACCTTCTGGATCCTCGGTCTCCCGTACTTCGCAGCGGTCGCTGTGTTCGCGGCACTGATCAACGTCATTCCATTTCTGGGGCCGATTCTCACGCTGATGGTGGCAGGTTTGATTGCAGCGATCGAAGCACCCGGCAAGCTGGCGGGCGTCGTCGTCTTCTATCTCGTTTACCACAACATCGAAAGCGCAATCCTGCAGCCGCGCATCATGTCCCACGCTGTCGGCGTGACTGGTGTGACCGTGGTGATGGCCCTGGTCGTCGGATATGAAATCGCGGGGTTGGTCGGGATGGTCATCTCGGTCCCGACTGCGGTTCTGATAGCCGAGTTGCAGCAGAATCGCGTGAGCGAATCACCGGGTACAAGACACCGGTCGGTCGCCGGCTAGACCGTTCAGGATCGTTACATGACGCATCCTGAGCTTTCCGCCCACCCCTCCCTTACTTCCTTGTTGAGTCGACACATCGCGTGACTCCGACCGATTTCAAACCAGACACCGTCGCGTCACCGTGACCGTTCCTGCCGCGAACCTGCGCTCGCGGCAAGTCTTGCAACATTTCCCTGGACAGCAGCATGGTTCCAACCTTTGTCGGGATCGCGATCTACGCCGCCGTCGCGGCCGTCATCGGCCTGCTCGTCCTGCGCTATGCGCGGTGGAAACCGCAACCCACGGCGGACATCGAAACGGCCGCCGACCAGGCGGCTCGTGGCTCGGGCTGTAGTGTGGCCCTGCTCATCGTCGTGCTGATTGTGGTCGCCGCGCTCGCGTACTCATGGGGACTTGTAGCAGGGCACCGCTGATTGCCATCGGAGCTGTAGGCTAGGGCCGTTACGGCGTACGTGAAGGACGCGCCAGGCGGACCTGTAACTCGTGGGGTGTCCATCCCTCGAGCCTGATGCCAGGCGGCACATCGACCGCCGAGGCGTCGAGGCGCACCACGTTGACGCCTTCGCGCGCGTTCGCGAGATCACAGCGTGCGACGAGAGCCCCGAGATTGAGCGAATCGAACACGAAGTCTGACGCGCGGACCCACACCCGGACGGAGTCCGCGGACTGGCCGGCAATCGTCAAGCCTGGCGGCACATCGCTGAACTCGATTGGCACCGTCTGCACACGTACCGATCGCCCAGGCAACAGGAACGTGACGCCCCAGATCCCGACCGATAGCGCAAGCGCGGCGATCCCCATTCCGAGCTCCGTGCGTCTCGACGCGTGCCGCGATCGGCGAGACCGATCGGAATCGGCCGGCACGACCGTCCGCAACATCGCGAGCAATGCATCCTGGTTCGGCGCGAGCGACGACCGTCCTTCGCGCATGAACGTGATTTCACCGCGCTCTTCGGACACGACGATGACGACCGCGTCGGATCGCTCGGAGAGGCCGAGCGCGGAGCGATGCCGTGTGCCGTAGTGCTCGGGTGCGGGCCGCTGTGTCAGCGGAAGAAACACGCGCGCGCGTACCAGCTGGTCGCCTTCGATGACGACCGCCCCGTCATGGATTGGCGAACTCTTCTGAAAGATCGCCTGGAGGAGCTCGGGCGATACGCGGGAACCGAGTACGACACCACCCGTCACCAGTTCGTCAATCGAGTCCTCTTGCACCACCGCAATCAGCGCGCCGCATCGCGCCTCGGCGAGGGCGCCGGCTGCCGACGCAACTGCCGCCCAGACCGGGAGCTGGCGTTCGGGCGCCGCTCGCCCGAAGAGATCCATGCGCATCACCGCGCGCCGCAACTCAGGCTGAAACGCGATGACGAGGACGAGCAGCGCCACGATCGTCGCGGCGTCGAGCACCCAACTCGTGATCAACAGATTGAGCTCGCGGGTCACGAGCGCTGCAACCCGAAGCGCGAGGATGCTCAGAGCGAGCCGAAGCGCTCGCGCCTCTCGACTCCACCTGAGCAGCAAGTGGATTGCGACTGCCAGGACGAGAACGTCGGCGGCACTCTGCCAATGAATCGCCGCCATGACATCAGTATATCGAGTTACGATCCGTTGATTTCCGAGACTGTGAGACTGTGACGCGACGAGGTTCTGGCGAGCGTACGATCAGGCGAATGCACGCGAACGCCGCGCGGTCTGCGTGAACGTCAACGTGGTTGCCCGCGAATCATCTCGTGTAGTAGTAAAAGGCGAACACGGAGATCAGAAACAAGATCGCGACGACGACGATTAGCGCGGACGACTGCGGACCCAGTCGCGGCGGCGGGGGTGGCTGAAACGGAAACGCGTAAAGCATGACTGGCCTCCCAATCGGGAACGTCGCAAGGCCAATGCCGAGCCCGACTCGGCCAGTTCCTGAGCCGTACTGCAAGGAACTGACGTCATGAGCCCCTCCCCGGTGCCTGGTAAACATCGCGCGCTGATCGTGGTCGACGTTCAGCGCGATTTCTGCGCCGGTGGGGCGCTGCCGGCTCGGGGTTGCGAACGTGTTCTGCCTGCCATCAACCGATATATCGCCGCGGCCGAGACGCTCGGGATGCCGATTTATGCGTCGCGCGATTGGCATCCTTCGGTCACGACGCATTTCAAGGACTACGGCGGCGAGTGGCCGCGTCACTGCGTGGAAGAGTCTCCGGGAGCGGAGTTTCACCCTGCCCTCAGGCTTCCCGCCAACACGATCGTCATCAGCAAAGGCGACAGCCCCAATCGGCCGGGATACTCTGCCTTCGATGGCCACACGCAGGGCGGCCTGCCGTTCGGGCAAGATCTCCGTAGCCGACACGTGGATACGTTGTACGTGACCGGGCTTGCGACCGACTACTGCGTGAAGCAGACGACACTCGACGGGTTGATCGCCGGTTTGCGGGTCGTCGTGCTGACGAACGCGATCGCCGGCATCGACGCGCACCCGGGGGACGTCGCTCGTGCGCTCGACGAGATGTCAGGTGCAGGCGCGAACCTGACGACCGGTCTCGCGGTCATGAACGCGCGCTGACCGGGATCACACGCCGGCCGGCGGAGATATCGCGGTCCATCCTGTCGAATGCTCACGTGAAAGGTTCAGCCAGTTCGCGCACACGGAATCTTTACTAAAGGGAGTTCGCCGCGGCGGCTGATACTTCAGTTTCCGGAGGACGATGCCGCGCCTTGATGGAGTTCGCTCGTTGACGTGAGTCGCGTCAGACCAGACACGATCGCGATCGACGTGGATCGTGCGTCGCGTCGTAATTTGATTCGCTCCACAAAGCGGTTCGCGACTGACCCTGCATCGTCCGCTGCTTCCCGTCTCTCACTCACCTGATCTCGTTGCGACGAGGTCGATCCGCACGCTGCTAGCCGATAGTATGCACTGGCGCTGAGTCGCAGCGACGCATCAGCCGTCTCGCGCAGCGCATGCCACAGGTCTTTCATCGCAGCACAAATATGATTGCCAAGGTCACGATCCTTGGCGCAGTCGTCATCGTCGGCGTGCTCCGCTTGCTGTTGATCATCGTCTTCCGCGCGGATTACCTGACCGAAGTCAACGTCGTCCGAACCCAGCCAGTTCCGTTCAGCCACAAGCACCATGTGGCGGGAATCGGTATCGACTGCCGCTACTGCCACACGTCGGTCGAGACCTCCTCCTTCGCAGGGCTCCCTCCGACGGACACCTGCATGAGCTGTCATTCGGAGATCTGAGCCTCGAGTCCCACGCTCGAGCCCGTTCGGGCAAGCTTTCGCACGAACACCCCATTGCGCTGGACGCGAGTGCACGACCTCCCCGACTTCGTGTACTTCGATCACAGCATTCACGTGACCAAAGGAATCGGTTGCTCGACGTGTCACGGACAGGTCGATCAAATGCCGATCATGTGGCGCGAGAACACGCTGCTCATGGAATGGTGTCTCGAGTGTCACCGCGAGCCTGAGCGATACGTGAGACCACGCGACGCGGTGTTTCGAATGGACTGGACGGCTCCGTCGAATCAGCTTCAGGCCGGCCGCGAGCTCGTGCAGGCCTATCACATCCGTCGCCTGACCGACTGTTACACGTGCCACCGATGACGACACCGGTCACCGTCAAACTCTGGCGCAGCGTCGAGGACCTGAACCAGGACGCTGCCGTTGCCCGTCTGGCGTCCGAGGTGCCCGGCGACGCGAACCCGCTGCTCGACCCGATTCGCAGGCGGGATGTGCTGCGGCTGATGGGCGCATCGCTCGCGCTCGCCGGCTTGAACGCGTGCTCGCGGACGCCGACCGAGCAGATCGTGCCCTACGTGCACGCACCGGAAGAGTTCGTGCCCGGCCAGCCTCTGTCCTTCGCGACGGCCATGTCCATTGGCGGATATGCCAAGGGTCTGCTGGTCACGAGTCACATGGGCCGTCCGACGAAGATCGAAGGCAACCCGCAGCTGTCGCGGGTTCCACTGCGCATCCGCCTTGGTCTCTACGACGACGAGACGTCAGCGCTTTGTCACTGGCACATCCCGGAAGCCCACTACCTCGAAGCGTGGGGCGACACACGCGCATTCGACGGAACGACGAGCATCGTCCAGCCGCTGATAGCGCCGTTGTACG
>DATFWL010000270.1:0-28640 GCA_035259385.1 Vicinamibacterales bacterium | reverse complement strand
GGCGAAGGCTTTGAGCGGAGCGACCCTTGCGATCGCGACGCGCTGCCGCTCGGCTGAGGCCGTCGCGCGACGTCGAACCGGAACAATGGCCGCGACCGGTGTGACGATCTTCGCGCTCGGCCGAGTCACCCCGAAGCCGGCGGTTTACGGAAGTCTCCGCGCGAGAAGTATTTCTCCAGCCAGACGTACAACACGATGAACATGTACCGTGCGCCCATTTCCTTGATCTTCAGCTTGGCGACGCCGGTGCGGCGGTTCCGCCACGAGATCGGCACCACCGTCCACGAGTAGCCGCGCACGATGACTTTCAAGGGGAGCTCGACCGTCAAATTGAAATGCGGCGCGAGAAACGGCCGCAGGCCGTCGAGCGTCCGCCGCCGGTACGCCTTGAACGCGTTCGTCGTGTCGTTGTACCGGTAGCCGAACATCACGCGCAGCCCGAAGTTGAAGGCGCGGTTGAGAAGATATTTCGGCAGCGGGTAGTCGATCGCCTGCGCGCCGGCGACGAAGCGGCTGCCGAATACCGCATCGTATCCTTCGCCGAGCTTCTCCCAATAGCCGACGACGTCGCGGCAGTCGTCCGACTCGTCCGCCATCATGATGACGACGGCGTCTCCGGTCGCGGCGTCGATCCCGGTGACCACGGCGCGGCCGAATCCGTGCGGCCCCTCGTTGCGAACGAGCTTCAGTTGGGGAATCGAGTCCGCGAGGCCGAGGACGACCGCCGCCGTCGCATCGGCACTCCCGTCGTCGACGACGATGATTTCGTGCGCGATCGATCGGCTGGCAAGCTCGCAGTGCAGGTGCCGCACCATCTCGCCGACGGAACCCTCTTCGTCACGCGCCGGAATGACCACCGTCAGGGTACGAAGCGGACCATCGACGGAAGGAGTCGCCGACATGGCTGCCGGCTACGACACTCCCGACACGGCGAGCCATTCCGGATGGCGGTCGTGGTGATTGGCGATCTCGGCGAGGATGTCGGCAACCGATCGCGTGCGGCGCCACCCGAAGCGGGCTCCCGCGGCCGTCGCGTCCATTACGATCCACGGCACGTCCCAGCGGCGCATCACGGAGTCGGCGCCGACGTCGCGGGGGCCGAACCGGTGGCGGCACCAGTCGCTGAGTTGCGCGAGCGACATCGCGTTCCCGGGGCCGCCGCCGATGTTCCAGACGCCGGCAGCGCTCGCGCCGCCGCGGATTTGCCGCTCGATCAGGTCGGCCAGATCGCCAGGATGAAGCGCGTCCCGCACCTGGTACCCTGCGCCGCCAAAACCGCGATAGGTCAACGGCTGCCCGGCTCCCCACGCGCGCACCCAGTAGGAGAAGATGCCCTGCTCGGCCGTGCCGAATTGCGCGGCACCCGCGAGGACGCCGCAGCGGTTGACGACGACGGGGAACCCGTACGCGTCGCCGTACTCGGCGGCGACGATTTCGGACGCGCGCTTGGTCGCGCCGTAGAGCGACACCGGGCCAGCGGTCGAGAAGGCCTCGCGCAGGCCGTCAGGTCCCGCACCGGACGGCCACGACGACTCAGCGCGCGGAACGAACGCACCGGACGACACGGCGAGCGGCAGCTGCTGCAGCGCCGCCACGCTGTAGACGCGGCTGGTGGACAAGAGCACGAAGCCGGCGCGGCGCCGTGCGCAGAATTCGAGGAGGTTGACCGTGCCGTACAGGTTGTGCTCGACCAGCTGACGGCCGCTGCTCCGTCCGTCCACGCCCGCCAGCACACTCGGATTCGCGGCCGCGTCGATCACCCAGTCCGCATCGCCGAGCGTGTCCACGTCGCTGGCACAACGGACATCGCCGTGGCGGACGGCGATACCCGCGCGCTCCAGCGCCGGCCTCGTGCGCTCGCTGCCGCGTCGGCTGAGATTGTCGATGCCGGCGATGCGCGCGTCCGCCAGCCGCGAGCGCAGTTCCGTCGCGAGTTCGCTGCCGACAAAGCCGCAGATGCCGGTGATGATGATGTTCATCATGCGGTCATGCGGGCGACGCACGCCTCGGCGATCTCGCGGACCGTCTCCTCCAGCGAGGCCGCGACTTTCCACTCCGGGTAGTGTGATCGCGCCTTCTCGAGGTTGCTGTAGTAACAGATGTGATCGCCGCGGCGCGGCTGGTCGACGTAGGTGAAGAGCTGCGGCTGCCCGGTGACCGACTCGGTCAAGGCGAACGCCTCGAGGATCGAGCAGGAATTCGCCTTGCCCCCGCCGACGTTGTAGACCTCGCCGGGCCGCGGCCGCTCGTAGAACGCCTGCACGAAGGTCGCGACATCGCGCGCGTGAATGTTGTCGCGCACCTGCTTGCCCTTGTAGCCGTAGACGCGGTACTCGCGGCGCTCGACGTTGCACTTCACGAGATAGGCCAGGAAGCCGTGCAGTTCCACGGCCGCATGATGGGGACCGGTGATGCAGCCGGCCCTGATGCAGCAGGTCGGCAGACCGTAGTAGCGTCCGTACTCCTGCACGAGCACGTCCGCGGCCAGCTTCGATGCACCGAACAGCGAGTGCAGGCACCGGTCGACCGCGAGGTCCTCGCCGACGCCTCCGCACGCCGCCTCGGCGTACTCCCAGCGCGTCGGCGTCTCGATCACCGGAATCGAGTTGGGACGATCGCCGTACACCTTGTTGGTGGACATGAACACGAACGGCGCGTCGGCGCACTGAGCGCGCGCCGCTTCGAGGAGGTGCAGCGTGCCGACGGCGTTGGTCGTGAAGTCGTCGAACGGAATCGCCGCCGCCTTGTCGTGCGACGGCTGCGCCGCCGCGTGCACGATCAGCGACGGCTTGATCGCGCGCACCACGTCGCTCACGCGCGCACGATCGCGGACGTCGACGTCGTGCGCGCGAAAATTCGCCACCGCCTGCTGCAGCCGTCTGGTGTTCCAGGCGGTATCGCCACCCACGCCGAAGAACACTTCGCGCTGGTTGTTGTCGATGCCGTGGACCTCCCAGCCGTCGCCGCCGAACCGTTCGACGATCGCCGAGCCGACGAGACCGCTCGACCCGGTCACCAGACACACGCGGATCCTGCTCACGCCACCTGCCTCATCGATGGATGCCGAACATCAGCGACGACTGCCTCGGGTCGAGCAGCGGCGTCCAGTAGTGCAGGGCGTCGCGCGCGACGATGAACTGCTCGACCGGGGCGGCCGCCAGCGCGAACGCGATGCTGCACCCGACCACGAGCGCGGCGCGCCACCGATGCCGGCGAATCTGATCGTACAAGCCGCGCTCCAGCAGCACCGGCACGCCGGCGACGATTGCCGATACACCCGCGGGGCCGCCGAAGCGTCCCGCGCTGGCGAAGACGATCAGAAAGATCGGCAGGTCGAACAGCAGCGGCCACCCGAGCAACACCGATCGACGGCGCTGGTGATCGACGGCGATCGCCAGCGCGATCGCCGTCGCCAGCACCAGAAAGCCGCTACGCTCGCGCGCCAGGATGAATGGCGCGTTGAACGGCGTCTGAAAGCCGGGCCACGCCCAGTCGTAGACCGATCGCCGGAACTTGAACCATACCATCAGCGCAAAGTGAGCCGGGTAGGTCACCCAGTGCCGGATCACTTCGACGACAGCGCGATTGCTCGCGTGAGCGCTCGTCGGATCGCTCTGGCTGATCCTCGTCGCCCAGTCGAAATAGCCCGTGTCGGTGCACGGGTACGGAAACGTCCCGGGAACCTCGCACAGGCTCAGGAACAGCACCTCGCCGGTGTTGGTGGGCAGCAGATCGAACTCGTGCCGGTACTGCCGCTTGTACACAGCCCACGGAACCGCGATCGCCGCGGCGACGATCGCTGTCAGCAGGACGAGCCCCCATCGCCGCCGCGCCAGCAGCGCGGTGACCGCGAACCAGCCAGGCAGCACGTCGGTGCGGACCGCGAACCAGGACGCGAACGCGGCGATCGCGACTGGATATCGTGTCAGCGAAGCGGAGCCGTCTCTGGAGCCGGCCGCCAACACGTGCAGGAGCGCGGCAAGGCCAAGGATCGCGATCGGCACAACGAGCGAATCGGCCTGGGTCTGCGCGATCTGTTTCGGCATCAACACGAGGAGCACGCCGATCAGCCACGCGACGGCCACGCCGAGCACCGGCTGAGCGGCGGCAACGAGCGCGCCGACGGCGACGCTGTACAGAAACGCCTGCAGCCCGACCACGACGACGGCGATCTCGATGACGTCGCGCGTGCGCCCGAGGATCGCAGCGATCGCGCAGAAGATGCCATATCCCGGCATCCGGTGCCACTCGACGATGCCAGGCGGCACCGTGATCCCGAGCCCGGCGGCGATCCGCGCGCCGACGTAGAGGCCGCCGGTCAGGTTGCCGGTCGCACCGGACGACTCCAGCTCGATCGCGTACACGGACCGGAGATCGCGGCTCCAGTACGGTGAGAACGTCGTGCCGAGCTCGAGGATGCACACCGACCAGCAGAACGCCGCGATCGCGACCGGCCCGAGCCACCGCGGCAGGCTCGCCGGCGCGGCCACGGCCGCCACGACGATGAATGCCGCGGCCGCCAGTACTACGAGCATCGCGTAGACGGCGTAGAAGCGCGCGGCCGGTATGCGCTTCAGCGGCTGCGCCGGCGGACCGCTCGGCGCGTCGGCCCGCTGAACGAGCCCGAACTCGCTCAGGATCGCACGTGCGCCCGGCTGCACCGGAACGACGGTCAGCCGATTCCACCGCGATCCGGCTGGAACGGCGATCACCGTGCGCCGCGACTCGGCTGAGATCGTGAACGAGCTCGAGCCCGGATCGAAGAGCAGCCGGGCGTCGGCGTCCACGCGAATCAGCACGCCGCGTGCGCCGCTGACGCCGGGGTCGTCGAAGTCGACCGTCAGCGATCCAGCAGGCGCCGTCGTCGCGATGCGGAATCGGCCGGGATTCAGCGCGGTGACCGCCGCCGTGCAGCGACCGCCGGTCGACTCACACGTCGCTCGCAGAGTGGTGAGCGGCACCGTCGGACCGGTGCCCGTGAAGACGTCTCCGTAGAGCGGCGCGGCGACGGATCCAACGATGACGACGGCGGCGAGGAGTCCGATGGCGACCAACGCACGGGTGCGTCCGTCGTGTGCGCACGGCGCATGGGGCGCCACACTCGACATTCGGGTGCGCAGCAGCATAACGAAATGGTCGGGTGTGTTCAACGGACGCGGGGCGCGGGGCTAGGGGCTAGCGACCTCTGGTTCGTGTCGGAGCGTTCAGAGCAATCCGACGTGGGCTAGCCCTCGGCTAGCTCCGAGCCCCCAGCCCCCAGCCCCGTCGCGATCTCAGCACGAGACGCACTTGTGATTGTTCTTCGATCCGAGCTTCTCGAGCAGCGCGACCGCTTCGGGGAACGGCTGAATGCGCTGCACCGGGCCGTTGGCCATGTCGGCGGTCGTCCGGCCCTCGCGCGTGACCGCTTTCACGTCGGCACCCTTGGACACCAGGTACTGAATCATCTCGACGTCGCCGCGCGCCGCGGCGTGATGCAGCGCCGTGTTGCCTTCGTGGTCGTAGGCGTTCACGTCGGCGCCGAGTTCCTCGACGAGATACTTCACCGCGGCGAGCATGCCGCCGGGCGCAAAGCGGTGCGAGTTGGCGGCAAACCCCTCGCCGTAGCCGACACCAGCCGCCGCCTGCAGCGGGGTGACCGCTGGCCCGCCGACCGGAACCGGCGGCAGGCCGGAGACATCCTTCACCTCGCGATCGATGTCGCCGGCGCGCGGCCGGCCGGCGGACCGCTTGGTGCGGATGTTCGGATCCGCGCCGTAGGACACGAGCAGCTTCATCGCGTCGACATCGCTCGCGTACGCGGCGCGCCAGAACGGCGTCGCGCCGATCTCGTCCACTCCGGATAGATCGAAGCTGTAGCCCGAGTACCACACCTTCTTGTTCAGCCGCACGTTCGGATCCGCGCCCTTGTCGAGAAGCGCCTTCATCAGCTCGAGGTAGGTCGTCCTCTGGTTGACGTAGGCACGCGGCTGCGGATACAGCGCCTTGGGCGCCCACTCGCAGTTGACCGCGCCGTAGAGCGGCGTGCCGTTGTTCTCGGCGACGAGGTTCGGGTCGGCGCCGTGTTCGAGCAGGAACATCGCGAGGTCGAACTGGCCGTTGATGGTCGCGATCAACAGCGGGCTCGTCCGATCGCCGGCGCTCGCCTGGTTCACGTCTGCGCCGGCGCTCAACAGCGCCTTCACCGAATCGAGGTGTCCTTCGCGCGCCGCCAGCAGAAGCGGGGTCAACCCGCCCTGCGCGGCGACCAGCTCGTTCAGCTGGAAGTTGCGATCGACGCCGGGCGTCTGCGCTCCGCGGCCGCCACGTCCAACCGCCGGCCCGCTGCGTCCGCCCTGCGGCTCCACACCTGGCGGCGGCGGATTGCCCTGCGTGAACTCGCGGAGCGCTGCCGGATCGCGGCTCAGCGCGGCGAGATCGGTTACCTTCGACGTAGCCTTCAGGTCGGCGCCATTCTTCGCGAGCAGCTCGAGCACGGCAGCGCGGTTCGAGGCCGCTGCGAACATCGCCGGAGTCAGGCCGCGGATTGATTCCTTGGCATTGACGCTGGCACCGCGGTCGATCAGCGCCTGGACGGCGGCGACACTTCCCGAGGCGGCCGCGAACATCAACGGCGTCGTGCCATTGGAGGTCGCCGCGTCGACGCCGGCGCCCGCCTTGACGAGCGGCTCGATCACGTCGCCGCTGCCGTTCTTCGCCGCGAGCAGCAGCGGCGTGTAGGCGCCGATGCGCGTCGTGGCCTTCGTGTTGGCGCCGGCGAAGAGGAGCGTCTGCACGAGATCGGCGTCGTTCTTCATCGCCGCCCAGTGCAGCGCCGTCATGCCGTCGCCCTGCGCCGCGTTGACGTCGGCCGCCTGCCTCAGCAGCGCCTTCACCGCGTCGCGGTTGCCGTCCATCGCCGCGTCGGCGACCGGCGCGCTTGCGGCGGCGTGCAACAGCGCAGTCAGCGCCAGTGCGCCGAGCGCGGAGAATCGAATCGTTCGGATCATGGGGCACCCTGCTCCGATGTAGGCGCGCCCTTTCAGGGCGCGCAACGGCCGGCCTGAAAGGCCGGCCCTACACATATTTCAGTCTCTACGCTTTCTCGGTCGTGACTGCCCCGACGCTGTTCAGATCGAGCTCGCCCGTCGAATCACCGAACGACGGCATCTCGAGCCCGACCTTGTGCGCGAGCGTCAACATCGCGTTCGCCATCGGCGTCCCGTCGGCCGCCTTTACGTGCATGTTGCCCTTCAGCGCGCCGCCAGCGTGACCGGCGATGAACAGCGGCACGCGCTTGTGATTGTGGACGTTCGAATCGCCCATCGGCGAACCGTAGATGATCACCGAGTTGTCGAGCACGGTCGCGCCGTCGCCGTCCGGGGTGTTCTTCAGCTTCTCGAGCAGGTACGGCACCAGGCTGACGTGATACCGGTTGATCTTCGCGAAGTCGAGAATCCGCTCTTCCTTCTCCTGGTGGTGGGACGCCGAATGGAACGCGCCCTTGAACCCGCTCTCCGGGTAGACGCGGTTCGACGCGTCGCGCCCGAGCTTGAACGCGAAGACGCGCGTCAGGTCGGACGCGAAGGCGAGCGCCTGCAGATCGAACATCAGCTTCACGTGATCGGTGAACGAGTCGGGGACGCCGATCGGCGCGCCCGGCAGCTCACGCGGCTCGCCGCTGGTGTTGTAGGCCTCGACCTTCTGGATGCGGCGCTCGATTTCGCGGATGTCCTCGAGGTAGTCGTCCAGGCGGGCGCGGTCGGCAGTGCCGAGTTCCTTCTTCAGCCGGCTCACCGACGTGCCCAGCCAGTCGAGGATGCTGCGATCCTCCGCGCGCCGCTCTTTGCGTTCCGCCGGCGTTGCGCCGACGCCGAACAGCTGATCGAACACCAGGCGCGGATCGCGAATCATCGGCAGCGGCTGCGACGGCGACGCCCAGCTGATCGAGTCGGTGTACGCGCACGAGTAGCCGTACGAGCAGCCGCCCGACTGATCGACGTTTTCGATGCACAGCTGCATCGACGGAATCGGCGTCTCCTGGCCGTACTTGCTCGCGAAGACCTGATCGATCGACACGCCCGCGTGGAGATCCGATCCCTGCGTCTGCTTGGGGTGCGACTGGGTCAGGAAAACGGCGCTCGATCGGAAGTGGTCGCCGCCGATCTCCGGCGCCGTGAACGCTTCGGCGTTGCGGACGTCGGTGTTGCTGACGATGGTGAGGTCGTCGCGGAACGGCTCGAGCGGGCTCAGCACGCCGGGCGCCAGGTCGAACGCGCTGCCGACCGCGGCCGGCGCCCACAGGTACTTCTGGATCCCAATCGGCGTGCTGCCGGCCGATCCGTGGACCATCTCTAGCGCCACGAAGCGCAGCCTTCTGCCGGCCCCGGCCCCGGCCGCGGCCGACGAACCCTGCGCGAACGCCGCGCGCGCCGGAATCATCGCCTCCAGGAAAGGCAGCGCCACCGTCGCGCCGATGCCCCGGAGCATCGTCCGGCGGGAAATGTGCCTGTTCGAGATAAACATTCGCGTCTCCTCTACCGTGAGCTCGAATTCGACTTCGGCGCGGCGCCGGCGTCGGTGTTCAGTTGATGCGGTTCGGCGGCCTTCGCCATCCGGAACGCGGCGCTGCTGGCGACGCCGAGAATGAACGACGACATCCGGTTGTTGTTCTTCGCTGCGTCGCGTACGATGGCGCGAATCCCCGGCATGTCCGCGTATTCCACACGGCGCCCGAGCGCGTAGGTCATCAGGTTCTCGGTGAAGCTCTGGAGGAACACGTCCGAATGCTTCAGCAGCGCCTGCTGCAGTCCGCGCGGCCCGTCCATCTTCGTGCCGTCGTAGAGGTCGCCGACAGAATCGACCGGCACCTCGTTGTCCTTGATCCGCCACGCGCCGGTCGCGTCGAAGTTCTCCAGTGCGAGGCCGAGCGGATCGATCACGCGGTGGCACGACGTGCACGCCGGATTCTTGCGATGCTCCTCCATCCGCTCCCGCGTGGTCAGCATCTTGCCGCCGGCGATGCTCTTGGTCTCGTCGAGCAGCGGCACGTTCGGCGGCGGCGGCGGCGGCGGCGATCCCAGGAGCACTTCCATCACCCACTTGCCGCGCTGCACCGGCGACGTGCGATCGGCAACCGAGGTGAGCGTGAGGATGCTCCCCTGCCCGAGCAGACCGCGGCGATAGTCGGGCAACTGCACGCGCTTGAACTGACCGCCGGTCACGTTCGGAATGTCGTAGTGCTTGGCGAGCCGTTCGTTGACGAAGCTGTAGTCCGCCGTCAGCAGATCCAGCACCGGCCGATCCTCGCGGACGACGCTGTCGAAGAAGAGCTCGGTTTCGCGCAGCATCGCCTGCGCGAGCGTGTCGTCGTACTGCGGGTAGATCAGATAATCGGGGTGAATCTTCTCGAGGTCCTGCAGCCGCAGCCACTGGCCGGCAAAGCGGGTGGCCAGCGCCTCTGACCGTCCGTCGGCGAGCATCCGCCGCACCTGCTTCTCGAAGCCGGCCGCCGTGCGGAGCACGCCCGAGGTCGCGGCCTTGATCAGCTCGGCATCGGGCACGGCGTCCCACAGGAAGAACGACAGCCGCGACGCCAGGTCCTGATCGCTGATGCGATAGCTGGCGGAGGCCTTTACCAGCTTGGGATCGGGAGCCTGCTCGAGGCGGAACACGAAGCGTGGACTCACCAGGATCGACTGCAGCGCCATCCGCACGCCGCTCTCGAAGTCGCCCGTCTTGCGCCCCTGCTCGTAGAAGCTCATCGCGTCCTGGATGTCGTCCGCGGTCGCGACGCCGCGGTACGCGCGCGTCGTCAGGTTCTTGACGATCTCGTAGGCGCAGGTTTCCTCTTCCTTGGCGGTCGTCGGGCGGCAGGTGAAGATGCGGCGGCGGCTCACTGAATCGGAGACGCCGGTCACCGCCTGCGGGCCGAGAATCGTCATGTCCCGCATGTGCGGCAGCGCGGTGACGCCGAAGGTGATGTTCACGTCGGCGAGCGTGTTCTCGAGCGGGACGAGCAGGTCGTCGACCGGACCGTCGAAGCGCTGGATGAACGCCGCGGAGATGCGCTGCGGTCCGGCGTTGATGTGAATCGGCGGCGTCTTGATGTCGAGGCTGTTCTTCGGATCGGTCTCGCTCATCCGGACGTTCAGGTCGAGCAGCGCCGCGCGCTCGCCGTTCACGGACACCTCCACCTGCTCGGGTATGTTCAGCGTCGCCATCGTCGTGCGGCCGTAGATGCCGCCGAGCGGCTCGTTGTGCATCGAGACCTTCACGACGTAGTCGCCGTCGGCCGGGAAGGTGTGGACGACGGAGATGCCGCCGCGCGTGCCCATCGGCGCACCTTCGACATGGCGCATCTGCGAACCGGTCCGGCCGATCTTGTAGGTGACCGATGTCGCGCTGGCGCTGCGGTCGCCCACGGCGAGGCGGCTGATCTGGCTCGCCGCCCGCAGATGGCTCTCCATCAGCGTCGGCGAGAAACTCTGAACGTCGGCGACGTTGTCGAAGCCTTTGCTGATGGTGTCCGGCGGGAGATAGGCGGTGACGTCGACGTCCAGACCGAGCAGATCCTTCACCGCGCGCTGGTACTCGGCGCGATTGAGGCGCTGGAACGGTCGCCATCCGGGATTCGGGTTCGCGGCGAAGGCGGCGTCCATCTTCGTCTCGAGCGCGTCGACGAACTGGTGGATCGTGTCGGCATCCGGGCGGCGCGCGCTGGGCGGCGGCATCATGCCGGTCCGCAGCTTGCGGATCATCTTCTCGGCGACGTCGGGCCGCTGATCGATCTTCGCGGCGTCGAACCCGGCGAGCGTCAGACCGCCGGCCTTGCCGCGCTCGCTGTGGCAGGTTGCGCAGTACTGGCCGACGAGTTGATTCTGCGATTCAACGGACAGGCCGGCTGCATGGGCAGTCGCCATCTTCGGCGCGGCACCCGGCGCCTTCGCCGGCGCAGGCTTCGCCGGCTGCTGCGCGGACACGGCCCCGCCGAGCAGCGCTGCCGCCGCAGCCGCAACCACCAGATTTTTCATGTATTTCACCTGCAAAGAGTATAGGGGTGGGCGCGAGGAAAATTATGCACTTTGTCGTCGACGGATGTCACCGCTTGTCATGCTGAGCGAGTCGCCGGTCATCCCGCAAACCATTGGATTACTACGAACATGCGCTGGAGGTCCGGCTTTCGAAGCCGCCACGAAGACACGAGGACACGAAGATCGCAGGCGGGCGGCCGCCGCGCTAGTTGCTCCGCGCTCTGACAGCAGGACCGTACAACACGTGGCCGGGGCGCGCCGCCGTCATCTTCCCGTCCTCGAAGCCGATCTGGCCATTCACGATCACCTCGGCGACGCCGACGGCGTACTGGTGCGGCTGTTCGAAGGTCGCCCGATCGGCCACGGTCGCCGGATCGAAGATCGCGATGTCGGCTTTCAGGCCCACGCGCAGGACGCCGCGGTCGGCGAGGCCGATCCGCTGCGCCGGAAATGCCGACATCTTGTGCACCGCGTCCTCGAGCGTGATCGTCTTCAGGTCGCGCACGTAGCGGCCGAGCACGCGCACGAACGTGCCGTAGCTGCGCGGATGCGGATTCGCCTCGCCGAAGATCGGCACCTCGCCGTCCGAACCGATCATCGTCGCCGGGTGCCGGAGGATCCGCTGGAGATCCTGCTCGTCGATGGCGTGAAAAATCCCGGAGCAGCCGCCTTTCTCCACGATCCAGAAGACGGTGTCGGCCGCGTTGTCGACCGTCGGCTCGAATCCGCGCGCCTTCGTGACTTCGCCGAGACGCTTGCCATCGAGCGAGTGATCCCAGTCGCAGCGGGCCAGCTGCACGTTGTTCGGATCGCCGCCGCCGCGCTCTTCGGCGATCAGGCGCGCCGTCTCCTTCTTCAGCTCGTTGCGCAGCGACTGATTCTGCAGCCGCTTCAGGATCTCGTCGCGGCCGCCTTCGAGCGCGTAGGCCGGCATCAGCGCCGCCTGGATGCTCGTCGACGATGCGGTGTACGGATACTGATCGATGGTCGCGTCAACACCCCGCGCGCGCGCCTCGTCTATCAGCCTCAGTGTCTCGACCGACTTGCCCCAGTTCGCGGTGCCGATGATCTTGTGATGCGTCACCTGCGTCGGCAGGCCGCCTTTCTCGCCGAGCTCGATCGTTTCCCTGACGCTGTTCAGGACGCCGCCGGCTTCGTCGCGCATGTGCGAGATGTAGATGCCGCCCATCTGGCCGGCGACCTTCGCGAGCTCGATGACCTCCGCCGTCGGCGTGAAGGTGCCCGGCACGTAGAAGAGACCCGAGCTCAGCCCGAACGCGCCGTCGAGCATGCCCTGGCGGACCATGCCGCGCATCTTCTCGATCTCGGCCTCGGTAGCCTTGCGATTCACCGAGCCGATCGTTTCGGTGCGGATCGATCCCTGGCCGACGAAGAGCGCGAAGTTCGGCGTGATGCGCGTCGCGGCCACGCGCTCGAGAAACGGCTTGATCGGCAGCGGGGACGATCCGTCAGGTCCTTCGATCAAGGTGGTCACGCCCTGGCGGACGTAGTTGTCCGCCGTCGGCACCTGGAAGATGCCGCGGCGGGCATGCGTATGGATGTCGATGAAGCCCGGTGCGACCACCTTGCCGCCCGCGTCGATCACCCGCGCCGCCGGCTCGTCGATCCGCGGCGCGATCTTCGCGATCGTGTCGCCGCGCACCGCGAGATCGCCGCGGTACCACGGACTCCCGGTGCCGTCGACGATCCGGCCGTTGCGGATCAGGAGATCGAAGGGAGCAGGCGCTTGCGCGCGCGGTGTGACGATCAGGCCGGCCAGCAGCGCCACGGCGCACGCGGCGACGAAAACCCTGGGCATGCGCCAGAGTGTAGCCGAACGGAGGCAATCAAGAATTTCGAATTAAAAATTAAGAATGCGTGCGCTCATTCGAGAATCGCGAACGATCGAAATGGCTGGGACGGGCGTCGAATTCTTAATTCTTAATTCTTAATTCTTAATTCTTACTTCTCAATTGCTCGTCTCAGCGCGACGCCGATGTCTGCGCGGGCTTCTCGGCGAGCAGGCGCTCCACCAACGCGGTCACCTCGTGGACGGTCTCCTCGTGGAACTTGCCGCTCGCCTTGCCGGGGAATCCGGCGTGGGCGCTGCGCACGCGTCCATCTCGTCCGAGGAAGAACGTCGTCGGGAACGAGTTGAGGTTGACGCCTTGCGGGATCTTCGCGTTCAGGTCCTTCGGCTCGCCCGGCAGCAGCACCGTGTATTCAACGCCGTACTTCTTGATGAACGCCCGCACGCGGACCGGATCCTTCAGCTGCGCCTCTTCCTCGAACGACAGCTCGACGATCTCGAGGCCGCGGCTCTTGTACTTCTTGTAGAGGTCGACCAGAAACGGCGTTTCGTCGTGGCAATTCGGGCACCAGCTGCCGCCGATCGCGACGATCACCACCTTGCCGGCAAACCGCGGGTCGGTGTTCGACACCAGCTTGCCGTTCAAATCGGGGAAGCTGAATCGGAACGGTTCGGTGGGATCGCTGACGCTCGTGAAGCGGGTGGGGTCGCTCGGCTGCGGCAGCCCGTTCGCCCTGGCCTGCTCGGCGCGGACCGCGGTGAGCGGGTTGTCCTTGTTCTGGACCACGGCGAGCGAGCCGTCGCGTGCCGGCGTCAGCTCGAGACGAAGCGGCCGCGCGCCGGAGAAGTGACTGAGAACGAATGAGCCGCCGCGATACGTGCCGGTCAACGCCCCGGTGTCGCCGTCGATGCGCAGGATCGCCGCCGACACTTCCCCGCCCGACTGCCGCACGATCAGCTGCCAGGCGGCCTCGCCTTTCGAGCTCTTGCCGACCTGCACGTTCCACAAGCCGGCGATCGACGGGATCTTCTCGTCGCCGGTCGCGGCGGGCGTGAAGCGCCTGGCCTTGAAGGGATACGGGGCGCCACGCGTGCCGCGCGTGTACTGCCCGGAGAGCTGTCCGTCCTTCACGTCGGCTTCGATCTTCGTGCCGTACTCGTCGAAGTTGAGCGTGAGCCGGTTGTTGGCGAGCTGCCCCGATGTCGAGGTCACCTTCTCGTCGCCGTTGAAGAACGAGCCCCTCACGCTCGATCCGGACCCGGCAATCTCGAAGCGGAACGGCACTTCGATCGTGCCCTTGTCCTGACCGGCGCTGACGACCACGCTGGCATCCCACAGCCCGGTGAGCGACTGCGCGCGCGCCGGCGCGGCGAGCAGGACGAGAGCGACGGCGGCAACGCCGATGAGGACGGCGCGTTTCGTGTTCATCTGACCACTCCCCCTGAAAACAAAAAGGCCCGGGAATGCTCGAGGAGCTTCCCGGGCCTGCTGTCGGCGGTTCCGGATCGTGCGCGAACGCCTACACGACCACAGTTGACGCGCCGCGGGACAGGCCGGAGAAGGCTCCGGCCGGACAACACGAGCAACGGCAACAGCGGACGACGTTCATGCCTGCACTGTTATCGATGAAATGCGCCGTGCTTGTCAACCACAGTCTCGGCCGGCCGTCGGGCGCCCCCACAAAAGCACCACTTCCCTTACGTCACTGCGCTAGCATCACCCTGTGCGGGTGTTCTTCGCACCGCTCGTCGGCGGCATCCTGACCAGCGCGCTCATCTCGCTCTCGGCGCGCCAGCAGCCGCCGCTCGCCGACAACAAGCGGTTCCAGTCCGGGATCGAGATCACGAGCGTGACCGCGACGGTCACCGACAAGGAAGGCCGCCTGGTGCACGACCTGCCGCAGGAGGTGTTCGAGGTCTACGAAGACGGGATGCGTCAGACGATCACGCAGTTCACGCGTGACCGGGTCCCGGTCGGTCTGGGGGTCCTGCTCGACGTCAGCGACAGCATGTACGGCCGGCGGATCCACGACGCGCACGCCGCGGTCGAGCGGTTCCTCTTCGAGTTGCTCGATCCGGCCGACGAGTTCTTCCTGCTGGCGTTCAACCACTCGCCGCGTACGCTCACCGGCTGGACCCGCACACAGACCGACGTCTCGCATGCGCTCGCCGCGATTCGGCCGTCGGGCGGCACGGCGATCTACGACGCGATCGTCGAGGCGATGCCACTCGTCGCGCGCCGGAACCGGCAGCGGGCGGCGCTGCTGGTCATCTCCGACGGCGCGGACACCGCCAGCACGGCCAGCCTCCGCGACGTGCGCTCGGCGCTGCTGCGCAGCGACGCGTTCGTCTACGCGATCGCGATCGACTCGCCCGACCGGACGCCGATCAACACCCGCGTCAATCCGCAGACGCTGCGCGAGATCACCAACGAGAGCGGCGGCCGGACCGAGATCGTGCAGACGTCGGCCGACCTCGCCGACGCCACGGCGCGGATTGCCGAGGAGTTGAACAGCCAGTATCTGCTCGGGTTCACGTCGGCGCGCGGCGCAGACGGCCAGTACCACTCGCTGCGCGTGCGCGTGACCACGGGCGAGTACCGCGTCCGGGCGCGCAACGGCTACGTCGCCACCCCGCTGCGTCGGCACCCCGAGTAAGCGCCTGCCCGTCCCGCCCCTCCGGCCCGTCCTGCCCCTCCCGCCTGTCTCCAACAGTTGACTGGCGCAATCGATTTGTTGACACTGTCAACCATGGTCGACGAAGTCCGCGCCTTCAACCGTTTCTATACGCGCCAGATCGGCGTCCTGAACGAGCGGCTGCTCGACAGCCCGTTCTCGCTCGCCGAAATGCGCGTGCTCTACGAGCTCGCCCACCGCGATCGGCCGACCGCGACCGATCTCGTCCGCGACCTCGGCCTCGATCCCGGCTATCTGAGCCGGATGCTGCGCCGCTTCGAAAGCCGCCGCTACGTCAGGCGGACGCCGTCGCCCGACGACCGGCGCCACAACCGGCTGCATCTCACCGCCGCCGGCCGCGGGGCCTTCTCGCCGTACGAACGCCGCACCAGCGAAGCGGTCGGCACGATGATCGATCACCTCGGCGCCGCCGATCGCCGCCGGCTCGCCGACGCGATGAGCACGATCACTCGCCTGCTCGATCGCGCAGCGCCGGCGCCCGCCGCGCCGTACGTGCTGCGCCCGCACCAGCCGGGCGACATGGGATGGGTGATTCAGCGCCACGGCGAGCTTTACGCGCGCGAGTGGGGCTACTCGTCCGGGTTCGAGGCGCTGGTCGCGCGGATCTGCGCCGACTTCCTCGATGGCTTCGATCCGTCCGGCGAGCGTTGCTGGATCGCCGAGCGCGACGGCGCGCCGATCGGGTCGGTGTTCGTGGTGCGGAAATCGAAGACCGTCGCGAAGCTGCGGCTGCTCATCGTCGATCCCGCCGCCCGCGGCCTCGGCGTGGGCGGCCGGCTCGTCGACGAGTGCGTCCGCTTCGCCCGCGACGCCGGCTACTCGACGCTGACGTTGTGGACCCATCGCCAGCTCGCGGCGGCGCGCCGGATCTACCGGCGCGCCGGTTTTCGCTGCGTCGCCGCGCGGCCGACGCACGGTTTCGGGAAGAGGCTGGTGGACGAGACCTGGGAGCTCAGGCTCGCGGCACCTCGCTCATGATCGCGAGCATGTTGCGGTCGCGGTCGCGGAAGAACGCCATCCACAGGTCCGCCGCCGGCAGCCTGGCGACGACGTGCGGCGGCTGCTCGAAGCTCACGCCGCGCGCGGTGAGCGCCCCCGCCGCCTGCTCGATGTCGGCGACGGTGTAGTAGAGAATCGAGTTGAACGACTGGCCCGCGAACTGCCCGTCGCGCTCCGGCGGCGTCAGCATCAGGCGGGTGCCGCCGCAGTCGAAGAACGCCAGGTTCGGCGGCGCTTCGAACAGGAAGCGCAGGCCGAGCACGTCGCGGTAGAACGCGACCGCCCGGGGAAGGTCCGACACCGTGAACGCGATCTGCCCGATCCGCGAGACGCCGACGTCGCCGCTTACTGCAGTCATCATGGTCCCTCCCTGTCATTTTGGTGATATATTAGCCACGCTAAGTAATTAGTTAGCACATGCAAGTATCATGATGCAAGCGCGATGAGGGAGGCGGCCACCAACCGCGGCGTCGCCGACCGGCTCCACTCGGCCGCCATCCACCTCCTCCGCCGGCTGCGCCGGCACGACGAGGCGATGGGCCTGACGCCGGCCCGCGCCTCGGCGCTGTCGATGATCGTCTTCGGCGGCCCGGTCACCCTGGGCAGCCTGGCCCGCGCCGAGCAGGTGTCGGCG
Source organism: Vicinamibacterales bacterium (assembly GCA_035259385.1). Lineage (GTDB taxonomy): Bacteria > Acidobacteriota > Vicinamibacteria > Vicinamibacterales > CAVVIG01 > QHWK01. The sequence continues at coordinate 11,489 of DATFWL010000270.1, read as the reverse complement.
CCGACGATCACCCGCCTGATCGTCGGCATGGAGCGCGACGGCCTCGTCCGCCGGCAGGCCGACCAACGCGACGGCCGCCTCGTCTGGCTGCAGGCGACGCCGAAGGGCACGCGGCTGCTGCACGAGGGACGGCAGCGCCGCGTCGCCGCGCTCGCCGACGATCTCAATCGGCTGAGCGACGCCGATCGCGCGACGCTCGCCGCTGCAGCGGAGATTCTCGAGCGGATGCTGGCCGGCGGCAGCCCCGAAACCAGCCAGGTCAGGCGCGCCAGGCGGACCCGATGACGCGCATCCTCACCGCGGTACTCGCGGCACTGCTTCTTGCCGAGCCGCCCGCGATTCACATCACGTCGCGCTCGCGGTCGATACGACCCGGCGAGCTCGTGATCCTGTCGATCACGGCGCCGCCAGACGCCGGCACGATCCAGGTCCGAGCATTCGGCCACGACGTCGCCGCCTACCGGGTTGACGAGCGCGAGTGGCGCGCGCTGGTCGGCATCGATCTCGACGTCAAGCCGGCCACGTACGCCGTCGCCGTCCACGCCGGCCCCTTGCGCGCGGCCTACGACCTCGTCGTGACGCCGCGCGCGTTCCGCACGCGGACGCTCACCGTCGATCCGGCCTTCGTCACGCCGCCGCCGTCCGAGCGCGAACGGATCGAGCGGGAAGCGACACTGCTCGACGAGGTCTGGAAGTCATCGGCGCCCGAGCGGCTGTGGCGCGAGGGGTTCGTGCGCCCGGTGCCGCAGCCGGCGAACAGCGCGTTCGGCACGCGCAGCGTCTTCAACGGCCAGCCGCGCAACGCTCATGGCGGCGCCGACTTTCTCAGCCCGGCCGGCACGCCCATTCTCGCTCCCAGCGCCGGCCGGATCGCCGTCGCGCGATCGCTGTACTTTTCCGGCAACACCGTGGTCATCGACCACGGCCTCGGCCTGTTCTCGATGCTCGCGCACCTGTCGGCGTTCGACGTGCACGAGGGCGATCGGGTCGCCGCCGGCCAGCGCATCGGCCTGGTGGGTGCGACTGGACGGGTGACCGGCCCGCACCTGCACTGGGCCGTGCGCGCGTCGGGCGCCCGCATCGATCCGTTGTCCCTGCTCGCGTTGCTCGGCAGATAGTTCGACAAAGCGCCGAGGTTGCGTCGCGGGTCGCTGCACGATCCTGCGGGGCTGTCGCGCGTCCCGACACGTCGAGCGGGCCTCGAATCGACTCCGCGCGAAGACCGTTGGAAATCGAACGTGGTACTCAACTTGCGAAAGGCGGCTGCAGGTATGGCGACTTCACCCTTCAGCGAGGGCTCCTTCCCTGCTGCGGCGGATCACCCGGTTCGTATCTTGAGGTGGACCTTTCGCCGCGACGAGGACGCCGTCGTCTGCGAACTGGGACTGAACAACGACGACTCGGCGTACGAGCTTCGCATCAATCCGCCGCCGAGCACGGCTGCAGCCACCATCGAGCAGTTCGACGACGCGGTGTCTGCGTTTCAACGGCACGCGACGATCGAGCGCATGCTGGTCAACGAGGGTTGGCTTCTCGAGGGTTTCGAATCCGAGCGGGCGAGTCGTCGCACGTAGGCGTGCACTCCTGCCGGGGCAATGGCTGACCGCTTGCGCCGGTCGACAATGCAGTGTCACACCAGTGCCTGGTCTTCACGCCTCGACATGGCGCTGGTCCACCTGCCGTCAGAAGCTGATCGATGCAAGCAGCGGATAGTGGTCCGAGCCGAATCGATTCGGGAGCCTTCGTACCTCCACTGATTTCACCGGTCCCCCACGAACACGTGATCGAGCGCTGCGTGAAAGCCGAGCGGTCCCCTGAACGTCGTGTCGTCGGACGGTGCCGGAGCGTCCGGGAAGAGGCGACGCAGATAGGCGATCGCAGCCGGGCGCCGCAGCCGCGAGCGCGACGACCGGGACGAGCGCCAGAACGCGGCCGTGAAGCGGCCGTCTACCTCCGCCGGCTGCGCGACGTCTGCCGAGAATGTTGACGGCCGGCATGCTCGTCCGCGCCGCGGGACTGCGGCTTCGAGGGTGATGGCGTGCGGAAGTCTCGGATGTCGTGCAACGGGTCGTGCTTGCCGACGATCCGCTCGCGCGCGACGACCTCGGACAGTTCAGCGGCGCTGTTGCGCAGGCGCGTCAGCTGCTCCGTCATCTCTCTGATGCGCTTGAGTTGTTCCTCCAGAAAGTGTTCCGACATGGCCGCACCTGATCTCCTGCGGCCACTCCAGCCAATTGCGTGCCACGCATCGGCGGCCTGAATTCGCACACAAAGTCTGACCGGCAGACGAGGTTGAACGTTGAGAGTGGGTAGGCGATAGATCTACACGCGCAGCAGCACACCAGCAGTGGGGCGCCCTGTTGCCTCCCCGATGGCAGCGGCGTACACAGCCAGTTGCCGGCGGTAGCGGTCGAGCCCATCGACGGCAATCTCGCGGTCGGTCTTGTAGTCGACGACGACCCAGCCCGCCTGCTCCTCGAACGCCAGGTCGACTACTCCTTCGATCATCGTGCCGTCAGGAGCGGTCCAGCTGACCGGCGTTTCGCGGCGGCAGGCGCCTCGCGCGTCGGCTGCGGCGGCGCGGCGCAGCAGTTCGTGCCGAAACGCATTGTCCGCGACCGAGGCCGCAGCCTGGGCGTCGCGGGCATCCAGCCCGATCATGCGCGCCTCGATAGCAGCCACGTCGTCAAGGATGGCGCGCGTGGCGTCGAACGGCGCCTGCGCGAGGATGCCGTGCACGAGCATGCCGAACGCGACGCCGGTCGGACGCGCCGCCGTGCTCGGATCGCCGATCGAGACGACCGCGACGCCGCTCGAATCGAGCGCGAAGATGCCGCTCTCGCCGGCGCTGCCGCTGGCCTCCGCGGTCCACTCGCGCACGGTTTCGACCGCAACCGACGGCCTCGCGCCGGCCGCGCGCGCGTCGGCACGCGCGAGCTGCCAGGAGTCGTAGCGCGTGCGCCCGTCGGCGATTACGTTCCGCGGCACGTCCTTGACGATGAGATCCTCGCGGCGGACTCCGAAGGTCGGCTCTTCGTCGAGCTTCAGCGCGCCTGGATCCCACCACACGACGGAATAGTCGTCGAAGGCGTGGAGACCGGGACTCACGGTCGTCGGCCCCGCCGGTTCGTCGTTCGGCCGCTGGAGCACCGAGTCCCTCGATCGAAACGGCGGACACTTCGGACCGCGTCCGCCGTTGCGGCGCGAGGCAGCCGGAGGATAGAGCGCCCGGTTCAGCGGCGAGAACCATCCGCCCTCCCAGGGATCGTCGCCGGTCGCGGGCACGATCAGCAGATCGCGCGCCCGGGTTGCCGCGACGTACGCCAGCCGCACGCCTTCCGCCTGGTCGCATGCGACCTCCTCGGCCTCGTGGACGTATAACTCGTGCGGCGCCCACCCTCCGATCTTCATCGCGCAGAGGCCCCTCGACGGATCGAGATAGCGGCTGGCGTCGCCGCGGTTCATCCGACACGTGAGGTCGGCGAGGATCACGACCGGGAACTCGAGGCCCTTGGCCTTGTGGACGGTCATCAGCCGCACGCCGTCGCTGCCCTCTTCGAGAATCGGCGCTTCGGCAGCGTCGCTGACCGCCGCACTCCGCAGCTCGTCGATGAAGCCGCGGAAGGAGATGCCGCCGCTCGCTTCGTACTGCCGTGCGAGCTCGGCCACGTGGAGAACGTTGGCGAGCGCCTGCTCACCGGCGGTCCGCAGGATGAAGCCGACGTGCGCGCGCGTCTCGGCGAGCAGACGTCCAATCGTGTCGGCCACGGGCCGGTAGTTGCGGGCGCGATGCAGCTGCTGGAGCAGGCGCAGCGCGTCGGCAATCGGCATCAGGTGCGCGACCGGGTCCGCGCTGAGCGCGAGGTCGAGCCCGGAATTCCCGCCGAGCTCCTTCGGAATCCGGAACGGGTGGAACGGCAACGGCTGAAACCGGTGTCGATACTCGAGCAGCGCCTCGTCATCGATCGCGAAGAGCGACCCCTTGAGCGTGGCGAACACGGAGAGCTCGTCGTCCGGCCATTCGATGGCGGCCAGGGCGGCGCGAATCGTCTCGACTTCTTCGCGGCCGTGGAACGCCTTGCCGCCGACCAGCAGGTGCGGGATGCCGCGTGCCTCGATCGCGTCGATGTAGCGCCGGGTCATGTCTTCGCCGAAGCTGACGAAGCGGCGGAACAACAGCGCGATGTGTCGCGGCTCGACCGGCACGCGCGTCTCGGTCCCGTCGGCCTGCTTCTCCGACACTGTCCAGCCGCTCTTTTCGACGAGCCAGGCGACGTACGCGCCGACCACGTCGGGCAGCGATTCGTCGATGGCCTTTCCCGACGGCCGCAGCGGTCCGCTGCGTGGATACGGCTTGGGCACCGGCAGCGCGACCACCGATGGCTGCGAGCGATCGTCCGATCTCGACGGCGACAGCGGAACGTACGGCGCCTGGCGCGCCGCCGGGTTCTCGACCATCTCGGCGGCGAAGGCGGCGTTGACGAACGTCTGGATCGCCGGCACGCTGCGATAGCTGGTCGTCAGCTGCAGGACCTGTCCGCCGCGCTCGCACAGCTCGTCGCGCACGCGCCAGTAGGTGGCGACGTCGGTTCCGCGGAAGCGGTAGATGGCCTGCTTCGGATCGCCGACGATGAACAGCTTGCCCGGAACGTCGTTGGCGAGCAGCAGCAGGATCTCCGCCTGTATCGGATCGGTGTCCTGGAACTCGTCGACGAAGATCCGCGAGAACTTCTGCTGCAGGTGCACCCGCACGTCGGCGTTGGTCGCGATCAGATCGCGCGCCCTCACCAGCAGATCCGCGAAGTCGAGCGCGCCCGAAAGGCGCTTCAGATCCTGGTATCGCGAGGTCGCGCCTGCCAGTTCCTGGTGGAGACAGGCGGCGAGATCCGCGTCGGCGTCCTTGCGGAACTGCTGCAGGTCGGCGAAGAGCGTGTCGCGCGCGGCAAGGACCTCGCTGCGATTGACGCTCTTCCCGTACTTGTAGCCGCTGCCCTTGCGGGTGCGCGAAAAGCCGCGATCGCGCGTCAGGTCGACGAGTCGGGCTTCCCAGGCGTCGAGATCGGCCTGGCCGAACGACTGCTCGAGCCGAATCTGCCGGCTCAGACGTCGCACCGCATCGGTGTCGACGAACAGGTTGTCGCGCGGCGAGGTGGCCGCCGCGGTCAGATCCGCGAGCCGGTGCAGCGCATCCACATGCCGGGCGATCTCGCCGGCGCGATCGAACGGCGGCCGCGCCCACGGGTGCCGGAAATCGCGCCATTCGGCGAGGAGCCGGCCCGCGCCGCGTAGCCGATCGATCGGCCCGCTCGACTCGGGCGATCCAAACGTCGGGACGCTGGTGCGGCGGAGCGCGCGGCGCAGCCCTTCGGGCGGCGACTGCAGCGCCTCCTGCAGCCAGCCGCGAAACGCCCGCGTGTAGAGGCGATCGGCCTCTGGCTCGGTGAGTACCGCGAACAGCGGGTCGACGCACGCCTCGACGGGGCGCTCGCGCAGCAGCTCCGCGCAGAAGCCGTGAATGGTGTTCACGTGCGCTTCTTCCAGCGTCCCGAGCGCGTCTTCGAGACGGCGCTCGACCGCGGCGTCCGCCGCGCGCACGCGCGCACGCTCGAGCTCCTCGCGCAGCCGCAGCTTCAGCTCGCCGGCGGCCTTCTCGGTAAACGTCACGGCGACGATCTCGTTCATCGCCGCCCGGCCGGTTTCGAGAATCCGCAGGACCCGCGTGATCAGCTCGGTCGTCTTTCCGGTGCCGGCCGCCGCCTCGACGATCAGCGTCGCATCGAGATCGTCGCAGATCGCGCGGCGTGCCCCGCGATCGTCGACCAGGAGCGTCATCGCATCGCCCTCAACGCGGCGAGATCCGCCAGCTTCTCGCGCGCCTTTCTTCGCGTCCGCTCCTCCTCGCGCGGACCGCAGACCGGCCGGAAGTCGCACCACGTGCAGGCGCGCTCCTCCGGCGCCGCCGCCAGGAAGCCGGTTTCGATGGCGCGATCGACGATCGCCAGCACCTGCAGCCCCTGGCCGCGCGTGTAGTCGTTGATCTCGACTTCCTTGTCGGCGAACCCGCCGGCGGTCGTCGCGTAGTAGTAGCGCCCCTTCATCACCCGCTTGCCGAGCGCCTGCTCGACGGCGACGCTGTACAGCACGCCCTGCAGCATCCTGCCGCCGCCGACGATGAGATCCGGCGTCGCCCGGTTCTTGCCGGTTTTGTGATCGGTGACGCGCAGGACATCGAACTGCGAATGCTGCTCGATCAGGTCCACCGACCCCCGCAGGACGTACCTGCCGTCCACGAGGATCGGATCGGCCAGGCTGTGCGGATCGCGGCCGGCGTCGTTCAAGCCAAAGCTGTACTCGAAATACGCGGGGCGCCAGGCCTCGTCGTCGGCCAGCCGCTGGACCCAGATCGCGAGGTCGCGGCGCAGCTCGTCGATCTCGTCGCGCCAGACCCGCTCGATCGCCGGCGCCAGCTGCTCGGCGTAGTCGGCAGCCACGCGATCGAACACCTGCTCGAGGAGCGAAACCGCCTCGGGCAGGCGCGCGCGCGTCACCGGCAGCGCCCCGCGTGCCTGCATGGCGCGATAGAACTCGGTCTGCGCCGTGTGAAACAAGCTGCCGCGCGTGAGCGGATCCATACGGACCAGCGGCTCGGGCTCGTCCCACGGCTCGAGCCGGTAAATCGTCGCCAGCAGAAACTGATACGGGCAGGTGGCGAAGCGCTGCAGCGCCGACAGCGAGTATGGCCGCCGGCCAAGCCGCTGGGCGGCAAGCGCGGCCTCGGTCGCCGGCGACACTCGAATCAGCCCATCGCTCGGCGCCCAGCCGGTGCGCCCGCGCGCCCACCGACTGATCACCGATCGCCGGAGCGCGTCGTTCAACCCGAGCATGTAATGCGCGCGGCCCTTCGCGAGCGCGGGATCGCGCATCTGCAGCAGCGGCTCGAGGACCGCCAGGTCATGTTCGAGATCGTCGATGGCGCGATCGGGATCCTTCGGCGCCGGCCAGGCGAGGCTGGCGCCGCCCTCGCCGGCCGCCTCCGACGCGAGTACCCGGTGGTCCGGTACCCGGCCCGTAATCGCGCGCATGACGTCGAGCGCGTAGAACGACGGCACCCGGGCGCGCGCTTCGGCGACGTCCAGCCGCGGGTAGGACAGATAGAGGCGCTCGCTCGCCGCGCCGATCGCGATCTTCAGCAGCAGGCGCTCGGCGCTGCCGCGTTTCTCCTGGTCGACCAGCGCGGGATCGACGCCGCGGCGCCGATCGTCGAGCAGCAGCGGGTCCTCGCGGGGACGCTGCGGCACGACCCGCTCGGCGAGCCCGGGGACGAACACGACCCGGAACGACCGGCCGCGCGCTTGATGGGGCGTGCCGACGAACACGCGGCCGTAGCGCCGCGCCGGCGGCTCCCAGTCGAGCGTGACCAGGCGATCGTGCAGTACGTCGCGCGCTTCCTCGAGCGTCACCGGACCGACCGCGGCCATCGGCCGGAGGTCGGCGAGCACCTGCAGCACGCGCGCCGGCCGCCGCAGCGTCCGCGCGGCGAGCGCGGTGAAGCGCTCGATCCACTCGCCCCAGAGCGCGCGATCGGGCCACTCCGCGAGCGCGTCGACGATGGGCAGCGCGAAGTGGCGGAGATGGGCGAGATTCGCCAGATCGCGCTCGTACCGCGCGATCCGCGGCGACTCCGGTTCGTCCTTCCGCAGCTCGTCGATGCGGATCCGGTAGTCGGCCGCGAGCCCGTCGAGGCGGCGCCGCCACCGCGCGCTGCCGTCCGCCCGCGTCCGGCCGCCGACGACCGCGGACTCGACGATCAGCTCCTCCCACTTCCACGGCGATCGCAGCGTGCCGGCGATGATCGCCTCGTCGTCGGAGTCGATTGCCGGCGCGGCCGGGTCGAGGACGGCCGTGTCCGGTTGTTCGGGATCGGTCTGGTCCGGCGCCACTCCGAGCAGCGCAGTACCCGGAGAGTCGATCGAGCCGGCCGCGAAGTCGTCGCGCGCCCCCTCGAACCGCGGCACCTGGCCAAGCGACAGGTACTCGTCGAACCGCTTGGCCGAGAGCCCCTCGGCCGCGCAGGCGAGGAGCGCGACGAACGCGCGTCCAGCCGGATCGGGGCGCCGCGTGCCGCGATCGAAATATGCCGGCACGTCGCCCCTGGCGCACGCGTGTTCGAGCAGGCCGAGATACTGGCGTGGCGTGCGCAGCAGCACCGCCATCTCGTCGAATCGAACACCGCGCGCGGCCTCGTCGAGGATGCGCCGGACGATCTCGACCGCTTCTCGACCCTCACCCGGCGCTGAAAAGAGCGTGACGTCACCGGCGCGAGTGCGGACCGGCGGCGGCTCGCTGCGAAAGACGAAACGCCGGAGGCTCGCCAGATCCGAGCCCGTCGCCGCGTCGTCGTCGCCGTGCACGATCGCCGCGCCCATCGATCGGATTGCCGCGAGCGCGTCGCCATCGTCGTCGGGCACCGTCGCGAGCGCGGCTGGCGATCGGGCGACGAGCGCGGCAGCGAACTCCTGTTCGGCCCGCGAGTCGAGCGGCACGTCGAGGAGCACCATCGGCAGCGCCGCCCAGCGGACCTGTCCGGCGCGGCAGGCATCGGCGGCCAGCCGGAACAGCGCCGCACGATCGTCGACGCCGTCGTTGGCAAGCTGCTCGTCGACGCGCGTCAGGAGCGTGGCGAGATCGGCAATCGACACGTCGTCGGTCGCCCGCAGGCGCTCGGCCGTGACGCCCGCCAGCCTGATCTCGTGGAGCGTCCGCGCGAGCGCCTTTGGAAATCCCGGCAGCGCCGCGACGGGGCCGAAGTAGGACAGCTCGCCTGCCGCAATCGCGTCGAACGCCGCGCGCGCTGCCATCGCTTCCGCGCCGGCCGTCGATCCAGGAACACGCCGGGCGCCCGCGAGCCGCGCCGCGGCGGCCCGGGCGGCGATTTCGGTCAGGCTGACGCGGATCAGGCCGAACGTCGCGCCGGCGCGCCGCGCGACATCGCGCGCCAGGTCGTCGGCTGCGCCGCGCGACGCACCAATGAGGAGAACTTCGGATCCCGGAGGATGTCCGGCCAGGAATTCCCGGGCCGCGCCCAGGCGGGCCGATGCGGACGAGGACTGGATGACGCGCATGCGGAACTCCTTCCGGACGCCATGCCGGAGTCATCGAGAACGGCAGCGCAACGCCACCGTGACGCGAAAGGATAGCACCAAGTGCGCCGCGGTGGCGCAGCCCACGCGGCGGAGATGCAGGCCCGAAGGCCGGCTCTATCTGGTGTCGCGCCTTGCGGGTCCGCCCGCGCGCGCGTAGTAGTAGCCGTCCACCCGCTCTACCGCGACCAGCGCATCGAAGGCCTCGCTCAGGCGCGCCGGCTGCAGGGCGTCCGCCTTCGGCGCGTCGAAGGCGACCCGCCCGCGCCTCATGAGCACGACCCGATCGATTTCAGGAATGATCTCGTCGACATAGTGCGTGACGAGCAGGATCGTCGTGCCGTCGCGCGCGATCGCGCGGACCCGCTCCATGAATCGATGCCGGGCGACGAGGTCGAGGCCGCGCGTCGGCTCGTCGAGCACCAGCGCACGCGGATCGTGGACGAGCGCCCTGGCGATCAGCACCCGACGCGCCTCGCCAGTCGACATCGTCGCCAGCGGCGTATCGGCGAGATGCGCGACGCCGATGCGGTCGAGCGCGTCCCGCGCCGCGTCACGCATCGATGCCGTCACCGGCTGATGGGCGAAGATGCCGTGGCTCGCGAAGAAGCCGGACGTCACGGCGTCGATCGCGGTGACGACGCCGTTGGCGTTGCCCTGTACGAACCGATCGTGGAGATCGGCGGACACGATCCCGAGCTGCGCGCGAAGCTCGAAGACATCCCACCGGTCGCGGCCGAAGACGCGGATCGGCACGGCGTCCCCGTCCGCCAGCGGGTACTGCTGCAGCGTCAGGAGCTTGACCAGCGTCGACTTGCCGGCGCCGTTGGGGCCGAGAATGGCGGTATGCGCGCCGGCCGGAATCGTGAGCGTGAGCCGGTCGAGCACACGCGTGCCACCGAGGACGACCGTCGCGTCGCGCAGCTCGACGAGCGGCGCGGTCGCCACCGGCTAGACCGCAATCGATCGCGTGCCGAGCTCGCGATCGAGATCGAGAATCGCCGCCGGGTCGTTCTTGACCAGACGGAACTTCGCGACGATCTCGCGCGCGGTCTTCTCCTCCTGCACCTGCTCGGTGAGGAACCACTGCAGCTCAGTCATCTCCGCGAACGCTTTCTCGGTGAAGCACAGCTCGTAGAGCGCGTTGATCTGCGTCGTGACGCGCTGCTCGTGCGCGAGCGCCTGCTCGAACACGGCGTTCAGCGATTCGAAGGCCATCTTCGGCTGCTCGATCGTGTGCAGCTCGACCTTGCCGTCGCGCGCCAGCACGAAGTCGAACAGCTTCAGGCCGTGGAGCCGCTCTTCGTCGCTCTGCATGCGCAGCCATTTCGCCGCGCCGAGAAACTTCTGCTCCTCGCAGAACCCGGACATCGCGAGATAGGTGTACGACGCCTCGAACTCGGAATTGATCTGCTCGTTGATCGCGCTCAGAACGGTCGCATTCATGTCGTCGAATCCTCCATGTGCTGTCTGCCCTTTCACGCCGCTCCTGCCCTCTCCTGCCCCTCCTGCCCTTCCTGCCCTTCCTGCCCTTCCTGCCCTTCCTGCCCCTTCGTCTATCTGATCCGCCAGCCGTTGACGGGGCCGGCATGGAAGAACGGCGCCGGCGTCATCACGCCGTCGCGCTTGAAGACGAGCCCGTCTTTCATCACGAACTGGACGTTCTTGAGCACAGTCACCTCGTCGAGCGGATTGCCCGGCAGCGCAATCAGATCGGCGAAGTAGCCCGGCTTGATCGGTCCGCGGGTCTTGTCGATGTCCGCGATCCGGTAGCCGTTGACGGTGATCGCACGCAGGATGTCGGCGTTCGGAATGCCGGCGTCCTTCCATGGCTTCAGGAACTCGAGGCACAACTCGCCGCGGGTCTTGCCGGCGACGTAGTAGTCGGCGTCGGTGGAGAACGCCGCCAGCACCTTGTTCTCGTATGCGTTCTTCAATCCCGCAACCGTGCGGGCGTACGCCTCGGCCGACACCGGATGTCCCTGCAGCCCGGTCGGCGTCTCGGTCCCGGCGCGCCAGATGCCTTTCGCCGCCATCTGCTTGTGCAGATCGTCGTTGAGCGCGCCGCTGTGCTCGATCGACCAGATGCCGGCGTCGATCGCGTTCTTCGCACCGACGGGAGTCTGGACGTGTCCGGCGACTTTCATGCCGGCCTTCGCCGCCTCGCGGATGAACAGCCGGATTTCGTCGGCCGTGTAGCCGTACGGCTTGCAGTCGACGCAGATCTTGATCACCCTGGCGCCGAACAGGATGTTCTGCCGAACCGCCTTGACGATCTCGTCCGGGGTGTCGGCGTCGAGATATTCCGGATAGACGATGCTGTGGTCCTTCGCCATCTCCGGCGGCGGA
>DATFWL010000269.1:0-58085 GCA_035259385.1 Vicinamibacterales bacterium | reverse complement strand
TCGCGGTGTCGGTGCCCGAGAGCGTCGTGCTCGCCGACTGGACCCGCCAGCGGCGCGTGTCGATCTCGGCGTTCGTCGCGCTGTCGGCCACGCTCTCCGGCCTCGTGCTGCTGCTCTTCCGCCTCGTGACCGCGCGCGAGCGCGCCGAGCGCGAGCTCGCGGACGTGCTGCGCCAGGAGTCCGAGCGGCTGCGCGTGTCGAACGAGCGGCTCGCCGAGGCGCTCGATCGCGAGCAGCAGGCGCGGCGACAGGTCGAGGAAGCGAGCTACATGAAGGACGAGTTCCTCATGACGCTCTCGCACGAGCTGCGCACGCCGCTGACGGCGATCTACGGGTGGGTCCGCGTGCTCGCAGGACGCGAGATGCCGAGGGCTGAGCAGGCCAAGGCTCTCGGCGCGATCGAGCGGAACGCGCTGGCGCAGACCCGGCTCATCGACGATCTGCTCGACGTCTCGCGCGCGATCGCCGGCAAGCTGCGGCTCGAATCGCGCGCGGTGGATCTCGCGGCGATCGTGCGCGGCGCGGTCGAGACGCTCGCGCCCGCGGCGGCCGCGAAGCGGCTGGCGCTGAACGTCGCGATCGACCCCGCGCTCGCGCCCATCCCGGCGGATCCCGACCGGCTCCAGCAGGTCGTCTGGAACCTGCTCTCGAACGCGATCAAGTTCACGCCCGAAGGCGGACGCATCGACGTCCGCGCCGGCAGGCCGGACGACTCGCACGTCGAGATCCTCGTGAGCGACACCGGCATCGGGATCGCGCCCGAGTTCGTGCCGTACGTGTTCGATCGCTTCCGGCAGGCCGACGCCGGCACCAGGCGCCGGTACGGCGGCCTCGGCCTCGGCCTCGCGATCGCGCGCCACCTCGTCGAGCTGCACGGCGGCACGCTCGGCGTCCAGAGCGAGGGCGAAGGACGCGGCGCGACTTTCCGCGTCCTGCTCCCCGCGCGCGTGGCGCGCGCCACCGACACGCCCGCGTCGCCCGCGCGGCCGGCCCCGCAGGGCGCCGCGACCGCCCGGCTCGACGGCGTCCGCGTCCTGGTCGTGGACGACGAGCGCGATTCGCGCGAGCTGTTCGCGCAGGTTCTCGAGAACGCCGGCGCGCGCGTGCGGACATCGGCGTCTGGCAGCGACGCGCTGAGGCGGCTGATCGACGAAGGCGCCGACGTGCTGGTCACCGACATCGGCATGCCGCAGATGGACGGCTACGAGCTGCTGCGGCTCGTCCTCGCCGACTCGCGCATCCAGCGGAAAGGGCTCGTGGTGATCGCGCTGACCGCGTACGCGCGCCTGTCCGATCGCCACCGCGCGATCGAAGCCGGGTTCGACGAGCATCTGGCCAAGCCGGTGGACCCGCAGACGCTCGTCGCGACGATCGCCTCGCTCCGCCGGCGCTAGCATCCTCGCCGTGGCGCGCGCGCAACGTCTGCGCGCGGCGGAGATCGCGGGCGAAGGCGGGGTATAGTGGGTGGGTGCGCTCCGCTCTCTTCTGTCTTCTGGCCGCGCTGTGCGCCGCCCCGCTGACCTCGTGCAGCAACTCCCCGACGACGGCTTCGTCGAGCGCGCCCTACAGCCAGCTCGATCTGCTCCTGGGGACCGGCACGCAGGCCGCGACGGGCAATACGCTCACCGTGAACTACACCGGCTGGCTCTTCGACGCGACGAAACCCGACAGCAAGGGCCTGCTGTTCGACACGTCGGTCGGCAAGGACCCGTTCACGTTCGTGCTCGGCACGCAGTCGGTGATCGCGGGCTGGGACAGAGGCCTCGTCGGCATGAAGGTCGGGGGCATCCGGCGGCTGGTGATTCCCCCCTCGCTCGCCTACGGCGACATCCGCAACCACTCGATCCCGCCGTACTCGACGCTCGTGTTCGAGGTCGAGCTGCTGACCGTGCAGACCGCTACCGGCTCAGGCGGAGCTTGACGCCGACGGCGATGTACTTCAGGCGATCGTCGATCTTGGCCTCGCCGCCGCTTTCGGCGTCCCCCTTGATGCGCATGATCCCCGCGTCGGAGTAGATCGCGAGGCGCTGCCGCTGGCCGAGCCAGGCCTCCATGCCTCCGCCGAAGATCCAGCTCCATCCCGTCGTTTTGTACTGGAAGACCTGCGGGACGTTGTCGATCGTCTGGGCAGTCTTCGTCGTGGCCTGGTGGTAATTCATGCCGCCCTTGCCGTAGATCCTCACCACTCCGGCCTGTGCGCCGAGCTTGCCGGCCACCGTCCAGACGTCGGAATCCAGCGTCGACTTGAACGTGAACGTGCCGTCGCCGCCCGACGCGCTCACCTCGTGCGGGTGCAGGTACCCGCCTTCGACGCCGACGAAGCGCGTCAGCCACACGTCGACGCCGAAGGTGTAGGTGAAGCCGGTCGTCCTGGCCGTGCACGGGGCGTTGCCGCAGAACAGGATGCCGGCGTCGCGGAAGTTGGAGTACGCGCCGCCACCGAACATGAGGAGGCCCGTCGGCAGCGGCTTCGACGGATGCTCTTCGTCGCCGCTGCCTTCGGCGGCGGGCTTGGGCGGCGTGTAGGAACCGCGGACGAGGAGGAGCGATGGCGCGACGCCGCCGACGTCCACGACGATCGTGTTGACGGGCCGTACCCAGTAGATGCCGGGCACTTCACGGCGATCGCAGCCCTCGGCGGGCGGCGGCGGCTGGCGCACGCGATCGGTGATGAGCACCTTGCGCAGCTTGCCTGCGTCGCACTTGTCCACGAACACGTTCGAGTCCATCTCGGTCTTGCCTTCGGGGAGCGTGAAGGGGATTTTGGCTTCCCCCTCCGAATCGACCGCGCCCTTGCCGGCTGACGCCGCGTTCACGACCACTTCGACATTGCTGCCCGCGGGCGCGTTGCGCAGATACACGGTTTGCGCCGAGCCGATCCCCGTCGTCGCCACCATCACTGCGGCTGTCATCGCGACCAGCCGCCATCGATTCGCCATCCGCTCTCCTTTGGCCCAACCGATTATATCGGTCCGGTTAACTTTTCCCCGCCGGGTCCGTATCTATCCCCGAGCAATGCTGAAAGATCTGCGCTACGCCCTCCACATCATCGCGAAGGATCGCTGGTACTCGGCGGTCGCCGTCGTCGCGCTCTCGCTGGGCATCGGCCTCAACGCGACGGTGTTCACGCTCGTGAATGCGATCCTCATCCGCGGGCTGCCCTACAAGGACTCGGCGCAGCTCTACATGCTGTCCAGCAAGCGACAGGACGCCGGCCAGTCGAACGTCTCGAAGCTGGATCTCGACGACTGGCGCTCGCAGTCGAAGACGTTCGAGGCGCTCGGCGCCTTCAACGGCAACAGCGTCAACGTCAGTGACGACCGTTCCGCCCCGGAGAACGTGCGCAGCGCGGCGATCACGTCGAACGCGTTCTCGCTCATCGCGCAGCAGCCGGTGCTCGGCCGCGACCTCCTCCCCGGCGACGAGCAGACCGGGGCGGAACCGGTCGTCCTGCTCGGATACAAACTCTGGAAGCGCCGGTTCGCGGAAGACCGCGGCATTCTGGGTAAGACGCTGAGGATCGACGGAAGGCCGGCCACGATCGTCGGCGTGATGCCCGACGGGCTCGATTTCCCCAACAGCACCGAGCTCTGGGTCCCGCTGATCCCCGACGAAGGGCAGCAGAAGCGCGACGCGCGCTTCATCGCCGTCTTCGGCCGGATGCGCAAGGACGTCAGCCGCGAGCAGGCGCAGACCGAAATGAACGGCATCGCGCAGCGGCTGGCCACGGCATTCCCCGACACCAACAAGGACTATCCGCAGGTGTCCGTGCAGACGTTCAACGAGCGGTTCAACGGCGGGAACATCCGGACGGTGATGCTCGCGATGATGGGGGCCGTCGGCTTCGTGCTGCTGATCGCGTGCGCCAACGTGGCGAACCTGCAGCTCACGCGATCCGTGAAGCGCACGCGCGAAGTGGCGGTCCGCATCGCGCTCGGCGCCACGCGCTGGCGCGTCGTCCGGCAGCTGCTCGTCGAGAGCGTGCTGCTCGGGATCCTGGGCGGCGTCATCGGGTTCGGGATCGCATTCGTCGGCGTGCGGTTGTTCGACGCCGCCGTCGCGAACGCCGGCAAGCCGTCCTGGATCCACTTCACGTTCGATGTCACGGTGCTCGCCTATCTGGGCGGCATCTGCATCCTCACGGGGGTGGTGTTCGGACTCGCACCGGCGCTGCAGGTCACGCGCACGAACGTCAACGACGTGCTCAAGGAAGGCGGCCGCGGCAGCGCCGGCGGCGTCCGCGCTCGCTGGATGACGGGGACGATGGTGGTGCTCGAGCTCGCGCTGACGCTCGTGCTGCTGGTCGGCGCCGGCCTGATGATCCGAAGTTTCCTGAAGCTGTACACGCTCGACGTCGGCATCGACACACGCAATCTCGTCGCGATGCGCATGCAGCTCTCCGACGCGAAGTACAAGACGCTCGAGGCCAGGCGCGCGTTCTACGACCGGCTCGGGCCGAAAGTCGAAGCGATACCAGGCGTCGAGGCCGCGACGTTCACGAGCAACGTGCCGCCCCTCGGCGCCGGCCGCCGCACCATCGACATCGACGGACGTCCGCCGCGCATGCCCGAGGAAAAGGCGCCCGAGGTGACCGCGGTGACGATCAGTCCCGGGTTCTTCCGGACCGCGAACCTGCAGCTCCACCGCGGGCGTCTCTTCACCGAGAGCGACGGCATGCCGGGCAACGAGACCACGATCGTCAGCGAGAAGTTCGCCGCGCAGCTCTTCCCGGGCGAGGATCCGATCGGCCGCCGCATCCGGTTCACGCCGCCGCAGCCGCGCGCAGGCCAGCCGCCGCCGACGCCGCCCGTCTGGCGCACGATCGTCGGCATCTCGCCCAACGTGATGCACGCAAACCCGCAGGTCGCGGACCCGCCGCCCGTGATCTACCTGCCGCATCGTCAGGATGCGTCCGGCTTCATGACGCTGCTGGTGCGCAGCCGTCTCGACGCGGGCGCCATCATGAACGCCGTGCGCCGCGAAGTGGCGGCAGTCGATCCGGATCAACCGGTCTTCACGGCGCAGACGCTGGAGCAGCTGCTGGTGCAGCTGACGTGGCCGTATCGCGTCTTCGGCTCGCTGTTCGCCATCTTTGCCGTCATTGCGCTCGTGATGTCGGCTGTCGGTCTCTACGCGGTGATGGCCTATTCCGTGACCCAGCGCACGCCGGAAATCGGCGTCCGCATGGCGCTCGGCGCGGAAGGGCGCC
The DNA here is from genome assembly GCA_035259385.1 of Vicinamibacterales bacterium. Taxonomy (GTDB): domain Bacteria; phylum Acidobacteriota; class Vicinamibacteria; order Vicinamibacterales; family CAVVIG01; genus QHWK01. The sequence continues at coordinate 52,876 of DATFWL010000269.1, read as the reverse complement.
AGGTCTCGTGGCTGATCCTGCGCCGCGGCCTGATCCAGATGGGGATCGGTCTCACACTGGGCCTCACCGGGGCCTTCTTCCTCGCGACCGTGCTGGCCACGCTGCTCGTGCAGATTCCGGCGCGCGATCCGGTCACGTTTGCGTCGATCTCCATCATCCTGGCGATCGTGGCGCTCTGCGCCTGCGTGTTCCCCGCCCGGCGCGCCACGAGAGTCGATCCTTTGGTGGCGCTCCGCGCAGAATGAGGCGCGCGCGTCAACGCCTCATCGCGCCCCAGATGCCGCGGCGCGCTGCCTGCGCCTGCTCCTGAGCGCGCGCCAGCGCCTCGCCGCGCCCGCCCGTCTGGCGCCCCGACACGCGCGCCAGACCTTCGCCCACCAGCACCGCGTTCACGAACGTGCCGTCCTCGAGCAGCACGTAGGCGGACGAACGCGATCCGCTCGGGGGAAACTCGAGCCGGACGAAGCGGTGCCCGACAATCCCGTCCAGGCGGTCGCGCGCCTCGCGCCAGAACGGCTCGCCGTCCTCCGCGCCGCGCGCGAGGCGCGGCGCGCGGATGCCGGCCAGACGGATGCGGCCATAGCCGGCCACGTCGATCGCGCCGCCGTCGGTCACGGCACGGACCTGCACGACCTCGGGCCGCGAGATCGCCTGGCCGTACGCAACCGTTGCGATCGCACTCAGGGTGACAACGCGCAGAATCTCCATACGCTCACGCTCCTTCAACGAGTTACGGACGCGTCGGGAGCGGAGTGCAAACGCACCTCCAGCGGAACTGGCAACTGGCAACTGGTAACTGGTAACTGGTAACTGGCAACTGGCGACTGGCAACTGGCAACTGGCAACGCTCACCCGAGCAGGATTTCGAGATCGTCGCGGCTGAGCGATCGCAGCAGCCCCTCGTCGGCGCGGACGATCGCGTCCGCGAGATCGCGCTTCGTGGCCTGGAGCTCCACGATCTTGTCTTCGACCGTGCCGGCGGCGAGCAGCCGGTAGGCGAAGACGTGGCGCGCCTGGCCGATGCGGTGCGCGCGATCGATCGCCTGCGCCTCGACCGCGGGGTTCCACCACGGATCGAGCAGGAACACGTACTCGGCCGCCGTCAGGTTCAGGCCGAGGCCGCCCGCCTTCAGGCTGATCAGGAACAGCCGCGCGTCGGGATCCTCCTGGAAGCGCGTCACGGGCGTCTGCCGGTCGCGAGTGCGGCCGTCGAGATACTCGTAGCGCAGGCCCTCGGCGTCGAGGCGCGTCTTCAGCAGCGCGAGCAGGCTCGTGAACTGCGAGAACACCAGGCACTTGTGGCGCTCGTCGAGCACCTCGGCGAGCTGCGGGACGAGCGCGTCGAACTTCGCCGACGGCTCGCCGGCGCGCGCGGGGTCGACGAGTCCCGGATGGCACGCCGCCTGGCGCAGCCGGAGCAGCGCCTCCAGCACGTGCATCCTGGATTTCTGGATCCCCTCGCGCGCGATCCGCGTGAGCAGCGTCGCGCGATAGTGATCGCGCAGCTCGTCGTACAGCTCGCGCTGCGATCGCTGCAGCTCGCAGTGGATCGTGAGCTCGGTGCGCGGCGGCAGCTCCGGCGCGACCTGCGCCTTCGTGCGGCGCAGGATGAAGGGCCGCACGCCGCGCGCGAGGACGTCGAGCGCCTGGGGATCGCGGCGCGCCGCGCCGGCGCCGTGCCGGGCGAACGCGGACGAGCTCCCCAGCAGGCCCGGATTCAGGAACTCGAACAGGCTCCACAGCTCGCCGAGGTGGTTTTCGATCGGCGTCCCGCTGAGCGCGAGGCGGTGGGTCGCGCGGACGAGCCGGGCCGCTTTCGCCGCGGCGGTGCCCGCGTTCTTGATCGCCTGCGCCTCGTCGAGGACGGCGTAGTCGAACGCCACGTCCTTCAGCATCAGCGCGTCCCGCCGCAGCGTGCCGTAGGTCGTGAGCACGATGTGGTGGCGCGCGACTGCGGCAACCGAGCGGCCGGCGCCGCTGAAGTCGAGGATGCGGAGCTCGGGCGCGAACCGCGCCGCCTCCTCGAGCCAGTTGAACAGCAGCGAGCGCGGCACGACGACCAGCGACGGACCGTCGAGCTCGCGCTTCGCGCGGAGGCGATCGAGCCACGCGAGCACCATGACGGTCTTGCCGAGTCCCATGTCGTCGGCAAGACAGCCGCCGAACGCGAACCGGCGGAGGAAGGCGAGCCAGCCGAGGGCGTCGCGCTGATAGTCGCGCAGGCGTCCTCTGAACGACGATGCGGCGTCGAGCGGCGCCAGGCGGCCGAGCGTGGCCAGCTCGTCGCGGGCGCGCATGAACCGCTCGTCGAGACGCACCGACGGCATCTGCGCGAGCGCCGCGTCGAGCAGCGCCGCCTGCGCCCCTTTGAAGCGGACGTGGTCGTCTGCCGCCTCGCCCGCGCTCGCGATCCCGGCGAACCGACGCAGCCACTCCTCCGGCACCATCCCCTCGCTGCCATCGTCGAGCGTCACGGTCGTGCGCCCCTGCCGCAGCGCCTCGAGCAGCCGCGGCAGCGCGGCCGAAAGGCCGTCGCCGAAATCCACCGTCCCGTGCAGCTCGAACCAGTCGATGCCCGACCGCACTTCCGACGTCATCGTGCGCGCCGGACGGAAGGCGCGCCCTTCCGCCTCGATGCGCCAGCCGGCCGGCACCAGCGTGCGCACGGCGTGTGCGAGCTGTGAAGGCGAGATCGCGAAGCCCTGGCGCGCGGCGAGGTAGTCCCAGTGGCGCGCGAAACCCGCCTGCACGAGCTGCGTGAGCGCCTCCTGCTCGAACGGAGCGTCGCGGCGGACGAGCCGGCGGCGCGCCTGATCGAACACGCTGCCCGGCGCGTCGGGCGACACGATCAGGCCGTCGTAGTCGAACGTGACGGACGCCGAGAGAGACGCCGCCGGATGCCTGTGCGGCTCCGCGCGGACGCTGACCGAGGGCCGAGGGCGCACCGACACGATCTCGAACTGCAGCTCGGGCGGCAGCTCCGACGGATCGACGCCCGATCGCGCGAGCACGTCGACGAGGCGTCCCGTCGCATCGGGCGGGATCGAGACGGCGCCCGATCCGCGCAGCTGCGCCAGCCACGCGAAGGCGCCGCCCGCGTCGAGCCGCGCCACGCGGCCGCGATGAAAGAGGTAGCCCGACGCCAGCACCATCGAGGGCTCGCGGATCGGCAGCCGGTCGCCGCCCCGGACGAGCGCGCCGTCGATCGAGAAGCTCTCGTCCCTCGCGGCGTGCACGACGTCGAGGCGGAACACCCACGGCGCGCCGGCGTCCCACTCGAGCGGGACGAACTCCTCGGGCTGCCGCTGCAGGCGCAGCATCGCGCGGCCGGATTTGACGACCTCGGGCAGGACGCGATCGAGCAGCGGCCCGGCGAGACGGAACGACGTGCGCCCGAAGTTCGTGTACGCGCCGTAGGTGTCGACGGCGCCGAACAGCAGCGGGAGGATGTCGCGGTCGACGGGATCGTGCACTTCCTCCAGATCGTGCAGCGTCATCTGCGCGGGCTTCGGCTTTCCCCAGTCGCCGCTCTTCCGCCGCTGACGCGTCATGAGGTCGATCGCGACGACGCCGGTCGCGAGCGTGGCCGCGCGATCGATGGCGTAGATGAGCTGCGCGCCGGCGAACCGCGGCGTGCGCGCGACGCGCGCGTCGGCCGTCAGATGGCGCGAGAACTCGTTGAGAAACCGCTCCCACGCCGGGGGCGCGTCCGGCGGAGCTTTCACGAAGGCCGATGCACGGGGCACATATTCGGGATCGGACTCCGCGTCGGGATCGCGCGGGTCAAGGGACGCGTCGGCGCCGATCGTGCCGTCGCCCAGCAGCAGGCCGCGGCGTTCGGCTTCGAGCAGCGCCGCCCAGATGTGCTTGCAGATCTCGACGCGATCGAAGAAGTACGGGCACTCGCAGGATGCCTGGAAGGCGTCGCGCTGCCGATCGATCCGCACGAGGTACTCGTGCGAGCCGCGAACGGTCGCCTTCACGCTCCAGGCGGACCCGTCGATCTTCGTGACGGCGCCGTCGAGGTGATACAGCCGGCCCTTGCTGCGGCTCCCGCCCGGCACGTCGCGCGCGAGCACGCGCGTCAGCGGGAATTGTTCGGGCATCCGATCAGTGTACTTCGGGGCTCGTCACGCAGGGACTCACGCAGAGGACGCAGACACCAGCCGGAACGTCGTTTGCACGCCTCCACGGCACACCAGGAGGTGAACGTGTCAAACGAATTACGGGGTAAGCGTGTGGCGGCGCTCGTGGAGCAGGGATTCGAGCAGTCGGAGCTCGACGAGCCCAGGCAGGCGCTCGAAGCGGCAGGCGCGACCGTGCACGTCGTCTCGCCCCAGAGTGGGAAAGTGCTGGGATGGGAGCGCAAGCACTGGGGACATGAGGTCTCCGTCGATCGACCGCTCGAGGCGGCGTCGGCTGATGACTACAACGCGCTGCTGCTGCCCGGCGGTGTGATGAGTCCCGACAGGCTTCGGACGAATCACCAGGCGATCGCCTTCGTGAAAGCGTTCGTCGACGCCGGCAAGCCCATCGCGTCGATCTGCCACGGACCGTGGACGCTGATCGAAGCCGGCGCGGTAGAGGGCCGCACCGTCACGTCGTGGCCGTCGCTCCGGACCGACCTGAGCAACGCCGGCGCCCACTGGGTCGATCAGGAAGTCGTGAACGACAACGGCCTCGTCACGTCGCGCAAACCCGACGACATTCCCGCGTTCAACCGCACGATGATCGAAGAGTTCGCCGAAGTCCGCGACAGCCGCGACCGCCGCGAACTCACCGGCGCCGCGAGACGCTAGCGGCGCGTGTCACGCTCGTGCTCGCGCAGAGGACGGCAGAGAACCGCGGGAACCCATGGTTGTTCTGCGCGCACTGCGGCTCAGCGTGAGTACGTCCGTGACTGTCCCCCGCCCTGTGACGGCCGCTTCGGCGTGTAGGCAGGAAACGGCACCGTGTCCGGCACGACGCGCACGGCGGTCGTGAGCTTCAGCGGATAGCGCCCGCCCGTGGGATACGTGAGCTCGACGAAAAACGCCGTCCACCCCTTCGCGGGCGGCGGCACGCGCGCGACCCAGGTGTTGGGTCCCGATGGCGCGAGCGCCGCGCTCGTGTAGGCGGAGCCGATTGCATCCAGGCGGAAGTTGCGCGCATCGGCATTCGTCGCCTGCCACACCAGCACCTGGTCCGGCCGGTCTTTCGCGACGACCCTGATCGCGCCGTCTTTCTGAAACGTCCACGAAAAGTCCGGACGCGTCGTCCCTTTGACGATCGAGGCATAGAACGCCTCGACGCTCTCGATCGCGTCCGACTTCTCGAGACCGTGGTTCGTGTTCGGCACGTAGCGCAGATGCTTCTCGCCGCGGAGGTCGTCGAAGTAGAAGCGCGACGAGTCCGGGAGGAAGAACTGATCGCCCGAGGCGTTTACCAGCAGCTTCGGCAGCGTGAGGCGGTCGCGGTATTCGTACGGCTCCTCGATCTTCATCAGCGCGCGGAACCGCGGCGTGCCCATCCAGTCCATGATCCCCTGCTCGTCGTAGTCCTTCACCGCGTTCGACCACGCGCCGTACGCGCGATAGTGATGCTCGAACGAGGGCTCGACGTTGAGCAGATCGATCACCGCCGGCACGATCGCCACGACCCTCGCATCGACGGCCGCGGTCGTCCAGGTCGTCCATCCCCGCTTCGACGCGCCGGACACCACGAAGCGGCTCACGCGGTGCCGGCCGCCCTCGGCCGACGCGGCGAACGCCGCGATTGCGTCCATCGCGCGCACGGCGCTCTTGGTCATCGGCAGACGCGCCGGCCACCGATCGTCCCCCGTGCGGAGAAAATGGCTCCACGTGTAGGCGATGAAGTCGTCCTCGGTGCGCGGCTTGTGCGCGGGATCGTCCTTGAAGACCACCGGCTGGTTCGGCACCATCCGCAGCTCTGCGACGATGGTCCCGGTGTCGCGCGCGGCCTCGATCAGCCAGGGCGACGGGGCCGCGGGCGCCGGCCGATCGTTGCGGCCGCCGGTGATGTAGAGCAGCGCGAGGTCGCTCGTCAGCGCCGGCGGCGTCACGACGGTCAGCCAGTGCCGCCAGACCGGCTGGTCGACCTCCCGTTCCGTCAGCCACGTCTGCGACGTCATGTCGAGCAGCGTGGCGGTGGCCCCCTCGGCCGGCAACGTCGCCGCGACCTTCCACGAGAACGCCGGATCGGGCGCCGCGACGTACCGATCGAGCGGCGTCGCCGAGGCGCGCGACGTGGAGGACGAGGCCTGTTGACGGGCCTGCGGGACGCCTCGGGCCAGAAGGCCCAGAGCGAGGACGAGGCTGGAAAGAGCAATGCGCCGCGAACTGATCATGCGGCGCATTCTAGTCTGGTTACTTGCGCGGAGCCTCCTCCCCCGGCGTCAGGATCATGTCGCGCACGTTGCCCGGGCCGAGCGTCACCTGCGTCAGCACCACGTCCTTGCCGACGCGCTCGAACTCGACCTGCGGTTGCTCTCGCGTCCCGTCTGCGCCCGACCGCTGCGTCAGCACCAGCAACAGCCGGCGCCCGTCGGCGGTTGCGATCTGGATCAGTTCGGGACTGCCGGTGTCACGGGTGATGACGTACTCGCCCGCCGGCAACTCCGTTCCATTGACGACGAACGCGAACGGCACCTTGACGTTGATCGTCTCGTCGGCCTTCGCGGCCGACACGCCGGCCAGCACGAGCGCCGCGACGCCCAGGATCATCCAAACGGCTTTCTTCACGACAGACCTCATTTCACCTCGCGGCTGCGGTATGCGGCCGCTCATGGTGGTGGATACGGTCGAGTCGTGGCAGAGGCGTGGCACGAGGAAGGTAAAACCGGGCCGCGGCCTGGTTCGCGGATCCGGGCCGCTCAGATCCGGACGAACACGCGCCGACGGTACATCCAGAGCAGGATCAGCCAGAACACGAGCAGCACGGCGGCGCCGCGGAGGACGGGCTCGAACGGCGGGCCGAGAATCAAGAACGGCGCGCGGCCGGCGTGCCGCACGAGCGCATCCCTCACGAACGATTCCAGCGTCCAGCTCATGACGTAGACCGCGATGGAATTCGCGCCGATGACCAGCAGGGGAAATGCCCAGCGCCTCCAACGCTCGAGCTCGACGACGCCGTAGAGCGCGGCCAGGATGATGACGACGAGGCCGCCGCTGTAGAGGGTGTACGAAGAGGTCCAGACGCGCTTGACGATCGGACAGACGCCGAGCCCGTCGAAGAGCAGCCCCGACAGCACGAGCGCGACGCCGGCGATGAGCAGGCCCTTGAACTTCTGTTCCGCCGTGCGGCCCGACTTCAGCCACTCTCCCGCCCACAAGCCGAGCATCATCGTCGCCAGCGTGGGAATGAAGCTGAGCGTGGACCATCCGCCGCTGTTGAAGCGGAACGGCGACTCGCGCGGAAAGAGGTTCAGGAACCACACGTCGAACGCCCACGACAGGTTGGTGTTCTTGTTGAAATGGGCGAAGAGCCCCGGCGCCGGCGCCGGATAGATCACGAAGGCGGCCCAGAAGCCCACGAGGAGTGTCGCGAACACGATCGCCTGCGTGCGGAGCGAAACGAACGCCAGCAGGAACAGGAACGTGTAGCCGAGGCCGATTTGCGTGAGCGTGTCCTCGAACGTCCAGTACGTGTGCCGGTGCTCGAGCGAGCGCAGGAAGATGCCGAGGAAGATCAGCGCGAGGCTGCGCCAGATCGCGTGCGTGAGCATCCGGCCGAACGGCTGTCCCCTCGCCTGGCGGCTGGCAATCGAGAACGGCAGCGCCGCGCCGACGAGGAACGAGAACGCCGGCTGGATGAGATCGTGGAGCGAGCATCCGCGCCACGGCACGTGCGTCGTGTTGAATGCGACGACCGACCAGAACGTGTTGCCCGGATACGCGGCCTCGAGCGTCCACAGCCGCATCGCCTCCGCGAGCATCAGGAACATCACGAGCCCGCGGAACACGTCGATCGAGAGAACCCTGTGAACCTCGACCCCCGGTCCCTCCGCCTTCGCCACTGACGCAGCCATGGTGGGCAGGCGGACCGCGGACGTCCCACCTTCGCCGCTGGCGCGGCTACGGTGGGGAAGCGGACTTCGGACCTCGGCCATCGTCACCTCAGCGTCAGCTTCTGCACCCGCCAGTTGAGCAGCTCGGCGACGTAGAGCTCGTTTGCCGACGGGCACGCGATCTCGTGGATCCATCCGAACTGCTTCGCCTGTTTGCCCGATTTGCCCAGCACGCCGAGCACCTTGCCGTCGAGCGTCATCTTGTAGACGCGGCCGGGAAACGCGTCAGAGGAGAACATGACCTGGTCCGGACCCGGCGTGATGCAGATCGCCCACGGCGCGCCGGGCGCCTGCGTGCCGGCGACCTCGGGGCCCGGCGTGTTGCCAATCGCCGCCTTCGCGCCCGGCGGCGCCGGGACGGAGACGCGAATCGATCGGAGGTGCCGGCCGTCGGGATCGAAGACCTGGATGCGCTGGTTGCCGCGATCGGCAACGTAGATGTTGCCGCGCGCGTCGGCGGCGATGCTGTGCGGCGTGTCGAACTCGCCGTCCTTCGTCCCCTTCTCACCCCACGACTTCATCCACTCGCCGTCGCGGCTGAACTTTGCGACGCGCGAGTTGATGTACCCGTCGCTGATGAAGACGTTCCCCTGCGTGTCCCACGTGACGTCGGTCGGCTGGCGGAACTGGCCGTCGACGTGCGCGCGCGGCGGCGTGGCGCGCGTCCACGGGACCGCTTCGTCCGACGCCTCCTTCTTCCGCCCGAAGACCATCGCGACGCGGCCGGCCGGCGTGAGCTTGACGATCATGTCGGAGCCCTTGTCGACGAGCCAGATGTTGTCGTCGCGATCGATCCGCACGCTGTGCGCGTACGACATCGAATACATCCCCTTGCCGATCTCGCGGACGAACGCGCCCTTCTGATCGAACTCGAACAGCTGCGCCGCCGCGGCGCCGAACGCCGGGCCGACGGTGCCGCCGCGCGAGAAGACGAAGACGTGATGCTGCGAATTCACCGCGACGCCGGCCACTTCGCCGAAGTACACGTTCGGCGGGACTTTCAGGAACTCGACGTCGCCGTCGAAGGCGATCTCGGGGACCGGGACGGCAGGCGGCGCCTGCTGGGCTCCACCCGCGAGCGGAAGCAGGGCCGCAACGGCTAGCGCGATCGTCAGACGCTTCACTGGAACGCTCCTTCTCGTAGGCCGAACCCTCTTCGTAGGCCGGCCCTTCAGGTCCGGCACCCTGTCACTGCAGCTTCACTTCGAACAACTGCGAGAGCTGCCGGAAGTACCGGTACACGTAGTGATCGCCGTCCGGCGCGACGAGCACGTTGCCGACGCCGATCACGCCCGCGGGGTCGCTGATCTCCAGCGTCGCCAGATCGGTGCGCGTGCCGGTGGCCGTGTCGAAGCGGAAGAGGCGGGCGCTCCTGTCGCCCGGCTGATAGACGAACAACGCCTTGGAATCGGCGCTCCATCCGGCCACCTGATCATCGGGATGCGCCGGCAGGGGCGTCAGCGTGTGCGTCTGCAGACTGAAGAGGCCCCGCTGCCGGCCGTCGCTGGCGGCCATCCACTGGCCGTCCGGGGAAATGAGCCTGCCAGACGTGCCTTCGGGCGTCATCGGCGCGAGATGGCCGGCCGTCGTGTCGAGGTCGTAGGTTCGGATGGCGTGGCCCCCTTCGCTTCCCGTGACCGCGAAGTGCCGGCTGTCTGGGAACCATGCACCGCCGGTCAGCAGTCGAAGCGGGTTCAGGCTCAGGTTGCGAGCAGCGCCGGGACCCGTCGGGATCAGACGCGCGTTCGCATCCGTCGGGTCGGCCGATCCCACCAGCACCCATTTGCCGTCGGGAGAGATTGAGCCAAAGCCGCCGTCGGCCAGGCGGAACGCCGGTCCGCCGTCAGTGGGCCTGACGAAGACACCGTACTTGCTCCCGTTGCTCTCGCCACTCTCGACGAACGCAATCAGCTTCGCCGTCGCGGACATCGTGAGGCCGGTCGCATAGTCGAACCACGACAGGCTCCGCTCGGTCTTTTCCCGGAGAGATCCGAAGCGAATCTCGCTGCGCAGCGAAATCGCGGAGAGGAGCGCTCTGCCATCGGGCGCGACGTCGTCGAGCAGCAGTCGGGTGGGCGCGCGGTAGAGCAGACGTTCGCGGCCGTCGAGGGTCACGGCCCACACGCCGCGCAGCATGCCGACGCGTGTTCCCGTGAACCAGATCTCACGTCCGCCGGGCGCCCACGCAAGTCCCTGCACGCTCAGCCAGCCGGACGAGAGCGTACGAGGCTCCCCCGTCCGTTCCATCACGCGTATCTCGCCATCGTCGCCCTGGTTGATGTGCGCGATGAAGGCCAGGCGTTTGCCGTCCGGCGACAGACGCGGATCGCTGAGCCAGTACGGCGTATGGAGCCGCTCCATGCCGAGCGGCCAGTCGATCCGGGCGTCCGACGCAGACAGGATGCTGATCGCGACCAGATCGCTGCCGTCGGGCGACCAGTCGGCGGAGTTCATGCCTTCCGCCAGTTCGCGGGCCGCGCCGCCGGAGATCGAGGCGCGCGCGAGCGTCCCGGTCGGGCTGAAAACGATGCCCTGGTGGCGCGCGTTGACCAGCAGCGCCATGTCGCCGGCCGGCGAAATCGACAGCACGTCGGCGGGCGGCAGGGGCAGCGGACTCGAGTCGGGTGCGCCCGGCCGCGTCGAAAAAACGGTATACGGCTCCCCTTCCCAGGCCGCGGCATAGATGACGGTCTTGCCGTCGGGAGAGTATCGCGCGCCTCCGACGGTGCCGCTTCGAAACGTGAGCTGCGTGAGCGCCGGCGGATCGGCCGGGCGCGCGCCGAACCTCGCGCCGATGACATATGTCGCGCCGGCCACGATCGCGAGCGCGCCCGCTGCCGCGACGGCGGGCCCCGGACGGCGGTGGCGAGCCGGCAGCTCGTCGGGCTCCGCCATCGGCTTCACGCCGCTGGCAGACGAGAGCGCGTCGAGCGCGAACGTGACGTCGCGCGCCGACTGGAAGCGTTCGTCGACGTTCTTTTCGAGGCAGCGGCGCACGATTCGCTCGATCGCCGGCGATGGCGCGTGCACGCCCGGCGGAAATTCCGCCGGATCCTCCCTCAGGATCGCGCTCATCGTGTCGACGGCGGTCTTGCCCTGAAAGGCGCGCGCGCCGGTGAACATCTCGTAGAGTACGGCGCCGAGGCTGAATACGTCCGAGCGCGCGTCCACCGGTTCGCTGCGCAACTGCTCCGGCGACATGTAGCCTGCCGTCCCGACCACCATCCCCGGATCCGTCTGCGCCATCGTCGCGCGGGATCCGTCGGCGGTGATCGCTTCGGCCAGCTTCGCGAGACCGAAGTCGAGGATCTTGACGCGCCCGTCTTTCGTGAGGAACACGTTCTCGGGCTTCAGATCGCGATGGACGATGCCCTTGTCGTGCGCGGCCGCCAGGCCGCCGGCGATCTGCATGCCGTACTCGACCGCCTTGCGGACCGGCAGCGCGCCGCGCTCCAGCGTCTGACGCAGCGTCTGGCCGTCGAGCAGCTCCGACACGACGTAAGGCACCGTTGCGTCGGCGCCGACGTCGTAGACGACGACGATGTTGGGATGGTTGAGCGCGGCGGCAGCGCGCGCCTCCTGTTCGAAGCGCCGGAGGCGATCGGGATCGGCGGCGAAGAGCGTCGGCAGGATCTTGAGGGCGACGTCGCGGCCGAGCCGCGTGTCACGGGCGCGGAAGACCTCGCCCATACCGCCCGCGCCGATGGGACCGACGATTTCGTAGGGGCCGATGCGCGCGCCGGCGGCGAGGGTCATGTCGGCGGCGATTCTACCCTTGGGCGGGCCGCGATTTACAATGCGGATCTGCAGGAGACGGGAGGCACGCCGTGAAGCTGACCGAGCTGTTCATCGACGACCTGGAACGTGAGCGCGACAAGACCCGCAGGGCGGTCGAAGCCGTCCCCGATGGAAGGGACGACTGGAAGCCGCACGAGAAGGCCATGCCGTTCGGCCGTCTCGCGGGCCTCGTCGCAATGATGCCGTCGTGGATCACGATGATGATCGATCGCGACGAGTTCGACGTCGCGCCCGCCACGCCGCAGCCGTCACAATTCTCGGCGCCGAAGACAGGCGCCGAGCGCGGAAAAACCGTCGAGGACGGCTTCGCCGGCGCGAAGAAGGCGCTCGAGACCACGACCGACGAGCACCTCATGAAACCCTGGCGGCTGAAGGCGCGCGGACAGGTCGTGCTGGAAGGGCCGCGCCACGTGATGATGCGCGATGCCCTCATGCACCTCGCCCATCATCGCGGACAGCTGACGACGTACATCCGCACCGCCGGCGCCAAGGTGCCGTCGATGTACGGACCGACGGCGGACGATCCGGCGTTCTAGAGACCGCGCCTGGCACCGGGAATGCACTTGCCCGGGCATGGCCACACGCACTCTCATCGTCGCCATCGGTTTCGTCAGCCTCTGCGGCGCGACGGCCGCGTCGGCGCAGCCGCGGTGGGGCGGCGAGCGTCTGCCGCGCAACGGCGCGTGTTTCTTCGAGGATCGCGACTTCGGCGGACGCTATTTCTGCGTCCGCCCCGGCGAGGACCTGCGGCACGTGCCGTCGGGAATGAACGACCGCGTGTCGTCCATCCGTCTCCTCGGGTGGGCAGAGGTGACCGTTTTCAAGGACAGCGACATGCGCGGCCGTTCGGCGCATTTCACACGCGACGTCGCCGATCTGCGCCGCGACGGCTGGAACGATCAGATCTCGTCGCTCGTGGTGTGGGACAGAACCGGCGGGTACGGCAACGACGGGTGGGACCGTGAGGGAATCCCGCGCGCGGGCGCGTGCTTCTACGAGGACGCCGGCTTCCGTGGCCGGCACTTCTGCGTGCCGCGCGGCGGCAGCTACACGTCGCTGCCTCGCGGCTTCAACGATCGCATCTCCTCGATCCGCGTCATGGGCGCGGACGTACGTCTGTTTCGCGACCGCGACTTCCGCGGCCGCTCGACCGAGATCCACCGCGACGTCGCCGATCTGCGGGGCGACTGGCGCGACAGCATCTCGTCGATCCGCGTGTTCTGAGGCGCGGCGTCTTCTGGAGGAGACGATCTGCCGGCCCGGGCGTGCGATGATCGCCCGGTGACCTTCGACGATCTCGTCCGGCGTCAGATCGCCTCTGGCTTCGCCGGTTTGTCCGGGAGCGCCGCGAACGCCACGATTCGCGTGTCGGCGGCGGCCCTGAACGAAGCAATCGCAGCGGCGCTGCCACCCGACGGCCGTGTGCGGACCGTGACGGTGAATCCTCTCACGGGCAATGCGCTCGATGTCACGGTGGTGCTGAAGCCGGCGCTCCTCCCGGCGCTCCACCCTCGCCTGATCATCGAGCGTCAGGCGACGCTTCCCGGGGACCCCGTCCTGGTGCTGCGCGTCACCGGCGCAGCAGGTTCTCTGATGCCCCTCGCACGGTTGTTCGGAGTCGCGGCGCACCTGCCGCCGGGCGTCCGTCTGGAAGCCGATCGCCTCTTCGTGAATCTGCACGAGGCCCTCGACGCGCGCGGGCAGGCGGGATGGCTCGATTACGTCACCGAATTGCACGTGGGGACGGACGAGTCCGCTCTCGTCGTCCGCTTCGCCGTCCACGTGCGAGCGCCGAAGTAGGCGCTTCCGGAGCCTGTCAGTCGCGGGGAGTCTGGCGCGCGGCGCGGTATGCCGCGAAGTCGTCCCACACCTGCTGGACGATCTTCGCGTCGACCGTGCGCACCTCGCCTTTGTCCCCCGCCTTGTCCGAGTACAGCGTCAGCTTCATCGGGGCGCACTGAGGTCCGATCGCGCCCGGATCGAAGACGTAGAGGCCCTCGTAGACGAACTCGCGCTCGCCGACGCGCTGCTCGATCCGGAACGGATGGATCGGCGCAATCTCGGCGTCCCCGCACACGAGCCGCATCCTCACGAACCCGGCCTTCAGATGCTTGGCCGACGGAATCGACACGCCCTGCGACTCGGCGGCGCCGCGCGCCATGCTCGTCCAGAACCCTTCGACGAGCTTCGGCGTCACGCGGATCATCACGACCGGCGGATAGTCGAACGCGTAGTCTTCCCAGTTGGCAAAATCCTGCAGCGCGCGCATCGACTTCAGCAGCTCCTCGGGATTGCCGGCGGGCCGTCCGCGATCGCGTCCCGTCACGCGGTCGTCACGGTGCCGCGCGCCATACAGCATGACGGGTGTGATGATGCTGACGTCGAAGTCCGTGGCGTCGACCTGGTACGCGCCGAGCCGGCCCGCGCGCTTCTGCACGGCATCTCTGAGCGCATCGTCTTCGAACGGCCGTTCGGGCTCGACCGGCAGCGCCCGCGCCGGCGGCGGAGGGGCGTCTTTCATCTTCTTTTCGGCCTCGGCGATCGCGTCACGCGCCTCGTCGATGCGCACCGCCGCAGGCGCCACGTCGTGGATTGCGCGCTGGTCGTCGCTCGTCGTGGTGATCGCGACGACCTCGCCGCCGGCGTTCAGGAGCGGAACGCCCGCGCCGCGATCGTCGAGGCTGACGTTCGACACGATCGTCCGCGCGGTGACCTTGCTCACCGTTCCGGACGACAGGCTCTTGCGATCGCCAAGCGGCGACTCGATGGCGAAGAGCTTGTCTTTCTCGTTCACGGGCGCGTGTCCGTCACGCGCGTACCCGAGCCTCATCGGCCGCGCGGACGCGATCGCCGCAGGATCGACCGAGAGGATCGCAACGTCCCTGTTGACGTCGGCCGCGAGCACGCTCGCCGCGACCTTCTTCGTGGACGACAGCTGCACTTCGACCGCGGTCGCGTTGCCGACGAGGCGCTGGTTGGTGGCGATCAGCCCGCGCGCATCGATCACGAATCCCGAGCCGAGCCGCGTCGGACTCCAGATCGAGACGACGCTGTCCTGCCAGTCGATGAGGAGGGCCGACGCGCTCCCCGCCGCAGGGGCATTCTCTCCGGAGATCGCGATCGGCGTGCCGACTTGCGCGTTGGCCGTCGTCAGCTCGAGCACGGTGTCGCGCGCGGCCCGGACCTCGAGTGTTTGCGACCACTCGTACGCCTTGCCTTGAAAAACGAGCGGCTCGTCGGATTCGACGGTGTAGTTGCCGGGCTTCAGCCGTGCTTCCGCCGTGCCGTCGATCGACGTGACGACACGCTCGGGCGCGGCGCTGACTGGATTGTCGCTGATGAGCAGGGCGTGCCGCGGCACGGGGTGTACCCGGCCGTCGGCATCGACGATGGTGACTTTGATCTTGAGAATGCCGAACGGCTGGACTGACGTGACGGCCCCAATCAGCCAGAGGGCGAGTGCAAGGGCGCGTCCCACGTCTCAAGTGTACGTCTCAGCGCAACCAGCGCGCCAGCCGCGACTGCTGGTCCGGCGTCGCGTTCGTCCTGACGCGCAGGTCCCACATCGGCGCCGGCGGATCGACAGGGCGGATCGTCAGCGTCTTCAGCGTGTCGCGGCGCCCCACCAGCAGCGGGACGACCTTGCCGGACGTCAGCGCCTGCAGCCGGGCGACGTACTGGTCAGGCGTCACGCGGAAGCCGTCGATCGCGAGGATCTCGTCGCCGGCGTTGACGCCGGCGTCGAATGCGGGCGTCCCGCGCGGGACGCCGGCGACCATCAGTCGTCCGCCGATGTCCTGCACCGTCGCGCCGACGCGCGCCCGGGCCGCGTCTTCCTCCTTCACCGTCGACGGCCCGAACGCAAGGCCGTACCACTCGAGCGCGGGCTGGTAGTCGATCTCTTCGGTCGTCTCGAGCGCCTTCCGGAACCACGCGGACAGATCGGTGCCGGCGATTTCGCTCGCCGTCTTCCTGAACTCCTCCGGCGTGAACCCGCGCGCGCCCGAGAAGCGCGCGAACGCGAGCCGCATCACGTCGTCCAGGCTCCTGGCGCCGTTCGTCGCGGCGCGGATGCGCGCGTCGAGCACGAAGCCGAGCACGGCGCCTTTCGTGTAGTAGCTGATCGACGTGTTGACCGAGTTCTCGTCGGGGCGGTACTGCTTGATCCACGCGTCGAACGACGCCGTCTCGACCGGCTGCACCAGCCGCCCGGGCGTCGTCTGCAGCGTGCGGATCGCAGTCGACGCCAGCGGCAGGAACTCGGTCTGCGAGATCAGGCCTGCGCGCGCGAGGATGACGTCGGCGTAGTAGTCGGTGAGTCCTTCCGAGATCCAGAGGCTGCGCGGGTAGTTCTCGCGCTCGTAGTCGAACGGCCCCAGCTCGATCGGCCGGAGTCGCTTCACGTTCCACAGATGGAAGTATTCGTGCGACGCCAGGTCCAGCCACTCAACGTACTTCTCGCGAGTGCCCGTCGCCCACTGGCTTGCCATCATCATCACCGAGTTCTTGTGCTCCAGCCCGCCGGATCCGGTGAGGACGTTGAAGAACACGTATTTGTCGTACGGCAGCGAGCCCCAGAACGCGACGTCGGTTTCGACGATGCGCTGGAGGTCGCGCGCGGCGCGGGCGCCGTCGAACACCGCGTCGGCGTCGCCGGCCGCGACGTCCACGAGGACATGCGGCTTGCCCGCGACCGTGAATGCGTGGACGACCGGATTGCCGGCGATGATCGGCGAATCCACGAGCGTGTCGAAGTCGGCCGCGACGTAGTGATGCGGCCTGCCGTCCGGCGCGCCCGGCATGCCCGTGATCGACGTCTTCCACGCGGCAGGCAGCTCGAGCGTGACGTCGTGCACGCGCGCAACCGGCTTGCGCGACCATGTGTAGGCCGGACCGTCAGGTCCGGCGTCGGGGCGCGCCACGTCCGATGCGATCGTCATGAACGTCGGCGCGCCGTTCATCATCGCGAAGTCGGCCTCGACCCAGTTGTTGCGGACCGTCATCTCGTGGCTGTAGACGCGGTACGTCAGGCGCACCTCGCGTGCGCCGTCCGTGGCAATCCGCCAGCGATTCTTCTGCGTCTTGTCGATCGTCAGCGCCTTCGCGCCGTCGAACGCCTTCACGTCTTCCACGTTGCGCTCGTACTCGCGCACGAGATACGAACCGGGCGTCCAGACCGCCATCAACATCTCGAGCGAGGCGCGGCCGTCGGTGGGCACGAATGCTTCGACCTCGAGGTAGTTCGTCTGAGCTGCGGTAAAGCGGACCGTGTAGCGGATGGGCGCGAGCGGCTGCGCC
Organism: Vicinamibacterales bacterium; assembly: GCA_035259385.1. Taxonomy (GTDB): domain Bacteria; phylum Acidobacteriota; class Vicinamibacteria; order Vicinamibacterales; family CAVVIG01; genus QHWK01. The sequence goes on along the minus strand of DATFWL010000269.1, from coordinate 35,715 downwards.
GAAGCCGCGGCGGCGCCAAGAATCAGAAGAGCGAGCGGGGCAAGGCTTCGACGCGCAGTCTGCATCGCGCGATATTAGCGCGCGCCGCGGTTTGCTGAAGCCGGACCTGAAGGTCCGGCCTAGTTCGCCGACACCTTGCGGAGCAGCGCGACGTCGGTCAGCATCATCCCCGCGCCGAGGACGACAGAGGTGAGCGGGTTCTCGGCGACGAGCACGGGCAGGCCGGTCTCCGAACGCAGGCGCTGATCGAGGTTGCGCAGCAGCGCCCCGCCGCCCGTGAGGACCACGCCGCGATCGTAGATGTCGGCCGACAGCTCGGGCGGCACGCGCTCGAGCGATTCGCGGACCGCCGCCACGATCTGCTTCAGCGGCTCGGCGAGCGCCGAGCGGATGTCGGAGTCGTGGACCGTCACCGTGCGCGGGACGCCTTCGGCCACGTGGCGTCCCTTGACGTTCATCTCCAGGGGCTCGTCGAGCGGCATCGCGGAACCGATCTCGAACTTGATCTGCTGCGCGGTCCGCTCGCCGATGTGCAGGCTGAACGTCTTGCGCATATAGGAGATGATCGCCTCGTCCATCGCGTCGCCCGCGACGCGGAGCGACCGCCCGTAGACCGTGCCGGCCATCGAGATGACGGCGATGTCGGTCGTTCCGCCGCCGATGTCGATCACCATGTTGCCGGCCGCTTCGGTCACCGGCAGGCCGGCGCCGATCGCCGCCGCCATCGGCTCGTCGACCAGGTGCACCTGGCTCGCCTTGACCCTGAACCCGCTGTCGCGCACCGCCCGCCGCTCGACCTCGGTAATCTCCGACGGCACCCCGATGACCAGCCGGGGCCGCTTCCACGGCGACCGCCCCATCGCCTTGCGCACGAAGTGCACCAGCATCTTCTCGGCGGCGTCGAAGTCGGCGATGACCCCGTCCCGCAGCGGCCGCACGGCGCGGATGTTCGGCGGCGTCCGCCCGAGCATGTCGTGGGCCTCCTGGCCGACCGCTTCGACCTGTCCCTTGAGGGTGTTGAAGGCGACGATCGACGGCTCGTTGAGGACGATGCCGCGCCCCTGGGCGAACACGCAGGTGTTGGCGGTGCCGAGATCGATCGCGAGGTCGGTGGAAAACATGGCCGGCAGATGCATGGTGCTGCCGCGCACAGCACGAATCGTTCCGTCCCGAATGCGGGTCATGTGCCCGACATCGGGCGCGGGCGTCTCATTTCTTGTTACGAAACCGTACGACACTCACACTTTTGATCTGCAGGCGGTGTCGCCCGCCGTCGCCCCAGTCGTCGCGAGCAGCTGCGCGATCACGGGCGGAACGCCGGGCTCGTTTGACACTGCGCCGCGAGCGGCGTCTTCCACCGCCTGCCCTCGTCATCGTGACGAGCAGCATGTGCGCCCACAGGAGATGAACGCGCCAGCCCTGCGAGGTGTTGACGGACCGCGAAAGTCTCAGGCGTTCGGTACGAGCGCCATATCCGGGAGCACGTCTTCGCGCTGGCCGGGATGACCGGCTTCCTCGCGTATGGCGATCCGAGCGTGGCCCTGCACAACGTCGATCGATCCGGCGCGTCGATCGGCCGGTCGCTGTTCCGCGGCGAGCGAACGCGCGTCTGCTGCGATCGCGCCATCATGTTCCGACCTGTACGATCGCGCTGATCGCTTCGTGAGAACGGCTGGCCGACATCCTGGGGACGCGACTCCACGTCAGCCCGACCGTCGCAGCCGCGGCCACGGAAGAATTCATCAATCGTCCGCCGGATCAACGCATCAGGTCGAACGGCGTTGAGACGCGGACCGATCGCGTACCGACAGCACGGACGCACGTGGGCTGACGCCATGGACTCGCGTGCTCGTTGGGCCGGCAATTGCAGGCGATGCGCCCCATTCGCGGCTGACCAATGAAAACGCGTCGACTGTCTGCACGTAGTGTTGTAGTTCGGCGTGCGAGTGTGGCTGGGGTGAAGGTTAGGCTTGTAATTTCTGCCCTTCACGTATGCGTTCTGGTCGCAGGATCTCCTTTTCAACCCTCCATAAATCGAAGGTTCTAAGACGAATAGGTGACTGCTTGCACCCCAGCGCTCGGACGACGATCACGATGTAGCGCAGAGTAATGCCCGGCCGACAGGGCGCGTGATGTCGTTGCCTCCGATCGGCCGCAACGGTCGGTCGTCAGGCTAGCAATGGGCCGGCCGTATTCGAGCCATGGGTGCATCGACGGATCCTTGCGACGCTTGTCGCTCCCCTTACGACGTGAATCGTCCGGTCGTGTCCGGAAAATTCATCCACGTGAGCGCTGGACGATTCCTCATCAAAGGGGTGAGCTACGGCACGTTCGCGCCCGGGCACGACGGCGCGTTGTTTCCCGCACCGGACTGCGTGGGGCGTGACTTCCGCGGAATCGCTGAGCTGGGCGCGAACACGGTTCGTACGTACACGCCACCGCCACCGAGCGTCCTCGACGAGGCCGCGGAGTGCGGTCTCCGCGTGATCGTGGGCCTGCCATGGGCTCAGCACGTCGCGTTTCTTGACGACGCTCGAATGACCCGGGACATTCGAACCGCCGTGCGAGGCCACGTGCAGCGCCTTGCGTCGCATCCGGCGACTCTGCTGTTCACGGTTGGCAACGAGATCCCGCCGGGCATCGTGCGATGGTACGGCCGTCGGCGGATCGAAAGGTTTCTCCGTGTGCTTTTCCACGAGGCCAAGGCGGCGGCACCGGATGCCCTGCTCACCTACATCAACTACCCCCCCACCGAATACCTCGAGATCCCGTTCTTCGATGTCTGTGCCTTCAACGTCTTTCTGCACGACGAGGCCGACCTGGCCGCGTACCTGGCGCGGCTGCACCACATTGCCGGACCGCGTCCGCTGCTGATCGCCGAGGCCGGCGCTGACAGCCGGCGAAACGGCGAGCACGAGCAGGCGGCGCTCGTCGCGATGCAGGTGCGCACGGCGTTTCGCGAAGGGACAGCCGGCGCCATCGTCTTCAGCTGGACCGACGAGTGGTGGCGCGGGGGCCGGCGCGTCGACGACTGGGAATTCGGGCTGGTCAATGCCGTCCGCCGCCCCAAGCCGGCGTACACGGCCGTCCAGCGCGTCTTCCGGGCCGCGCCGTTTGCGCACGTTCAGCCCACCGTGTACCCCCACGTGTCGGTCGTGGTGTGCGCGTATAACGCGGCAGAGACGATCGACGAGTGTCTGACCGCCATCGAGCAACTGCGATATCCGGAGTTCGAGGTCATCGTCGTCAACGATGGATCGACCGATGCCACCGGCTCGATCGCGGCACGCCATCCACGCGCACAGGTCATCAATACCGCGAACTCGGGGCTTGGCGGCGCGCGTAATGTCGGCCTGCGACGGGCGACCGGCGAAATCGTCGCCTACACGGACGCGGACGTGCGGGTCGATCCGGATTGGCTGACCTATCTGGTTCAGCGTCTCGGCGATCCCGATGTCGTCGCCGCCGGCGGGCCCAACGTCGTGCCGGCCGACGACCCCTGGGTCGCCCAGTGCGTCGCACGCGCGCCCGGAGGGCCGACCCACGTCCTGCTCGACGATCGGATCGCCGAGCACATCCCCGGCTGCAACTGCGCGTTCCGACGAGACGCGCTCTTCGCCGTCGGCGGATTCAACTCCACGTTCGTTCGTGCGGGCGACGATGTCGATCTGTGCTGGCGGCTGCAGGCGCGCGGATGGAACATCGGATTCGCGCCCGCGGCTCTCGTCTGGCATCACCACCGCGCGAGCCTCCGGACGTACCTGCGCCAGCAGATCGGATACGGCGAGGGGGAGACATGGTTGATGCGGGAGCATCCGGACAAGTTCGTGGGTGGCCGCATCGCCTGGCGCGGTCATATTTATAGTCCGCTGCCATTCATCCGATCGCTGTCGGAGACACGCATCAACGCGGGACCGTTCGGGTCGGCCCCGTTTCCTTCCATCTATCGAACCGAGGCGCACCCCTTTGCCTCCATCGTGCACTCGGGCCGATGGCAGATCGCGTGGGTGCTGCTGTTCGGTCTTGCGACGGCCGCACGATTGTTCGCCAGGCCCTACGCCTCCACCCTGCTGGCGCTGGCGTCAATGGCCATGATCGCGACCGTCATCAAGTGCCTGCTGTACGGCTTGCGATCGGATGTCAAAGGTCTTCCGCTGATTGGCCGGCTGTCCCGCCCTGTGAGCCGCGTCATCTATCGCATGTGTATTGCCGGCTTCCATTTTCTGCAGCCATTCGCACGTCTTTACGGCCGGGTGAGAGGTGCGGTCTCGAAGCCGGCCTGGCGTCGGCGGCACGTTTCCGTGCGTCCGACCGGTCGTGCGCCGCTCTCTCGCGGCGTGCGCCTGCTGTTTTGCCGGGAAGCCGAGAAGACGTTCTGGAGCGAGAGCTGGATCGACGTTCGTGCCCTGTTGACCATCGTCGCCGACCGCCTGCGCCGCCAGCGCGGATTCACGTACATCGAGCTCGACCACGGGTGGTGGGAAGACCGGGATCTCACGATCGTCAATCGTCTCTGGTTCCGGGTGGACATTCGAGCGCTCGTCGAGGATCACGGCGGGGGCAGATGTCTCTGCCGGCTCCGAACGCGGTCGCCGGCCACGCCAGTTGGCACGCCGCTGGTGCTGGCGATCGCGGTGGTCGTGCTGCTCTACGCCGCGGGGGTCACCGCCCCGCCGCTGGGCACGTCGCTGGTCGTCGGGCTGCTGGCGGGCGCGATCGTGCTCGGAGAGATGTTGGTGACGTGCTGTGTCATCTCGAACGCCGTGGATGGTGTCGCGGCGGACCTCGGGATCTTCCGGGAACCGAATCCGCGATCGGGCGTCGCCCCTGTTGTTCTGGAAACGTCCGAATCGAGGGCGTCTGAAACAGGACCGCAGCGCGGTGCGTCCGCGTCGAAGCTCCCTCCGCCGGAACAACGAACACCTGCTGCGCACGGCGAGGGCGCACGCGTCTCGCGCGCGCTTGCCAGAAAGATGTGAGCGGACGTGGCGCGCATCATCGTCGGGTCCTACGTCGTGCGGTTTCCGGTTGGCGGGTACCTCTCGTGGGTGCTCCAGTGGCTCGTCGGCTTCCAGCGTCTCGGCCACGAGGTGTACTTCGTCGAGAAGGCCGGATGGCCGAAGGCCTGCTATGACCCCTCGACGGACACGATGGGCGACGACTGTTCGTATGGAGTGTCGATGCTAAACGATCTTTTCAAACGCTTCGACTTGAATGACCGCTGGTGCTTCGTCGACGCGGCCGGTGTGTACCACGGGATGCCTCGAGACCGCGTCGAGGGCGTGTTCAGCACAGCGGATCTGTTCGTCGATATGGGCACGCACGGGAGCTGGCTGGCGGAGGCGGCGAACACGACGGTCAGAGTGCTCGTCGATGGCGATCCAGGCTACACGCAAATGCGCGCAATCGCGCGAGGGGAAGACCTGGGCGACTACGATTTTTTCTACAGCGTCGGACGGAATGTCGGCACCGCGGCGAGCACCGTGCCGACGATGGGCAAGCCGTGGCGTCCGGTGTTTGATCCGGTCGTCCTCGATCTCTTTCCCGTACGACCGGCGTGCGCGAACGCGGCGTTCACGACCATCATGGTGTGGCAGCCGTACCGCGCGATCGAGTACGAGGGCCGGGTGTATGGCGCCAAGAATCTGGAATTCATGAAATTTCTCGACCTTCCCCACCGGACGTCAGTGCCGCTGGAGGTTGCGTTGAGCGGCGACCCCGTGCCGATCGAGCAGCTACAGGGTGCGGGATGGCGCATTCAGAATCCGCTGGCCGTCACCGAGACGTGGGAGAAATTCCGCGACTACGTCGCGGCGTCGAGGGGCGAGTTCACTGTCTGCAAGAACTACTACGTGGCCACGAGCAGCGGATTTTTCAGCGATCGCAGCGCCGTCTACCTGGCGAGTGGCCGGCCGGTCGTGATGCAGGACACCGGTCTCGAGGGGCATCTGCCTGATGGCCGCGGGCTCTTCACGGTTCGATCGGTCGAAGAAGCCGCCGACGCCATCGAGCAGATTGCGAATCACTACGACATGCATTCGCGGTGCGCGCACGAAGTCGCGGCCGAGTACTTGGAAGCGTCCAAGGTGCTGACGCGCCTGCTGGGCGAGGTTTCGATGTGATGGCGGATGACGTGGGAGCGTGATCCGTGAGTGTTCCGATTGGCGGCGACCAGACTCGGTTTCCGAGCCTGGAAGTACTGACGGGCGGGCTTCGGGCCGTGTTGGCCGACGGCGTCAATGGCACGACGGCCGGCGGAATGATTGAAGTCTCGAAGCGGACGCCCAACGAGTATCCGACCTGCTGCCCGAGCGAGATCGTCGGGTGCGTGTGTCCCGGCGGACGCGAGCTGGGACTCCTGATCAAGTACGGTCCCAGCGTGCGTCGCGAGGGCGGACATCGCCTCGGCGCTCGTTATGAAGCGGCCGTCTATCGTGAGGTGGTCCACCGCGCGCCGATGGCGTCGGCGAAATATTACGGCGAGTACGAGGAACCGGGCGCCCGCCGCACATGGCTGATCATCGAGCACATCTCCGGAGGCGTGCACGTCAGCCGGGGATGGCCACAAGAGCACGCCATGGCCGCCGCGGCGGCATGGATCGGACACTTCCACGCGAGCAACGAGCGACAGGCACCGCGGCTTGGCGCCGTCCTCAACCGGTACAATGCGCGCTACTGTCGGCTCTGGGCGCTCCGAACTCTCCGCTTCGAGAGAGGTTCCCAGGCGCGGTGGCTCGACCCATTGGTGAAGGGATTCGAGGAGGCCGTCGCCGTTCTTGCCGGAGTGCCCCACACGATCATCCATGGTGATTATTACGCCGACAATGCGCTGTATTGTCGCGGCCGGATCTACGCGATTGACTGGGAACACGCCGGCGTCGGGGCGGGCGAGATCGATCTCGCGTGCCTGACGCTCGGTTGGCCTGAGGAGATGATCCAACAGTGCATGCGCGCGTACTGCGCGGCGCGTTGGCCGGGCGGCGCGCCGCGCGCCTTCAGCCGCCGCTTCAACGCCGCGCAACTCTACGTGCTCTTCAGGTTGCTGGGCGAAGCTCCGGAGTGGCCCGATGCGTCGTACAGAGCCTGGCGGCTCGATTTGCTGCGCGTCGCCGGCGCGCGGATGGGACTGATTTAGAGCGATGGAGTCTATGCCGAGCCTCGTCTACTGTCGCAAAGTCTTCGGCTATCTGAAGCCGTACTGGCTCTTGGCCATCGGATCCGTACTGGTGACTCTGTTGACGGCTGGCGTGGGCCTGCTGTCGCCGTGGCCGATAAAGATTCTCGTCGACAGCGTCCTGGGGAATCAGCCGCTCCCACAGATGGTGCGCTTCGCCAGCCCGCTCCTTGGCGACAAATTCCTGCTGCTCGTGCTGACGATCGTCGGCGGTCTCGCGGTCGCCCTCGCGGTGGATCTCCTCTCGGTCGCCATGAGCTATCTGAATACGAAGCTCGATCTCGCGATGACGCTGGATTTCCGAAGCGATCTCTTCCAGCAGGCGCAGCGGCTCTCGATGGCGTACCACGATCGGTGCCGGTCGGGAATGATCATCTACATCATCAATTCAATGGCGGGCGCACCCACCGGCCTGGTGATGACCATCCTGCCTCTCGCGGAGAACACCGTGGCGCTCGTCGGGATGTTCTGGATCTCGTTCCGCCTCAATCCGAACCTGGCGCTGCTCTCACTGTTCGTTGTGCCGTTCCTGTACTACTCGGTCGGGTATTACAGCACGCACATTCGAGAGCGCCTCATGACGGTCAAGGGTCTGGAAGGTGAGACCCTGTCGATCATCCACGAAGCGGTCTCGATGCTGCGCGTCATCGTGGCGTTCGGACGTGAAGGCTACGAGTACGAGCGGTTCCGCGAACAGGGGCGGAAGGCCGTCGGCGCCCGCATCAGAGTCACGATGCGACAAGCGATGTTCTCCCTCGCTGTCAATGCGACAACGGCCATCGGGACGGCCGCGGTCCTGGGCTATGGCACTTACCTGGCGCTGATGAAGCAGTTGACCGTCGGCGAACTGCTGATCGTCGTCGCGTATATCGGATCCGTGTACAAGCCGCTTGAAGCGATCAGCGGCACCGTGGGCCAGTTGCAGGACCACATCGTCAACTTGCAGATCGCCTTCGATCTTCTGGCGAAGGAACCCGACATCCGCGACAGTCCCGATGCGATCGTCATCGGTCGGACAAATGGGCACGTGCGATTCGAAAGCGTCAGCTTTGATTATCCGGGCCGCGCAGGCACGCTGAAGCAGATCGCGCTCGAAGCCAGACCGGGAGAGGGCGTCGCCATCGTCGGGCCGACCGGCGCGGGAAAGAGCACGCTGGTCAGCCTGCTGCCGCGGTTCTACGACGTGATCGACGGGCGGATCGTCATCGACGGCGTCGACATCAGGTCCATCACGCTGAAGTCACTTCGCCAGCAGATCAGCATCGTCCTTCAGGAGCCGCTGCTGTTCTCGGCGACGGTCGCCGACAACATCCGTTACGGCCGCCTCGACGCCACGATGGACGAGATCGTGGAGGCAGCACGGGACGCCAATGCGCACGATTTCATCATGCGGCTGCCGCAACAGTATGAGACGCCGCTCGGGGAGCGAGGCGCGCAGCTCTCGGGCGGCGAGCGCCAGCGTATCGCGGTGGCGCGGGCATTCCTGAAAAACGCGCCCATCCTCATCCTCGACGAACCAACGTCTTCAATCGACTCCAGGACCGAGTCGGTGATCCTCGACGCACTCGAGCGGCTGATGGTCGGACGGACGACGTTCCTTGTCGCGCATCGCTTGTCGACGCTTCGGAACGTCAGCAGGATCGTCGTTCTCAATCACGGCCGGATCGCCGAGTCCGGGACGCACGCGGAGTTACTGGCCGGTGACGGATTGTACCGGCAGCTCTACGACGTTCAGACCGGCAGAGCAAAACGGCGCGCGCAGCCGGTGTAACACATGCACATCAGATCGAAGCAGAAAGTGGTCGTCCTCGGCGCGATGAGCAAGATGCCCGTCGCAGGCATCGTCTTCATCACCCTGCAGTACGTGATCGGCCTGAAGCGGCTGGGATTCGATGTGTACTACGTCGAGGCGCATGCCAGAACACCGTCGATGCTGATGAAGGATGAGCACGACGACGCCTCCACGCTCGCCGCGGCGTTCATTGCGGGGATGATGCGGACCTTCGATCTGGGCGATGACCATTGGGCATTCCACGCGCTCCACGATGACGGGCACTGCCACGGTCTTTCACAGGAAGCGCTGTACCGCCTGTACGACGATGCCGCGCTCATCCTCAATCTCCATGGTGGCACCATCCCACGCCCCGAGCACTACCGGACCGGCCGGCTCGTGTACGTCGGGACCGACCCGGTCGAGCACGAAGTCGATGTCTACAACGGAGTGGAAGAGACGATCGCGTACCTCGAGCCGCACTGCGCGTTCTTCACCTGGGGAGAGAACCATGGCAACGCCGACTGTGGCGTCCCAACCTCCGACCGCTTCGCGTTCATCCCCACCCGGCAACCGATCGTGATGGATCTGTGGGAGCCCTTCCGTCGTGGACCGGCGGCGACGTGCACGACGATCGCGAACTGGCGGCAGCCGTGGCGCCCCGTGACCTTGAACGGCGAGGTCTATCACTGGAGCAAGCACCTGGAGTTTCTGAAGTTCATCGACCTGCCACGCCGGTGCGATCAGTCGTTCGAACTCGCACTGAGCGGCTTCGACGAGGACGATCGGCGACTGCTGGACGCGAACGGCTGGAAGATCAGGGAGTCGCTGGGCTTCACCACGGACGTCGACGCCTATCGTGAGTACATCGGCCAATCGCGTGCCGAGTTCACGGTGGCGAAAGATCAGAACATCCGGCTCCGCAGCGGGTGGTTCAGCGATCGCAGCGCGAGCTATCTGGCGTGCGGCCGACCGGTCGTGACGCAGGACACCGGGTTCAGCAACATCCTGCCGACAGGCGACGGGTTGTTCGCGTTCTCGACGATGGAGGAGATCGAAGACGCCGTCGCGCGCATCAATGCGGATTACAACGGGCACTGCGCTGCGGCATCGAGGATCGCGCGTGAGTGGTTCGACTACCGCGTCGTGCTGCCGGCGATGCTGGACCATCTCGGCTGCAAGCCAGCGAGAACTCCGGTGAGGGAACGATGACGACACTCGTGTGCGGCAGACCGGCGCCGTTTCCGGACGACCTGCTTGTCGTCCCGGTCTCGCGCTGGCCGACGACGTTGTCCGCGGCGTCGCTCCGCGTGGTCTTCGAGACGCCGGTCGATCGACGCGCTCGAGAGTTGGCCCGGCCCAATGACGGCCCTCCGCGCGTCAGCATCGTGGTCGTCACGCTGGATGGGCTCGTGTTCTCGCGGCTGTGCCTGGAGAGCCTGCTCGCGACGGCGCCGGCGATCGACTACGAAGTGATCGTCATCGACAACGGCTCGACCGACGGCACGGTCGGGTATTTGAACGAGCTGTCCAGACGCGACGGACGAGTCCGCGTCACGTGCCACGAACGAAATGTCGGGTTCGCCGCGGCGGTCAATCGCGGCGTCGCGCGCGCGTGCGGCGACATCGTGGTCCTGCTCAACAACGACACCATCGTCCCCGAGGGTTGGCTCGAGCGTGTCGTGGATCATCTTGCCGACTCGCGAATCGGATTGCTTGGGGCCGTAACGAACCGGGCCGGCAACGAGGCCGAAATCGAGGTTCCTTACACCACCTACGGCGAGCTCAATCGCTTCGCGCGTGAGCACATGCAGGCGCATTCTGGCGAGTTGTTCGACATCCGCACAGTGATCATGTTTTGCGCGGCGCTGCGGCGTCAGGTGTGGGACGCGATCGGTCCGCTCGATGAGCGTTTCGAAATCGGCCTCTTCGAGGACGACGATTACGCGATGCGCGTGCGGCAGGCGGGATACCGGGTCGCGTGCGCCGAGGACGTCTTCGTGCACCACTTCGGCCAGGCGTCGATCGGCCGGCTCGGACCGACCGGCCAATATGGCGACATCTATCACGCGAACCGTGCGCGATGGGAGGCGAAATGGGGTGTCGCGTGGCAGCCGTACGAGCGCCGCGACAAGCCTGCCTATCGAGAGTTGACCGAACGTATTCGCCGTCTCGTTCGCGATGCCGTACCGCCGGGCGCGACGGTGGCCGTTATCAGCAAGGGTGACGCCGAGCTGCTGAAACTCGACGGCCGGAGAGCCTGGCATTTCCCGCAGCGTGAGGACGGGACGTATGCGGGGCATTACCCGGTGGACAGCGCCGGATGCATCGCAGAGCTGGAGCGGCTGCGTTCAATGGGCGCGGAGTTTCTGGTGATTCCGGCGACGGCGCGATGGTGGCTCGAGCACTACGCGCGCTTTGGCGAGCACCTGCACACACATTATCGAGCGCTGGGCGACGAGCACTCGCCCGCGATCATCGTCGCGTTGAAATGACGAAGAGCACATGGCTTCCGGCGGACGCCTATCGCGAGCTCATCGGGCAGGTTCGCGACTGCATCCACCTTCACGTTCCGTATGGCTCGGTCGTGCTGATCGCGAGCAAGGGCGATGAAGCGCTGATTCGCGGCGACGGGTATAGCGGATGGCACTTCCCGCAGAACGACGCGGGCGTGTACGCCGGCTACTACCCTGCCAGCAGCGCAGAGGCGATCGCGCATCTCAGCCAACTCTATGCGAGGGGGGCTCGGTATCTCGTGTTTCCGTGGACCGCGCGGTGGTGGCTCGAGCACTACAGGGGGCTGGCGAAGCATCTCGATACCGTGCACGAGTTGACCGTGTCAAAGGATGGCGTGTGTGTCATCTATGAGCTTCGAGCGTTCCCCGCCTCCGAGGCGTTTGACGCGCTGGAAGACAAAGACGAACCGTCGGACGACAGTGCCGAGTCACTCGAGACTCCACCAGTCGTCAGCCTGGTTCGGCCGGAGGCCCGACGCTCTCCGCGCGTTTTGACGATTCTGGCCCGGTTCGGTCACGAGCAGTACCCGCACGCTGACACGGCAATCGCAGACATCTTCAGACTCCAGATGCCGGAGATCGATCGCACCGTCGTCATCGTCGACAATGCGCTGCCACGCGACGTCGTCGAGGAGTGCGACGGCGCCATTCTGCTGGGTGGTGACAACACGTCGCGCGAGTTCTCGGCGTTCGACGTTGCCGTCGACTTCATCGGATCCGATATCTGGTTGTACGACTTCGTACACGTGACGACGAGCGCGTTCAACACGCTCTACGTCGCGTATCTCGACCGGTTCGACACGCGGCTGCTGCAGTCGCTTACCGGTCGGGCTGTCTGCGTCGGTCACCTCGATTGCTACAACGAACCTATCGAGGTGCTCACCTATCGATCGCAACATTGGATTCGATCGTGCTTTTTCTTCCTGTCTCCCGCAGACGTCAAGGCACTGGGCAGTTTCGTCACGATCCCCGATGGCGGTCGGTTCTTCAGTCGTGATCCGGTGGAGCCGTTTCGCGTCGATGCGCCGATCAGCCGCCGGTATCGCGAGTACATCACGCAGTGGCTGACCGGCCGCGACATCGGACAGGGCGTCGAGTGGCACTCGAGCTTCGCTCTGACACCCGAGACGTTGCCGGGATTCGAGGAGAAGGCGCGGGCCGTCCTCAACGAACAGTTGTTGGGCATCCGGTTGCGCGCGCTTGGCTGCCATCTTGTCGACGTCACGTGGCTCTCGACGATGCTGCGGTGCAGGAGTCCGCTGGAGATCTCCTGGACGACCCCCTGGCGTGAACAGTTGGCGAATCGCGATCGCGACGCGTTGACCGTGCGGGATTCCCGGCTGGAGAGCGTGGGGGTCGCCGTGTAACGAAAACGTTCCAGTGGTCCGCGCTCCGCGGAGATGTCCCTGCAGAGCAGTCACATGTCATACGCACCGAGTGTTCCAAGCGAATTGTCCTTTCGGTTTCTTTATCGGCCGATTGTGTTCCTGGAACCGGAACGCCTGGTGCACCCGCCATCCTGGCTGGAACACACGCCATTTGCGTTCTGGATTGTCGACGCCCTTCGTCCCTCGACCTTCGTCGAGCTGGGATGCCAGTCCGGCAACAGCTATGCGAGCTTCGCACAGGCCGTGCAGCATCTTGGGTTGCCCACCGCGTGCTACGCCGTGGACACGTGGCTCGGCGACCCCCACGCCGGCTTGTTCGACGAGAGCGTCTTCGAGAACTGGTCCGCTTACCACCACCGTCGATTCTCGACATTCTCGCAATTGATTAGATCGACATTCGACGAAGCCCTCGACCATTTTTCCGGTGGCAGCATCGACCTGCTCCACATCGACGGCTATCACACGTTCGAGGCCGTGTCACACGACTTCGAGGCGTGGCGCCCGAAGCTCAGCGAGAGAGGGGTCGTGCTGTGCCACGACATCAACGTGCGGGAGAAGGATTTCGGGGCCTGGCGCCTCTGGGAGCGCCTCAAAGACGAGTATCCATCCTTCGAGTTCCGCCACGGTCATGGGCTCGGCGTGCTGGGAATCGGACGGGATCTGCCTGATGCGATCCGATGGCTGCTCTCCCGGTCGTCCGCCGATCCCGAAAGCGCCAACATCGTCCGGCTGTTCTTTTCGCGTGTCGGCGCGTCAGTCCTGGCGCGGTACACGACCGCCGAAACGCAGCGAACGCTTGAAGACGACCTCGCGGCCAGGAACGCACAGCTCGCGCAGACGGCGAACGATGCCGAGACGCTGCGTGCTCAACTGGGCGAATCCGAGCGAGGCATTGCAGCCAGGGACGCGCAGCTCACCCAGACGACGAGCGACCTCGAGTCAGTGCGTGTCCGACTCGGCGAATCCGAGCGAGACCTGGCAGCCGCGCAGGCGGAGCTGGGCCGATTGCGTGATTCGCGCGCCATGCCCGACGCCATGCTCGCCAGACGCACCATCGAAGCGGAGCGCCTGGTCTCCGAAACCGCCGGTCTCCGCCATCGCGTCAACGCGCTCTCGCGGGACCTGGAGAACCGCGACGAGCGGCTCGCGCGCGGCCACGACTGCATCGCACGGCTGCGTCGCCAACTGGAGGAGTGCATCGTCGCCGCAGAAGCCAAGGCCACGAACCTGAGCGACGCCCTCACAATCGCCGAGGAAGCGCTGGCCGCGCGAACGGCTGAAGCCGAGCGGCTCGTGTACGACGTCAGCTCCCGCGAGACGCGCCTCGCGCGGCTCGGGCTCGAGCGCGACGCGAGCGTTCGCGCGCAGCGCGCCACCTATGCGGCGGCGCGCAAGCTCGACGCAGAGGCGACCGCACTCCTGGAGCGCCTGCAGCGCCAGAGCAGCGAACTGCGTGAGGAGACAAGCCGGCGAACACGTCTGGAAGCCGTACTTGCCTCGTCACAGGCCCGGATTGCCGCGCTTCAATCCGCCGGCGGTCGGCCCGGATCGCTCGTCGACAGGTTGAGGATGGCCGTGATGCCACGCCGCCTTCGAGACTTCCTCGCGATTCAGGCACGCGCGCTGTTCGACGAGGGGAACCCTCCGGGAATTGCCGGCTCTCAGGCTGGCCCGGATGGTGAGCGGCTGACCGAGACCGAACGGGTCGAGCTGTCGGTGCGCTCGCTGGCCACGAGAGATCAGCAGCCACCCACCATCCTCGTCGTCTCGCACGTAGGACCGTGGCGACCGAGAGCCGGAAACCAGTACCGTCTCGACCGGATGCTTCGGTGGTATCAACGCCAAGGGTATCGCGTCGTTCCAGTGATCGCGCCTCTCCCTGGCGAGGAGCTGCCACGTGAGGGAATCGAGGAAGTCGCGGCGGTGTTTGGCAACATCATTCAGGTTCACCGCGATGGGAGGATTGAATACGTCCTGCGGGACGTACCGGACGTGTTGCGGTCGCTGAACGGTGCGTTCACCCCGTCATTTGCCGATCTGCTCGGAGAAGACGCCTGCGCGAGCACACGGGAGGGCGAGCTGCTCAGAATCGAGCGCACGTTCTGCCACGACGCGGTCATCTCGACGGTGCTTCAACTGGAGCGGTCGCTCGGGCCGCACATCCTGCAGGTCGAATACATCTGGATGACGCGGCTGCTGCCGCTGGTCCCGGGCGACGTCCTCAAAGTCGTCGATACACACGATGTGTTCTCGAACATTCAGGACAAGGTCAGTGTGTTCGGCATTCGCGACGTCGTCGTCGAGCCGCTCGAGGAAGGTATCCGCCTGCGTCGCGCCGATCTCGCCATCGCCATCCAGGACGATGAACGATTGGCGCTGAAACGGCTCGCGCCCACGGTTCCGGTTATCACTGCCGGCGTCGACTTCGACCTCGCCCTTGATGGACCGCCGCCGGCCGAGCGACAGATCCTCAGCGTTGCTTCGAATAATGCGAGGAACCGCAAGGGGCTCGACGACTTCCTGCGTCTGGCGTGGCCGCGCATTCACGACCGTGTGCCGCAAGCGGAACTGCTGGTGGTCGGGAGTGTGGCCAGAGCGATAGAAGGCAGAGAGGTGTCAGGCGTCAAAGTCGTGGGGCCAGTAAACGATCTGACGGCTCTGTACCAGAACGCCGCGCTGGTGATCAATCCCGTAGTGGCTGGCACCGGGCTCAAGATCAAGACACTCGAAGCCCTGTGCCATCTTCGGCCGGTCGTCACGTGGCCATCGGGCGTCGACGGACTTGACCCGAAGCTGGCCGCCCTCTGTGTGGTGGTCCGCGACTGGTACGAATTTTCCGAACGGACGATCGACGCGCTCACGAGAGCTCCCAGCAGAGGCTTTTCTGATGCTGGAGATCGCGCGGCCATCGCCGAGCTGGTGGCGCCCGGGCACGTCTACGCCGAGCTCGACTCGGCGTACCGGGCGTTCTTCGAGCAGCATCGACCTGCCGCAGCGCCGATCGGGCAGACCGGGCGAGTGAGCGCGTAGCCGATGGTGCGCCATGCCTGCGATTGATGTCTTCATTGATTTCTCCCGCGTCCCTGCTGACGTTCATTTGTCGGCGGCCATGGCGCGGCTCGCCAGTCCGGAGCTGTTGGGGGGCTTCGCGCGCCGCGTGACGTGCGCGTTGCCGTCGGATCCCTCCGCGCTGGGCTCCACCCCTCCGAGCGCCTGGCGCATCAGCCGGAGTGGTCCGGTCAACTCGTGCAGCTGGGCGATGGCAGGGGCAGCAGATGCCGGACATCCACTGCTCGTCCTGCTCGGCGACGTCGAACCCGGCTCCGAGGCGCTGGGACTCCTCCTCGAAGCCATCGACGCCGATCCGATGATTGGGTTCGCGTTTCCCCGACTCAGGGGCTCCGGGGACACCAGTCTCGCCAGGCTTGACGTCTCGGGCGATCCGGCGATCGACGAGCTCCCGCGTCGCCTGCTCTCTGAACTCCCGGACACCTATCTCGTCGCCGATGGACCGGCTCGCTGCTTGCTCATCAAGCCCGTCGTTCTTGCGGATTTTGGAGAGCTCGACCAGCGCTTCCGGAGCCTCGGCGGGGCGTTGTGGCACTACGTCGGCCGAGCGCGACGATGCGGGTTCCGGACTGTGATATGCAATCGCGCGGTTGTCTCCGCCGGAGAGTCGGCGCGGCGCCCGCGTGCGGCGTGCGTGATCACGCTCGCAAGCCTCCCTGAAGCCGACCGCGTGAGGCTTCGGGCGTTGTTGCCCGACGCCGAGCGCGCTCACGAAGAGTTCGGGACGGGCGCCGTCGCGCCCGCGGAAACCCGTCTCGCACGCGCCCTCCCCCAGGCTTACGGCACGCAGCCGTCGCTGCTGCTGGATGCTCGAAACGTCATCTCCGCGATGAACGGGACCGCGCTGGCGGCTCTCGGCGTCAGCGCCGGGCTGCACGCGCTTGGTTCGGACTGGGACGTGACGCTCTTGGCGTCGCGGGAGGCGTGCGCCTTCCACAAGCTCGAGCAATTGTTTCCCAACTGGGACGTGACGACGAAGCTGCCGGACCGCCAGTTCACCGTTGCGCTCAGACTCTCGCAGCCATGGCACATCCAGGAGATGGTCGATCTGCACACCGCAGCGGCTTACAACGTCTACCTGTTCCTGGACACGATCGCCTGGGACATCGTCTATCCGGCTCCGAGACATCTCGATGGGACGTGGCGCTTCCTGGTCGATCACGCGGATGGCTTGTTGTTCATCTCCGAGTTCAGCCGCGAGCGTTTCCAGTGTCGTTTTGGAAGGGGAGCCGGCGTTCCCTGCCTCGTCTCCTATCTGTCCTTCGATCCGGCCGACTACCTTCGCCCTGATGCGCGGCCGTCTACGGCTCAGGACGAATACATCTTTATTGTCGGCAACGAGTACGACCATAAGGACGTCTCGCCGACGATCGAGTTGCTGACAACAGCCTTTCCATATCAGCGGATTGTCGCGCTCGGACCGGCGACAGCGGCGTCGCCTCGCGTGACGGTTCTCGAGAGCGGGACACTGTCGGATCTCGACACGCACCGCCTGTATGCCGGGGCACGTCTCGTCGTGTTCTCGTCGTTCTACGAGGGCTTCGGGCTCCCCATCATCACGGCTCTGGCGTACGGACGGACGCTCCTTGCACGACGCTCGGCGCTGCTCGATGAGATCGCCGCGCGTTGCGTGCCTGGCGGCCGCGTGGTGCCGTTCGATCGCCGCGAGGATCTCGTCCAGCTCATCGGACGACTGCTTCACGGCGAGCAGGTCGCAGACATTCCGTTGGGAACGGCGCTGGACAACGGACGGCCTCAGTGCTGGCGCGACCTGGGCCGCAGCATCTTGAGTTTTCTCACGACGCTCGCGGGCGATCTCTCTCGAAGCCGATGGCGCTCTCGGGAACATGTCATCCGCCAGCTGATGGCAGCCCCGACTTCGCTGGTTGAAAAGGGTCTGCAATGGCCGAGCAGCCTATAGACATGACCGCGGCGCAGAACGCGTCGTCCGAGCACGAACAAGCGTGGCAGCCGTGTGCGCTCGATGTCCGTACAGCGTGGCTGGTCGGGATGTCGATCATGCTGTACGCCGTCGGGATGCTTCTCGCGATCCTCTTCCATCGACATCTGTTCGGGGATGCCGCATGGTTTCTCGTGAGGGTCCTCTCGGAGAACCAGGTCACGAATTGGTACTCCGACTTCGGCAGCGAATTCTTTCGCAGCCGCTGGTTCGCGTTCCATTTCACGCAGTGGCCGGTGTTGTGGGCGAGCCGGCTCCACGTAACCGACGTGATCGTCCTGTCCTGGATCTTTGGACTCGGCCTGTTCCTTCCCCGTGCGCTCTCTCTGCTCGCGTGCTGGCTGTGGCTCAGCGACAAGCGGCTGTTCCTATTCCCGCTCGCCAGTCTCTTCGCCGGATCGATCAATGCCGAGGTCTACATCGTCAGCGAGATGCACTTCTTTCTTTCCCTGCTGTGGCCGCTGCTCGTGCTCCTGTTGTGTGCCGATTTGACGCCAGCGCGAAGGCGCGTTTGGCTGGTGCTCATCGCCATCCCGACGCTGCTCGCCTACGAGGCGATGGCGTTCTTCGGTCCGTTGCTCGTTGCCGCCGCAGGTTTTCGTGCGAAAGCGCACTGGAAGCGCTTCTCTGATCGGGTCCTGTTTCTCGCGCTCGCCGCATACTTCGCGCTCGGGTCGATCTTCGCGGTTCTTGCGATCGTCTGGCCCCGCGACGCGTTGAATCGCGCGACGTTCGTGTCCGGGATCGCCACGGCTCTCGAGCGAGGCCATCTCGGTCTCGCGGCGTCGATCTGGCTGATCCTGACCTTTCCGCTCGTCGTGTACCTGTGGCCGCGGCATCGCACAGTGAGCATTTCCCTGCTTGCTGCCCCGGTTCTGCTCGAGGCCGTGTACGTCGGCCGGATGTTCTTGCACCCTGAGCAGGTCGATTTCGAGACTCACGTGTATGCGCGCGGCGTGGGCCTTCTTACTCCACTGCCGCTCTGTCTGATGTTTTTCGCGCAGCCGATCGTCAGCGCGTCGCGTCGACATGCATTGATTCCGTGTCTGCGCGCGGTTGCCGTGGTCGGACTCTTCCAGTGCGTCTGGTCCATGGCTGCGACCGTGCTCTGGGCAAACATGGTGACCGCCCTGAGACTCGAGCTGGAACGGACGCCCGGCGTGGTGCCGTATCAATCGACCGTCCTCGCACAGGAGAGGCTGCGGGGGATGCCGATGGAAGAGCTCCACCTTGTCTGGCCACTGCTGCCGATGAGCATCGTGCTCGGGGGAACGACGCAGGTGTCGTCCGTCATCTTCGCGGAGACGTATCCGTTCGCGCCGTTCAACCCTTCCGATCCCGCCCAACTGCCGAACCTGTCCAGGTTCGCCGTGTCCTACGCGGCCTTGAAGGCTGCTCTTGCCGACGACGGCCACCTGGACTTTCGCCCCGGCGGTAATGCTTCGGCGTTTCTCGGCGAGGGCTGGTGGAAGGAGCCCGATGCGTGGGGGCACTGGACGGATGGCACCCGGGCCACCATCCGGCTTCGAAAGCATCGCGGGATGGAGCACGGCAGCGAGCTCCAGATGCGGCTCGCCGCGTTTGTGCCGCAGCAGCATCCTCGCCAGCGCGTCATCGTGAGTCTCAACGGGCAGCGGCTTGGAAGCTTCGAGCTGGCAGCGGCGCAATTGAGGGACGGTCCCACGACGGTTCGCCTGGATGTATCGCCCGAAGCAGCATCGGTCGGCGATGAACTCGTGCTGCAGTTCGATCTCCCCGACGCGCAGTCACCCAAGAGTCTCGGGTTGAGCGCTGACGCTCGACGACTTGGCATCGCCATGGTCGAACTCTGGATGGTGCCGACGCAGCCGCCCGGCGGCTATGAAGGCTATATCGAGGAAATGTCGTGCGACCAACTCCGCGGCTGGGCCTGGGACTCGTCCCAGCCCAATCAGCCGTTGAGTATCGAGCTGTATGACGCGGACCGTCTACTGAAGACTACGGTCGCCGGCGGGTTCCGTCAGGACCTGCTGGATGCGCGGAAGGGAAACGGGCGTCATCTTTTCATCGAGGCATCTCCGCCGGCGATCAAGGACGGAAAGCCTCACGCGATCCGGGCGGTCGTCAAAGGCGCAGACTTCACGTTGAGACCGCTCGCAAAAGCGCCCTCGTCGATTACGTGTGCGCGGTAGGGGCGACGAACCATGGGTGGACAAGCGATCACCGTTCCATCGGCCGGTGAACTTTCGAATGACGTCCGCACCAGACGCCGCCGCGCAGCTCAAAGCGTGCAGATCGCGGTCGCTCAGGCGCTCCTTATCGCGGCCGCTCTGTATCTCCTCATCGGAGGTTGGCACCGCGACATCCGCGTGCCGCTCGGGTTTTCGAGCGACAGTCTCTGGTTCCTGATGCAGAGCAAGAGCACGGTGGACAACGGGTGGTGGTGGTCGAATCCACGCCTCGGCGCGCCGTTTGGTCTGGATGAATTGGCATATCCCTCAAACAGCAACGTCGACCAGGCGATCGTATGGGCCGCAAGCCGGTTCGTCCCAGACGCCGCAGCGGCCGTCAACCTCGCTTGGGCACTCATGGTCGTCCTCAGCGGCCTCTCTGCAACCTGGTGCATGCGAAAGCTCGGCGTGTCTGCAATCAACGCGGTAGTCGCGGGGACGCTGTTCGCCTTGAATCCTTACGCCATGTACCGAAGCATCGATCACTTCAGCCTGGTGATCTATCTCGTGCCGTTCCCGTGCGCGGCAGCGTTGTGGCTGGCGTCCGGACAGCCATTCAGGGACTGGCCCTCGAGGGCGCCGGCGATCGTCCTGGCAGGATGCGCCCTTCTGGCCTTCGATTACGTGTACTACGCGTTCTTCGGAGCGTTCTGCATCGGCGTTGGAGCGTTGGTCGGATATCTGGCGCGTCGCGACCGGCGCGTCGTGGCATCGGGCGCGATCGCCATCGCGGTGATTGCCGCGTGCACGCTGATCAATCTCACGCCCAGCTTCTATTCATGGAGCCAACACGGCAGGCCGATGGTGCTGCGCGAGAAAGTGCCGGCGGAAGCGGAGATGTTCGGACTGAAAATCCGGACGCTGATCAGTCCTGTCTACCCGCATAGCTTTCCCCCATTCCGCGCGTGGGTCCAGCGGGAGGCGGCGGCGCGGTTTCCGAATGAGTACGAGAACTGGACGGCGCGACTCGGCCTCGTGGGCACGATGGGGTTCCTTGGGTTGCTGGCGCTGCTGTTCGGGTCCGAGTCGCTGGGTCGCGCGCCGACGGTGTTGAGAGGCGCGAGCCGACTCACGCTCGCCGCCTTGTTGCTTGCCACGGTTGGGGGGATTGGCAGTCTCTTCAGCCTGTTGGTGAGCCCGGATATTCGCGCGTACAACCGAATATTCCCCTTCATCGAGTTCTTCTCGCTGTTGGCGGTCGCGCTCGCGACAGACTCGCTGTTCAAAACGCACCGGGCGCGCACGACCGCAGCCGTCGTCGTTCTCGCGATCGGTGTCGCGGACCAGAGCCATGCGACGCAGCACTTCAAAGTGAAGTACCCCGGCATCGCCACTGAGGTTTCCAGCCTCGCGGCGTTCGTGCACACGCTCGAAAGCACGTTGCCAGATGGAGCCATGGTGTTCCAGCTGCCGTTCAGGGCCTACATGAACGAAAGCGATGTCGGGCGCATGAAGGGCTTCGACCATTTCAAACCTTACCTGGTGTCGCACACGCTCCGGTTCAGCTATCCAGCTCTTTCCAACGAGCAGGTCCGCTGGCAGCAGGCGGCGGCACGCCTGGATATGGGAGCGCTCACAGCCAAGCTCGCGGGCGAAGGGTTTTCCGCCATTCTCGTCGACCGCTACGGCTACGAGGACGACGGTGCCGCCGTGGTCGCCGCGCTCAGTCGCACGCTTGGCGGCGACCGCGTGATCGCGGAGACGGACCGCTACATCGCGCTGAACATCAGCGCCCTTGAGGACGCACGCAGGAGTCCGACCGGAGTCCACTCGACGGAGCTCGTTCCTGCGACGCTTTCACTCGGGGCGTGCGACGGGCAGCCGATGATGGTCATCGATCAGATCGGCGCGACGCGCGCGCCGTTTGGCGAAGGAAGCGTCCACGTCCCCCGTGCGGACACGTTCAAGATCGCCGGCTGGGCGGTCGATCATCCGCATCGGTCGGCTGCCGGCGGCGTCGATGTCGTGGTCGATCGGATGCTGTTTCCGAGCGCGTACGGGATGAATCGCGACGACGTCGCGAAGTACTTCCAGCGTCCCGCATATCGGGACACGGGGTTTGTGGCGAGCATTTCGGCGGAAGCGTTCACGGAGGGAGACCACGTCGTCACGTTGCGTGTCGTCTCCTCAGATGGCAAGTGCTATTACGAGAGTCGAAGTATTTCAGTGGTCATCGACTGATGCTGTGACGCGACGATGAAATCCATTGCCATCGCTGGATCGCTTGCGCAGAAGCCGGACCGTGGAGGCCACACCTGGGTGCTCCTTCAGTACGTCCTCGGCTTCAGGAAACTGGGCTGGGACGTGCTGTTTCTCGACCGGCTCGAGCCGGACATGTGCGTCGACGAGACGGGAGAACAGGCTCCGATCGGACGCTCGCGGAATGTTCGCTACTTCCTGGAGGTCATGCGCAGATTCGGTCTGGGCGAACGTTATGGGCTCCTCTGCGACGGCGGCGCGAGCACGATCGGTCTCAGTCGCGCGGCAATCATCGACCGTGTGTCGGCATCGGCGGCGCTCATCAACGTCATGGGGTTTTTGCAGGATGACGAGATCCTCGCGGCCGCGCCGACACGTGTGTTTCTCGACATCGATCCGGGATTTGGTCAGATGTGGCAGACCTTGGGACAGCACGACACGTTTGCTGGCCACGACGCGTACATCACGATCGCCGAGAACATGGGCAGGCCGGAATGCGCGATTCCCACCTGCGGCCTCGACTGGATCACGACACGCCAGCCGATCGTCATCGACGAATGGCCTGCGGACGAGGCGCCGCCTGCCGATGCGCCTATTACATCGGTGGCGAGCTGGCGTGGCGCGTACGGACCGGTTGCGCATCAAGGGACGACGTACGGGCTTCGTGCCCATGAGTTCCGAAAATTCGCGCCGCTGCCCCGTCTGACGACCCGTCGCTTCGAAGTGGCGCTGGATATCCATCCGGCCGATGTGAAGGACATCGACCTCCTGCGCGGCAACGGGTGGTCATTGGTGGAGCCGCGAGTGGTTGCGGGCGACCCCTGGCGGTACCGCGACTACATCCGCCGTTCGGCGGCCGAACTCATGATCGCGAAAGGGATGTACGTGCAGACCTGCAGCGGCTGGTTCAGCGACCGCAGCATCTGCTATCTCGCCAGCGGCAGGCCGGTGCTCGCGCAAGACACGGGCGTCGGCGATCGGCTGCCATGCGGCCGAGGCCTGCTGACCTTTACGACAGTTGAACAGGCCGCCGAGGCGGCGGACGCGATCGATCGCGATTACGTGCGACACGCCCGCGCGGCGCGCCGTCTGGCGGAGGAGTGCTTCGAGTCCTCGAAGGTCCTCGGAACCCTGGCGCGGAAGTTGAACCTGTGTTGAGGCACCCATGGCGCTGATCGTGGTTTCGGGCGCGCTTGCAAACAAGCCCATGAACGGCGGGGCCGCATGGACGCGGCTCAGCTGGGCGCTTGGGTTCAGGAAACTGGGACACGACGTGTACTTCATCGAACAGATCGCCACCGGCACATGCGTCGATGCGTCGGGCAGGCCTTGCGACCTGGAACGATCCCTCAACGCGGCGTACTTCACGCGCACCACGGAGCGCTTCGGGTTTGGCGGCACGGCGGCACTGATTGCAGAGGACGAGGATCGCGCCATCGGTTTGAGTTCGAACCAGCTCATCGCCGTCGCAGACGCGGCCGACGTCCTCATCAACATCAGCGGCCATCTGACGCTCGAGACGCTCAAGCCGAGGTTCCGCACGCGTGTTTTCATCGACCTGGATCCGGGCTACACGCAGTTCTGGCACGCGCAGCGGCTCGCGGAGGACCGGCTGCGCGACCACGATGCCTACTTTACCGTCGGCGGGAACATCGGGGCGGCGGACTGCCGCATTCCGACGGGCGATATCGCGTGGCGCGCGATTCGGCAGCCAGTGGTCTTGGACGAGTGGCCGGCCGCGACCGGCAGGACCCCGATGCGGTTCACGACGATCGCGAGCTGGCGGGGACCGTATGGACGCGTGACCCACGACGGCCTGGAGTTCGGTCTGAAAGCGCACGAGTTCAGGAGATTCCTGAGGCTTCCGACCCTGACCAACCATCGTTTCGAGATCGCTCTCGACGTGGATCCCGCCGATCACAAGGATGTGGAGTCACTGCGGAGCCATGCGTGGACGATCGTCGATCCCAAATCGGTGGCGGGCGACCCGGCCAGTTTTCGCAGCTACGTTCAGGCATCGAGCGCCGAGTGCTCGGTCGCGCAAGGCATTTACGTGCAGACGCGATCGGGCTGGTTCAGCGATCGGACCGTCCGGTATCTCGCCTCGGGTAAACCGGCGCTCGTGCAAGACACGGGGTTCGGACGCAGCGTTCCGACGGGCGTCGGGCTCGTGCCGTTCCGCACGCTGGAAGAAGCGGCGCGGGGCGCCGATCTCATCATGGGTGACTACGAGGTTCACTCGCGGGCAGCGCGAGCGCTCGCGGAAGAGTTTTTCGACTCGGCCAAGGTGTTGCGGAACCTGCTCTGCAACGTAGGAGTGACGTCGTCATGCAGGTGCTGAATTGGATGTTTCGAGCGATGCCCGCTGCAGCCCTTTGCGCGCTCGCTCTTGGGACTGTCACATTCGCGCAGCCGCAGACCAGCAGCGAACTGCATGGAACCGTCACGGACCAAACCGGGGGTGTCATTCTCGGTGCCTCGGTAACGCTGGCGGACGGCCGAGGGCAGAAGTGGACCACGGTGACGA
Organism: Vicinamibacterales bacterium; assembly: GCA_035259385.1. Lineage (GTDB taxonomy): Bacteria > Acidobacteriota > Vicinamibacteria > Vicinamibacterales > CAVVIG01 > QHWK01. The sequence goes on along the minus strand of DATFWL010000269.1, from coordinate 10,901 downwards.
ATGATCGAGGTGGGTATGTCTTCGAGCGTGTCCCTCCCGGCCGCTACACGCTGACGGTTCGGCGTGAAGGATTCCTGGAGTTCAGGGCTCGAGTCGATGTACGGCCGGAGACCGCGACGGCGGTCGATGCCCGGCTCACGGTGGGCATTTCCGTTTCGGCGGAGGTCCACGCCAAGGAGCAGCCAGGTCTGTCGATGGATCCACGGAAGAACCTCTCGGCGCTCCTGCTGACGGAAAAGGAGATCGCCGCGCTGCCCGATGATCCACAGCGTTTGATGCGGCGGATCCTGGAAATGGCCGGCTCGACCGGCAGACCGAACGATGTTGCCCTGTTCGTCGATGGATTCCGCGAATACCGGCGCTTCCCGCCGAAGAGCACGATCGAGATGATCCGGATCAACTCGAATCCGTTTTCCGCCGAATTCGCGCAGCCCAGCCTGGATCGGGTCGAGATCATGACCAAACCCGGCTCGGACACGTTTCACGGGGAGGCAACGCTCCAGGCCGGCGACAGCGCCCTGGACGCGCGCAACCCCCTGTCCGCGACAAAGCCCGAGACGCGAATCTGGAACTACCACGGCTTTCTTCAAGGACCGATCGACCGGGGACGGCTCGACTTTCTGGCCTACGCGGGACAGTGGCAGCAGGACGACACCGCCGTCCTCCACGCAACCGTGCCGGATCCGGCGACCGGCTCCGCCCAGCCGTTGGCGACGGCCGTGTCGGCGCCGATTCGCATCAGGTCGCTCATGTTGGGAACGAACTTCCGGGTGTCGAATCAACGCTTCAACGTGTCGTACACGAGGAACGACGAGACCCGCCGGAATCAGGGGCTCGAAAGCGGCTTCAGTCTCCCCGAGCACGCGTACGACGGGTCGTCGACGGACGAGGTCGCCCGCCTTTGGTGGACGTCCCTGGGTGAGCATCGCGTCAACGATGTTCGCTTCGAGCTCACCCGCGCCTTTGCCGAGGCCAGCCCGCGCATGGCGACGCCGGCCGTTCTCGTGCTCGACGCGTTCAACGCCGGCGGAAACCAGGACGTCGCCTCTCGAGCGTCGACCGTCGGTATGCAGGGCAGCGAGACACTCACGATTCAGCAAGGCCGGCATACCATCAAGACCGGCGTCCGGATCGAAAACCGCAAGTACGACAGCACCGATCGCTCGGGGTTTGGTGGAACGTTCGTCTTCGGCGCGGACGTTGAGCGCGACGCGCTCGGCAATCCGGTGCTGAACGGAGCCGGCCAAACGACACTTGTGTCGCCGCTCGAAAACTACCGGCGGACCGTTCTTGGACGCCAGGGCTACGCTCCATCCGAGTTCTGGATCGTCCGGGGTACCCCCGACGTCGGCGTCGAGCAGTGGGACTTCGGCTCGTTCGTGCTGGACGACTGGTCGCTGTCGAATCGGGTGTCGCTGTCGTACGGCGTGCGTCAGGACGGGCAGAGCAACGTCGAGCCACGCCTGTATCTCGCGCCGAGAGCCTCGCTGTCGTGGCTGCTCGATGCGAACGCGAAGAACGCGATCAAGCTGGGCGCCGGCATCTTCACGGGGCGAGTGGAACCGGCTATCACGCTCGATGCGAACAAGGTGAACGGCGTCGATCGGCAGCAACTGATCATCGAACGCCCGTCGGGCTTCCCGGCGATTCCGAATTCAGGCGATCTGCTGACGGTCCCGTCGGCCATTCACACGAAAGCGCCTGACCTGCGGCTGCCGTACTCGATCATCGCGCTCGTCAGCTACGAGCGGCAGCTTCCAGGCGGGCTGTTCGCCCTGGGCCAGTACAGCTATACCAAAGGTCTCGACCTCCTCAGACTGCGGAACATCGCGGATCCCGGCGGCACCGCCGCGGCTCCTGTCCTTCGGTTCGAATCCACGGGCCGGTCCTCACAACGTGAGCTGATGGCGGGGCTTCGCGGCAACACCAGCCGAAATTTCACGCTTTACGCCAACTATATATACGGCACGAAACACAGCGACACGGATGACGCATTCACGACCCCGGCGAACTCGCGCGATCTGTCGAGCGAGTACGGGCTGGCGGCAGACGACCGGCGGCATCAGTTCGTATCGGGCGCGACGGTGGAGTGGAAGCGCGGCCTCTCGATCAGTCCATACGTGGCCATCCTGTCGGGGCTTCCGTTCAATATCACGACGGGCCGCGATACCGACGGCGACACGCTGTTCAGCGACCGACCGGCGTTCGCCGCAGCCGGCGATCCGGGCGCCATCGAGACGCGTTTCGGTTGGCTCAATCCGAATCCGCAGCCTGGCGACCGCATCATTCCACGCAATCTCGGCCGCGAGCCGTGGACGTTCACCTTGAACCTGAGCGTCACGCAAAGCGTCGTGCAGGGCGTGAGCGTGACGGTCGACGCCGAGAACCTGATGAATCGCGCTCGTTACATCAGATCGGACGGCGTGCTCACGTCTCCGACGTTCGGCCTGCCGAATCAGGCGCTGAGTGGCCGGCGTCTGCTGGTGATCATCACGGGCGGCTTCTGAGCGGAGCTCGCATGGTCAATCGCCATCGCGCGTTTGTCACCGGCATGATCGCCGCCGACCCGCATCAGGGAGGGGCCACGTGGGCCGTGCTGCAGTACGTGCTCGGGCTGCGTAATCTCGGGTACGACGTCTTTCTGGTCGAGCCGATCCCGCCGTCGTCCCTGCGCCCGGCCGGCACGTCCCTGACAGCGTCGATCAACGCTGGATATTTTCGTGACGTCGCCGCCCGGTTTGGTCTGACCTCTCGCGCCGCGCTGCTGCGCCAGGACACCCGCGAGACGGTCGGGCTGCCGTATGACGATCTCCGGCGAGCCGCGACGGGCAGCGTGGTGTTGATCAACATCTCCGGCATGCTGACGGATCCGGCGCTGTTCGCGGCGATTCCCTGCCGCGTGTACCTCGACCTGGATCCGGCGTTCAATCAGCTCTGGCATACGCTAGAAGGCATCGACGTCCGCTTTGACGGTCACACTCATTTCGTGACCGTGGGATGCCTCATCGGGTGCGCTGCGTGCGATGTCCCGACCTGCGGTCGGATCTGGCTCCCGACTGTGCAGCCCGTTGTGTTGCCGGAGTGGCCGCACACGCCTGGCAACCCCGATGCAGCGTGGACCACCGTCTGCAACTGGCGAGGATACGGCTCGATTCAGGCCGGCGGCGTGCAGTACGGGCAAAAGGTCCATTCCTTCCGCCGCCTCATCGAGTTGCCCCAGCGGGCCGCCGCGCGCTTTCAACCGGCTGTCGCCATCCACCCGGCTGAGGTGAACGATCTCGCGGCGCTCGATGCCCATGGTTGGGATCTCGTCGATCCCGCGGCTGTCGCGGACACGCCGGACCGGTATCGCGCATTCATCCAGCGCTCGAAAGGCGAGCTGGGAATCGCGAAGAGCGGCTACGTCGAGTCGCGCTGCGGATGGTTCAGCGATCGAAGCGTCTGCTATCTCGCGTCGGGCCGCCCGGTCGTCGCGCAAGACACCGGGTTCGGTGATTACTTGCCCACCGGCGAAGGCCTGTTCGCGTTCAGCACGGTCGACGACGCGGTCAGCGCGATCGATATGGTGAATGTCGACTACCTCAGACATTGCCGGCGAGCGCGCGAGATCGCGGAAGTGCACTTCAGGGCCGAGCGGGTACTCGGCAGCCTGCTGGAACGTATCGGAGCGGCTGATGACACAAGCGGTCAGCACACGTGGCTCGCCGACGCATCCGTCGGAGCTCCAGCTTCCCCTCGAGAACCGGCTGGCTGATCACTTCGGCCAGCGGCGCACGATCGTGAAGCTTGCACGGCGGCCGTGTCCGTACTCGTCGAGTTTCACCCTCGACGAGATCGACGTGGGGTTCGCCGACGGATCGGAGCTGCAGCTCGTCATGAAGGATCTCAGTCCGGAGGCGATGGCGGAGGGCGCGCGGCATGCGCGACCGGAGTTCCTGTACGAACCTCGCCGCGAGATTCAGGCGTATCGTCGGATCCTGCCGTTCGCGCCGCCGGGCACCGCTACGTGGTACGGGGCGGTCGTCAACCCGACGACCGAACGATACCTGCTGTTTCTCGAGCGCGTGGACGGTCTCGAGCTGCGGCATGTGGGGGCGTTTTCGATCTGGGAACGGACGGCGCGCTGGATCGCACAATTCCATCGATCGTTTTCTCCCGCCGACCAGGCGCGACTCGCGGAAAAATCCAAAGTTCTGGTATACGACGCTGCCTTCTACTGGCGGTGGCTCGAGCGCGCGCGGCAGTTTGCGGCCCGACGTCGGGCGGTGCGACGGCGGCTCGATCGGATTGCCGGCGCCTATGCGCCCGTCGTGAGCCGGCTCACCGGCATGCCGCGCACGCTGATCCACGGCGAATTCTATCCCTGCAACGTCCTGATTCGCAGAACAGGCCATCGCGTGCGCGTCTGTCCCGTTGATTGGGAGATGGCGGCGCTCGGACCCGGTGTGATGGATCTCGCATGTCTGACGACCGGATGGGCTCGGCAAGAGCAGCGCGCCTTGATTCGGGCGTACCGTGCGGCGGCCTCTGGCGGCACGTCGAAGTCCGCGACGATTCCGCACGATTTCTGGCTGGATTTCCATTGCTGCCGCTTGCATCTCGCGGTCCGGATGCTCGGATGGTCCGACACATGGGCGCCTCCGCCGCACCACACCCATGATTGGCTCGGCGAGGCGGAATGGCTGGCGGACCGGATCCGGCGCTGACCTATGAGCCCGTCTGCACCTGAATCCGCGCGACGCCTGATCGTCAACGCGGACGACTTCGGTCAGAGCGGTGGCATCAATGACGGCATCATCGAATGCCACGAGCACGGCGTCCTCACCAGCGCGAGCCTGATGGTGCGGTGGCCCTCGGCTCTGGCGGCGGCAGAGTACGCGCGCAGGACGCCAACCCTGAGCGTCGGCCTTCACCTCGATCTCGGTGAATGGACCCTCCGGGGCGGCGAATGGACACCGATCTACGGCGTGGTCGCACTCGACGACGCGGGCGCCGTCAGAACCGAGATCCTGCGCCAGCTCGAGACGTTCCGGCGGCTCATAGGATGCCATCCGACCCACATTGATTCTCACCAGCACGTTCACCGCGACGAGCCGGTCAGGACGGTCATCGCCGAGATCAGCGACCGGCTGGGAGTGCCCGTTCGACAATCCAGCGCGAAGGTCAGGTATCTGGGTGGATTCTACGGACAAGGCTCCAGGGGAGAGGCTCTCGAGAGTGCGGTCACCGTGGAGCATCTGATCGGAATCCTGAGGACGTTGCCGGACGGCACCACCGAACTCGGTTGCCATCCAGGGGCGCGAGCCGACGCCCACGGGATGTACGTGCTCGAGCGCGACCAGGAAGTTCACGTGCTCTGCGATCCGCGCGTGCGTGGGGCAATCCAGGACGAAGGCATCGATCTGATTTCTTTCCGCGACCTCACCTGAGGCGATTCACGACGAGGCACGACATGTTTTCCACACAGACGGAAAAGCCCGCCCACGAAAGCACATCCAGCGCGCGCCTCGATCTGACGGCGCTCGTCATCGACGACAGGACCGGCCCGCCGCTCGACGATGTCCTGCGCGCCGTCCGTCGCGCGCTCGATCGGCTGGCCGTCGACTCAGAAATCATCGTCTACTCGAGCGCCGTCGGCGGCCACGGTCAGGCCTTCCGCGATGGCATTGCCGCCGCCCGCGGCGACCACGTGGTCGTGATTGACGACGACTTCGTGAGCGACCCGGACGTGCTCTGCCGTCTGTGGGAAGCGCGCGGAGACGCCGGAGTGGTGATCGGCTCCCGCTACGTGCCGGGCGGATCCGCGCAGATGCCGGCGCTGCGCCGATGGATGAGCCGCGCGCTGAACGCGTTCTCCCGTCGCGGTCTGTCGCTCGCGGTTCACGATTGCTCGAGCGCCTGCCGCCTGTACAGGCGCGACGCGCTCGCGAGCGTCGAGCTTCGAGCGACGGACTTCGACGTCCTGCAGGAAGCGCTCATTCAGATCAATGCCGACGGCTGGGACATTCGAGAGGTTCCGTTCCGGTACCGGTCCAGTCTGCGGTGGCCGTCGCACGAGCGGCCGCTGAGATTCGCCTGGATCTTCCTGCGGACGTTCCTGCGCATGTGGCGGCTGCGCAACTCCGCGTTCTCGGCCGATTACGACGAAAGAGCGTTCAACAGCGTCATTCCGCTCCAGCGTTACTGGCAGCGCACGCGCCACCGTTTGATCATGGGGTTTCTCGAAAACGACACGCGGACGCTCGACATCGGATGTGGTTCCAGTCGCATCATTCAGGGATTGCCGTCCGCCGTCGGCCTGGACATCCAGCTGAAAAAGCTCCGGCGCATTCACCGCAAGACGAGTCGCGTCGTCCAGGCGACGATCACGAGCCTGCCCTTCGCCTCTGGCGGGTTCGAGACCATCATCTGCTCTCAGGTGATCGAGCACGTCCCGCGCGAGTTGGTCGACTGGCGCGAGATGAACCGCGTGCTCGTCACGGGCGGGACGCTGATCGTCGGGACTCCCGATTACAACACCATCGCCTGGCCTCTGCTCGAGTGGGCGTACGGCATCGTCCACCCGGCGGGATACGTCCACGAGCACATCAACCATTACACGGCCGCCAGCCTCAAGGCCGAACTCGATGCGCACGGCTTTGCCGTGACCGACCGCGCGTACGTCGGGGGCGGCGAGCTGATCTACAAAGCGAAGAAACTCCGGGACTCTTCACCGATCGGGTCGTGATGGCCCCCTCCTACAGGTCGTCGCACTCGTTCATCGCAGCGGCGCTCGTGGGCCTCGTGCTGCTCGGGGCGAACTACAAACTCACCCTTGGTCTGGCGGCGCCAAAGTGGGACGCGGACATGTTCTTCGCGCCGTTCCAGATGCTGGTCGCAGACCATGCACGTGCGGGCAGGTTCCTCCTGTGGGACCCATGGACGAGCGGTGGATCGCCGGATTACGCCGAGCCGCAAATAGGGGCGTTTTCGCCACTGGCAATCGGCGTGGGACTGATCACGGGAGGAACCGAGCTTTCCTTCCGGGTCTTCTGGTTGATTATCTGGTTCCTCGGCGGGCTGGGTGTCGTGTGCCTGGGGCGACACCTCGATGCGCCTCCATGGGGGTGCTACCTCGTGGCGTTGGGCTTCGTGTTCTCGGGGTTCTATACGGGTCACGCGGAACACACCTCGACGCTGTACACGATCTCGTCGCTGGCCTTCGTGATCTGGCGGCTCGACGTGGCGCTTGCTCGTCACACGCTGCGCCCCGCGGTCGAGTCCGGCGTGATCTGGGGAGTGTCGGCTCTGGGTGGATATCCGGGCTGGGTATTCCTCAATGCGTGCTTCGCCGTGTTGTGGGCGGCCGGTCGCGTGTTCTGTCGCGCAATCCCGGATTCCGACGACGACTCCCCTGGCATGGCACGGATGGAGCGAATCGAACAGCGACCGACGCTCGGCTTCGCTGCGCTTGTCGTGACGACACTCGTGTCGGTCGGGCTTCTCGTGTTATCGCCGACGTACGCCGCCTTCTTTCTGGAGGCACCCGGGTACACCGACCGTTCGGAGCCCCTGACTCGAGAGCTCGCGGTGACGTTCAACGCGCTCCACCCCGGAACGCTCGCCACGTTTGCGAGTCCGTACCTTTCCATCCTCAAACAGCTCAACCCCGACCTGTGGAAGTACACGGACCTCTCCACTGCGAGCGTCTACCTGGGACCGATCGTTCCGGTGCTGGCTATTCTCTCTCTGGTGATCAGGCCTCGGGACCGTTGGAGGTTGTGGATTTCGACGTTAGCGGTGGCGTTTCTCCTGGCGGCATTTGGACAGTCTCTCCCGGTTCGTGGCTGGCTCTACGATCTCGTTCCTCCGATGCGGTATTTCCGCCACGCGGGTTTCTTTCGCATCTATCCGATGTTTGCGATCGTGGTGCTCGCCCTCTATGGAACCCGCGACCTCACGTTGGCGATCCGAGGTGCGCTCTCACCGCTCTGGACGCGGTTCGCGGTCACGGCGGCGTCCGTCTCCGTGTTGGCGATTCTGGCGTATTACGCGGTGATGCTCCGCGTCGAGCACCACGGGCAGCACGCCGTGAGCGCGGGCCTGCACATGTGGGTCGTCTGGCTGGGCATCAGCGGGATCGCGCTGGCTCTCGCCCGGGCGCCGGTGGACAGCCGGACATGGCTGGCCCCAGGCCTCCTCATCGCGCTGGCAACCGCGGATACGTTTTTCACGGTTCACTTCGCTCAGCCCACGATGTACGAAAACGGTCGGTTCAGAGCCATCTGGAATCGCGTGGCCGGCGAGCACACCCCATCGCTCGATCTGGCATCGCGAGGCCTGCAGCGCGACCAGTCGCCCCCCGGCTGGTTGACCGCCGAAGGCTTCCCTCACGACAAGAATCTCGCGTTGAAGATCGCGACCTTTCAAAACTACGTCGCGGTGACCAATCGGTTTCAACTCGATCTGGTCCGGCGGCCGGTCCTGAGTGCGATGGCCACTGGAGCGAATCGCATCTGGTTTTCCAGTCAGGTGGCGGTGGTTCGTCCCGCTGACGATGTGTATACGGCTTTCGTCGAACGATCTCAGAGCCTAAACGGAGGAGTGCTGGTCGTTCACCCCCGGGATCTCATGACGAACGGCTCCGGCACGTCAGACGAGGGAGCGGTCGCGACGGTCTACCAGCTCCCGGCCGTGACGCCCGTCAACGTGACGCTCAAAGCCTATCGCCCGGACGAACTGAGCTTCGACGTCGACTGCCCCGGGAAAGGGTGGCTGCTGGTGACCGATCGCTGGTCGCGTGCGTGGCAGGCCACGGTCAACGGCAAGCCGGCCGAGGTGTGGGGCGCGAATTTCATCTTCCGCGCGGTGCCCGTGGAAGCCGGCAGGAACGACGTCCGCTTCACGTACGATGCCGTGGGGTTCCCGTATCTGGTCGTGCTCAGCTGGTCGATCATCTTCGCGACCGTGGCGTATGGCCTGATCGATCGGTTCCGGACACCTATTCGCGCGCGCCGGCTTTGATCAGCGCGTCCACGGCATCCGGCGTGTTCCGATCCCGCGCAAGGCTCAGCGCGGTCGTCGGAGGGTTGGTCTCGAGCCGTTCGTTCACGTCGGCGCCCTGGCTGGCGAGATACCGCAGCAGTCCGGGACTGCCGATCTCGGCTGCGTTCATCAGGACGGAATAGCCGTTGGCGTCGTGCGCGCTGACGCTGGCGCCCCGGCTGATGAGCAGCTCGGCCGCTTCAGCGCTCCTGGCCAGCATGAGGGGCGTGCGCGCGGCTTCCTCGAACGTCAGGTTCGGATCGAGATGGCGGAGCGAGCCCGCGATTCCGCGCAGGTCGTTCTGCCACAGCGCCTCGCGGAGCAGGGCGCTGTGCTTCCCGACGATCAGCGATCCTCCCGGCACCGCGCGGATCCAGGTTCCGGGCGCGCTCAGGATGAACGCGACGACTGCGACCGCCGGCACGAAGGCCACGATGGCGATTTTCCGCGACGACCGTTTGGAGGACGCAAGCTGTCGGGCGACTTCCTCCGCCTCCCCAGCGACGAGCAGCAGCGATCGCGAGTCGGATGCGGTGGCGGGCACGAGCGATCGCTTCTCCGCCGAGCAAATCCCGAAGGCGCACACCTTCGCGTCCACGGGAATGCGCTCCTCCTCGGCGTTCTCGACGACCCCGTCTTCGTCCGTCATGCGCCAGTCTTTCTTCAGCGATCCGTCCGTCTCGAGCATCGCGCGATTCAACGCCGCCAGCTCGCCGAGGAACCTCGTCCTCTTCTCGAACGTCGTGGTCCGGATGTACTCGCCAGCCCGCCGCATGCCCGCGTCGTCCTTGGAGAACTCGTCTTCGGGAAAGCCCTGCAGGTACGGATACGACAGCAGGCGGAAGTCGCCCTGGAGCGTGTGGATCACGCAGGGCGCGAGCGCGACGCCCGAGAAGTCGGTGACGCGCCTGGTCGAGCTCCTCCCGTCACGGCTTCTCGTCGACTCGGTGTGAGCGATCTCGTAGGAGTAGCCGAGGCATTCTTTCCCGGACATCGGGGCGCGCAGCGTGTTGCCGGTTGCCTTCAGCGTGCCGGCGAGCGCGATGCGCTTTCCGTCAGCCGGCGGCTCGCCGCTCTGCTGCAGCAGGCGCAGATCGCCCGTGCGCCGGATGCCCGCCATCATCGCTGCGTACGACAGGTGCAGCAGGATAGCGGCAACAATCGCGACGATCCAGTCGGCCGGTGTCGGCAGCGGGTCGCGCAGGAAGTACCACAGCGCCGCCGCGATGACGCCGACCTTGACGGGCCAGAGCAGAACTGAGCGAATCACGCGGTGTGCGCACTATAAACGATTCGCGCAGCCGAGACGACGATCGACAGGAGATCAGGAGATCCAGGAGGCCAGGAGGCCAGGAGCTAACGGCCTTCCAGAAGCCGGACCCGAAGGTGCGGCCTGCAGATGCAGGCCGGTTCTTCAGAACCGGCATCCTCATGATCTCTCCTGATCTCGTGACCTCCTGACCTCCTGATCTCCTGGTCTCCTGTGACTTCGTGTGACAGCGCTCGCGCTACAGCGAGCGCAGGAACGCGAGCAGATCCGCCCGCTCCTGCGGCGTCAGCCCGAGGTGGAACCGCCGCTCGTAGAAGTCGAGCACCTCGTCGAGCGTCGCGGCGGATCCGTTGTGGAAGTACGGCGCGCGCGCCGAGAGCGCACGGAGGATCGGTCCCTTGAACAGGCTCACGTCGGCCCACTTGCCGGTCTTCATGGCGCGGCCGGGATCCGTCGTGTCCACGGTGTCGCCGGTCGCGATGTTGCGCAGCGTATACACGGGCAGATACGGGGCCTGCGCCGGATCGGCCAGGCCGATGTTGAGCGGCGCCTTCACCGAATGGTTGCCGGCGTTGGGCGTGTCGTGGCACGTCGTGCAGGTGCCGGT
>DATFWL010000268.1:0-7856 GCA_035259385.1 Vicinamibacterales bacterium | reverse complement strand
AAGAACGTGTGCTCGCCGAGGCTCGTGAACAGGCCGAACCGTTTCAGCTTGTCCTTGACCGGGTCCTTCATCTCGGCAAAGCACAATTCGATGCCGGCAGCGCGCAGCTCCTCATCGAGCTGGCTGACGGCGTCGGCTGCGGTGACGTCGACGCTGGTGACCGGCTCCGCCGCGACCACGAGCCAGCGAACCGGCGTCGGCGAGCTCGCGACCGCGGCCATCACGCGTTCGTGAAAGAACTCTGCGTTGGCGAAAAACAGCGGCGCATCCCACCGGAACAGCACGAGACCCGGGATCAGGCGCGCCTGCGGGTAACGCGTGATGTCGTGGTAGCCCTTGACCCGATCGACGCGGCCGAGCACCGCCGAATGCGGGCGCCAGCCGTCCCAGAGAAACTCGATCACGGCGATGACGATCGCGAGCGCGATGCCCGGGATGGCGCCGAACGCTGCCACGCCGGCGAAGCACGTCATCGACAGCCAGAATTCCCACTGCTGGATGCGATAGATGCGCCTCAGGTCGGCGATTTCGATCAGGCCGATGGCCGACGCGATGACGACCGCCGCGAGCGCGGTGTTGGGCAGGTGCCGAAGCAGATTCGGCGCGACCATCAGCAGCAGCGCGATCGCGAGCGCGCCGACGACGCCGGTCAGCTGCGTCCTGGCGCCCGCCGCCTCGGCCACGGGGGTGCGCGACGAGCTGCTGCTGATCGGGAATCCTTGAAAGAAGCCGGCGGCGAGGTTCGCGGCGCCGAGGCCGATCATCTCCTGATTTGGATCGACCGGCGTCCCCAGACGAGCGGCGTAGGTGCGAGAGAGCACGCTCGTGTCGGCGAACGAGACGAGCGCGACGGCGATCCCGCCCGTCAGAATCCTGGTGACGTCGTCGACGGGCGTGAACGGGATGGCCGGCCTCGGCAATCCCTCCGGCAGTGGGCCGAGGACGGAGACACCGGCTCGCACGGCGAGATCGAACACCGCAACCACGACGGTGGCGCCGACCACGGCGATCAGGATGCCGGGGACGCGCGGCCAGCGCTTCAGCACCAGAATCAGCGCGAGGACGCCGGCGCCGATCGCCAGCGCCACGCCGTTCGCGCTGCCTGCCGCGATCTTCTCGACGATGGCGCGCACCTGCCGCAGCGGTCCCTGGCTCGAGACCGAGAAACCGAGGAGCTTCGGGAGCTGACTGAGGAGCACGGTCAGCGCGATGCCGTTCATGTAGCCATAGCGGATCGGTTTCGACAGCAGCTCGGTGATAAAGCCGAGCCGCGCGAGGCCCGCAGCGACGCACACGGCACCGGAGACGATGGCCATCATGCCGGCGACCGCGATCGCGCGCTTCGGGTCGCCTCCGGAAAGCGGCAGCACGACGGCGAGGATCACGGCGGCGAGCGCGGAGTCAGGGCCGAGCACGAGAATGCGGCTGGGCCCGAACAACGCGTACGCGAGCAGCGGGACGATGGTCGCGTAGAGGCCGGTGATGCCGGGAACGCCCGATGCCTCGGCGTAGGCGATGCCGACCGGCACGAGCATGGTCGTCATGACGAGGCCGGCGATCAGGTCGTGCCGCAGCCACGATCGCTGATAGTGGCGCAGCGTGATCAGGCCGGGCAGCCAGCGCATCCTGTGGATTATGTGCCACCCGGTCGCGCCATCGCGCTAGACTGCCTGACGATGCTCCTGAGAAACGAGGGCTTCCGCCGCCTCTGCCGCGCGCGCGAACGGCTGCAGCAGGCCGACGAATGCGCGCCGACGATCGAGGAGCTTGCGCGCGAGCTGCGGATTTCGCCGTTTCACTTCATCCGTCAATTCGAGATGGTATTCGGCGTCACCCCGCACCAGTACCGCATCCAGGCGCGCCTCGATCGCGCCAGGCAGCTGCTCGCCGCCGGGCAGCTTTCGGTGACCGACGTCTGCATGGAGGTCGGCTTCTCGAGCCTCGGCAGTTTCAGCTCGCTCTTCGCGCGCCGGTTCGGCGAGTCGCCGAGCGCCTTCCGCCGACGCGTGCACGCGTCGGATCTCACGCCCGGCTGTCTCAGCCTGATGGGCGCTCCGCGGGATCGCAGTTTTCGAGAAGCGTAGTCCCGCGAACAGCGCCACACTTTCGCGCGGAGGTCAGATGCGCATCAAGCTGACGAGCGTGATGGTGGACGACCAGGAGAAGGCGCTCCGCTTCTACACGGACGTGCTCGGGTTCAGGAAGAAGCACGACCTGCCCGTGGGCGAGTTCCGCTGGATCACCGTCACGTCACCTGAAGGACCAGACGATCTCGAGCTGGCGCTCGAGCCGAATGCCAACCCCGCTGGCCGGACATTTCAGCAAGCGATGTTCACGCAGGGCATTCCGCTGGCGGCGTTCCAGGTCGACGATCTCCCGGCAGAGTTCGCGAGGCTCAGCGCGCGGGGTGTGGCGTTCACCAAGGCGCCGACGCCGGCGGGGCCCGTCACGCTGGCAGTGTTCGCCGACACGTGCGGGAACCTGATTCAGCTGTATCAGCGGGTGTAGCACGGGCGCAGGATTGTCACCGTCCCGCAGGAGACTGTCGCGCGGCGCGGAACATCGTCAGCTCCCAGGTGTCGGATCGCTCGTCGTGCCGGACGAGATACGTGTCGCCGTTGTCGGCCCTCAGTTTGAAGTACCGGTGGTCGGGCGCCAGCCACGCGTCGACCACCTCCGCGACGGGGATACGACAGTCTCCAAGAATCAGGGCGCGTGGCGTCTGCTCGCCGCGATGGCCGGCGTAGCACTCGACGCAAAGGGCGAACAGTCGCGCAGCGTCGCCAGGACCGTCGTTGGATCTCAGCGCTGCGCCTCGTCGTGGCCGCAGTCAATCAGCGTCGGGGTCTTCAGATTCTTGTCCAGCTTGTCCAGCAGGACCTTCGCGTCCGACCCCGCGGTCACGAGGACGGCCGTGGCGCCGTCGCCGTTGCACGCGCCCGCCTTTGGCAAGCGCACGCAGATGATGTATCCACGTGTCGTGGCGGTGTGACCGCCCGTCGCCGTCTCGCTGCTCGTAACGCCCGACAGGCCGGTCGCCGTCACGGCCTTGCTCGCGGCGTTCAGGCACGACGGCACGGGAACGGTCATGGTCCTAGTGGTCCAGTACGACGCGGGGTAGCTCGCTGCGGCGACCGACCGCTCGATGCCAAGCGCGAGACCAACCGTGATGACGGCACCGATGGCAGCGACCAGTGTGCGTTGGGTCATAGCGCCTCCCCTTTCGATGAAGCTGCTCTCAAACCCGCTCCGACGCGAACGGCTGCCTGAATCCTAGCACTCCGCGCGTCCGGGCATGACGCTTCGCCGTCCGCTCGATTTGACACGCGTCATGAGATGATGTACATCATCTAATTAGGCCCGACGACGACAGTGGGAGGTACACGATGACGGCACCCGCGTCCGATGTAGTCACTCCGCAGGCGTGGCGCACGTTGCGGTGGACGTGCACGGCCGTCTTCATGGCGCTTCTCGATGCGACGATTCTGTTCGTGGCGTTTCCAAGCATCCGTCGGAGCTTCGGGTCCGTTTCCGCCGCGGATCTGTCATGGATTCTCAACGCCTACACCGTCGTGTACGCCGCGCTCCTGGTGCCTGCGGGACGCCTCGCCGATCGCATCGGGCGCCGGCGCGTCTTTCTTCAGGGCGTCGGTCTGTTCACGCTGGGATCGCTCGCGTGCGGTCTCGCACCGACGCCGCTGCTCATCGTCGGCGGGCGCGTCGTCCAGGCCGTGGGCGGCGCGATGCTCACCCCGTCCTCGCTGGCGCTGATCCTGAGCGCGTTCCCGCGACCGAAGTGGCCGATCGCAGTGAGTCTGTGGGCGGCGGTGGGCGCGCTGGCCGCGGCGATCGGCCCGTCACTCGGCGCCGCCATCATCCAGCTCGGCGGCTGGCGCGGGGCCTTCTTCGTGAACCTGCCGATCGGTCTCGTCACGGTGATCCGTGGAGGGGCTGCGTTGACGGAATCGCGCGACACCGCGGCGCAGGAGGCGCTCGACGTGATTGGCATCGGTTTACTGATGGCTGCCGTGGGCCTCGTCGCGCTTGCACTGGTGAAGGGCCAGGACTGGACCGCGGGCCGTGTGCTGGCGTGCTATGGCGTTGCGACCGTGCTGCTCGCCACATTCGTGTTGCGCGCGCGACGCGTGAAGGCACCGGCGTTGGACTTGTCGCTCTTCGATGCGGCGAGTTTCCGGTACGCGAACGCCGCCACGCTCGTCTTCGGCGCCGCGTTCTCCGCGATGTTCCTGGGATCGGTGCTCTTCCTGACGAGCGTGTGGGGCTACAACACGGCCCGCGCGGGTCTGGCCTTGACGCCGGGGCCGCTCGTCGTCCTGCTGGTTGCGCCGCTGGCCGGGCGGGTCGCTGGACGCGTCGGGCAGCGCGCGCTCCTCGTTCCCGGCGGAGCGCTGTTCGGCATCGGGTTCCTCCTGCGGTATCTGGCCACGAGTCCGGCGCCTCATTACCTGACCGAGTGGCTGCCCGCGGTGGTGCTCACCGGCGTCGGCGTGGGCCTGGTTCTGCCGTCGCTGGCCTCGGCGTCGGCGCATAGCTTGCCCCCGCACCGGTTTGCGGTCGGATCCGGGGTCAATCAGGCCATCCGTCAAATCGGCTCGGTCGTCGGCGTGAGCGTCGTCGTCGTCCTCGTCGGCAGCGGACGCGGCGCGGATGCCCTCGGGAACTTCTTCAATCTGTTTCTGTTTCTATGTCTCGCGGGATTCGTGACGGCGCTGTTGTCAATGGCGATCGATACGCGAGCGCCTGTCTGACAGCGTCGTAACGAGGAGGGCGGGATACCGCATGAGACACGTGTTGCTGATTCACGGGCATCCATTCAACCGCAGCATGTGGACGCCGCAAGTGGACGCCCTGCGCGCGCGATACCGCGTCATCGCTCCCGACTTGCGCGGCTATGGCCAGAGTTCGTTGACGATCGATCGTGAAACGAGCCTTGAAACGTTCGCGTCTGATTGCCTCGCGCTGATGGACGCGCTCCACATCAGGGCGTTTGCTCTGGGCGGTCTGTCGATGGGAGGGCAGATTGCCCTCGAAATACACCGACAGGCGCCGGAACGCGTCGAGGCGCTCCTCCTCGCAGACACATTCGCGGGTCGTGACACCGAGGAACGAAGGCAGCTTCGGTTGATGACGGCGGAGCGTCTGGAGCGGGAGGGCATCCGGGCGTACGCTCACGAGGAGCTGCCGAAAATGATTGCGCCTGCAAATGCGGAGCGGTTTCCGGAGCTGGCGGCGCACGTCATGGACATGATGACGACCACTCCGCCGGCGGGTGCCGCCGCGGCGTTGCGCGGCCGCGTCCGACGCAGGGATTACGTGCCGCTGCTCGGCGGGATTCGCGTTCCGACGGTTGTGGTTGTCGGTCGCGAGGATGTCTATACGCCCGTGTCGCTCGCCGAGCAGCTTCGCGACGGCATTCCCGGCGCGACGCTGGAAGTGATCGAGGACGCGGGCCACATGCCGAATCTGGAACGCCCGGCTGCGTTCAACAAGGTCATGGAAGCGTGGCTTCGCACGACGGCGGTGCCACAACCTCGCTAACGCAGTTCGCCTTCGCGCGGCGGCTGGTGGCCGCCGTAGCGAGCGTCTCCACGGAGCACAAACAACGACGCCCCGTTCACCACGAGGGCCGCGATCACGGCGAGCCCGTACGCGAGCACGAGGCTCGTCGTGCCCAGGGCAAGAGCGAGCACGACAAAGAAGGCCGCGAACGCGAAGGAGCCGACGATGATTCCGCGCAGAACGCCGTGCGCCGAGGAACGGCCGGAAGCATGATGGGCAAATACCGTCATCACGGACGCGAACACCGGAAAGGGAGACAACAAACCGCTCCACCGAGGCCCCAGCACGGCGGCGCCTCCAGTAATGGCGAGAACCATCGTCGTCGCAACGACCATTCGGAGCGGAAGATCCCATCGTGACGAGGGGATGGCCGGAACCTGCGGCGGCGGCGCGCCAACAGCGGCCAGCGCGACACCGAGCACGCCCACCGACACTATGGCGGCAGCCGCAAGGCCTGACGGAACGACGGACGCGCCGAGCGTGATCAACATGAACGCCCCGATGCTGACCGCCAAAGCGCTCAGTGGGGAGAGAAACGACATCGCTCGATGGTAGGTGAGGCAAAACGCAGCGACTCCGGCGAGACCCAGCACGGTCGCCTCGGCCGCTCTTCCGGCAAATTCGGGTCCCCGTTCAATCGCCAGGAAAACGGAGACGGGTCCTGACGTCAGGGGCAATCCGGTGACCCAGCCTCCGATCACCTGTCCCCATCGACGAGCGGCGATGGTCGCGGCCCCGACCAGGAGCGGCGTCAGCAGCAGTTTCAGCAGAAGCAGGCTCATCGCGTGTGTCATCCGAGAGCCCGTTGGGTGCGCCTACGTCCTGTTCCTGCCCGTCACTCGCAGCTGCACGAAGACACCCGTCACACCGAGCGCGAGCCAGATGAGCAGCACCCAGTATTGTCCCGGCGCCGGGCTCATTGGATACGGCAGCCAGATGTTGCTGCGCGCGGCCTCGGCCGCCTGGCCGCCCGCCAACGCGAGCGCGCCGACGATGATCGTCCACGCGCCGCCGAAGGCCGTGGCGCCGACGATGACGTAGCGCTGCAGCGCGAGCGCGGCGAGCGCGCCGGCAATCGAAAAGAGGATGACCGCGGGCGCGCCCGGCTCGCTCCCGAACGACGCCCACAGCACACCGGCGGCCAGCGCCCCGATCCCGGCGCCGAGCAGCGCGACGCCGACGAAGTACGCCGCGATCAGGATGAGCGCGCCCGCCAGCCCGCCGGCCAGCGCGGCGCCGATCATCCAGATCGTGTGCTCGGTGCCCATCGCGCCGCTGGCAAAGAGCGCGCCGAGGATGAACCCGTAGATCCCCAGCACGACGCGAAACACCCGGTAGCCGGCGAAGCACGAGATCAGACCGCCGATGAGCAGGATGATGGCGGCGGGAATCTGGAGAGACGCCGGCAGCATGAAGTAGGCGATTATAGTCCCAGGCCCATGCCCCGAGTCAGCGTCTCCGGCGTTCTCACCGCGCTCGCGGGGCTCGCGCTGCTCGTCTTCGTCGTGTGGCGCGTCGGCGTTGCGGAGATCGCAGCCGACGTGCGGCAGGTCGGATGGGGCCTGCTCCTGGTGATCGCGATCGGAGGACTGCGGTTCCTGCTGCGCGCGGCCGCGTGGCGGCTGTGTCTCGACCCGCCGCACACGCTCTCGCTCGGCAACGCGTTCGCCGCGGTGATCTGCGGCGACACGATCGGCAATCTCACGCCGCTCGGGCCGCTCGTCGGCGAGCCTGCCAAGGCCGCGCTCGTGCGGCGGCGCGTGCCGCTCGGGCCGGCCGTCACCGCGCTCGCGATCGAAAACGTTCTCTACACGCTCTCGGCCGCCGCGATGATCGCCGCCGGCATGATCGCGCTGCTGCTGCGCTTCCAGCTCCCCTCCGCGATCCGCGGCATCGGCGCGGCGTCGATCGCCGCGACGATCGTCCTGTTCGCGGCCGCGCTCGGGCTGCTGTGGCGGAGGCCCGCGCTCGTGAGCCGCGCGCTGGGCTTCGCGCCCCGCCTCGCGCGGCACGCCGACCGCGTGCGCGCGGCCGAGGCGGACGTGTACTCGTTCGCCTCGCGGCGCCGCGGCGCCATGCCCGCGCTGGCGGCGGCCGAGATCGGTTTCCATGCGCTGGGCGTGGCGGAGGCGTACCTGACGCTCTGGCTCATCAACGGTGAAGCGCCGCCGTGGCTGACGGCATTCATCCTCGAGACGACCAACCGGTTCATCACTGTCGTCTTCAAGTTCGTTCCGCTGCGGCTCGGCGTGGACGAGGCGGCCACGGCGGTTCTG
>DATFWL010000267.1:0-29673 GCA_035259385.1 Vicinamibacterales bacterium | reverse complement strand
CTTGGCGTCCGACTCGATGCCGAGCAGGTAGTAGCCGGAGAGCTCCGCTTCGATCCGCTCGAAGAGCGGCGCGCCGGTGCCGGCGACGATGAACAGCGCGCCGCGCGCCGCCCCCGCGAGCAGCTCGAGCCCCTCGGACCGTGCCTGGCGATCGGCGAACGGGCTGATCGGCGCCCGGCTGTTGGTGATGTCGAACATCTCGTTGTCCAGCTTCAGCGCGTACAGGCTGGTGCGCGCCTCCGCCGCCATCCGTCCGAGGTCGATGATGTTCGCCTCGTCCTGCAGGACGAACCCTTCCGAGATCAGGATCAGCGTCTTCGGCGCGTCGATCAGCCGGAGGCCGATGAACAGGTCGCGCAGCGTCTGCGTCGTCTGATCGGCGTCGTGGTTGGCGTCCTGCGCCAGCGAGTGCGCCTCGAGCTCGACCTGGCTACGGCACATCTCCTGCGCGCCCGGCGAACTGCCGGCCGTCTGACATTCGCGCAACTGAATGGCCTCGAGCGTCGAGCGATCGCCCTTCTCGATCATCTGCGCTTCGACCAGCGCGATGTTGTGGCCGACGTCGAACGAGCGGCCCTGCTGCCGCTGGCCGACCATGCGGCCGATGGCGCGCTTGATCAGCGCGCGGTCCGAGGTGAACGTCGTGGCCGGCGCGCCAACGCCGAATCCGGCGACGGCCACACGATCGGAGGGGGCGAGATGATCGACGAAGCCATTGGCCGCTTTCGCGATCGCCATCGCGCCGCCGAGGCGGATGTTCGGCTGATCGATCGCGATCACGATCAGCCGTCCGCCGGTCGCGCTCTCGTTGGTGCTGTAGCCGTCGGGCGGCGGCTCCGCCGGCTTCGACGGATCCGACGCGAGCGGAATCCACTCTGCCGACACGACGCGCCGCTGGCTGCCGTCGATGCGGACGTTGAAGTCGAGCGGCGTCAGGTTCGGCACCGGCTTGCCGCGATCGTCGACAACGGTGACGTCGAGCGGCGTGACTTCGACGGTGGCCTGGAAACTCGGCTTCGGCGGCTGCTGCTCGGCCGCGAGGGACAAGCAACCGCAGAGAACGCAGAGTGCGCAGAATATGAGTTTTCTCACGGGCGTTTCCACGACGCATCTGCGTGCCGAGCCGTCCGACCCGCCCGACCTGCCAGACCCGCCCGACCCATCTGTCCTACGCGACCCATCGCTCACTTCCCCGCGATCGCGCGGTAACCCTGCCGCGCGCGGATCTCGTGGTGCCCATCGACGTCCACCTTGATGCGCCGCCACTGATCGTCGCGCTTCGAGTTCGTCGACTGATACCCGAGCAGGTACTGATTCGACAGCTCGTCGAGCAGATCGGCGAACGCAGTATGCAGCTCGTCGATGCTGTCGGTGAAGAGCGCGCGGCCGCCGGTCGGCGTCGCGAGCCGGTCCATGATCCGGCGCAGCGAGTCCATCGTGACGCCGCGCCCCTGGCCGATCATGTAGAGGGTGACGTCGCTCGACTGCAGGCGCCGCTCGACATCGTTGATCGTCGCGTGGCTGCCCTGATCTTCGCCGTCGGTGAAGACGACCAGCGCCTTGCGGCCGGTCTGACGTCCCAGCATCTCGATGCCGCGCAACAGGACGTCGTACAACGCCGTCGATCCCCACGGCGCGAGCCGATCGACCGCCTTGATGCGCTCGGCCGGATCGGTCGCCTTCCGCGTCAGCGTGAAGATGCTGTCGTTGAAACCGAGCAGCGTCACCTGGTCCTGCGGCGGCACGTCGCCGAGGAATTCCTTGACCGCCGACTTCAGCTTCGGCATCGCCGGCGCCATGCTGCCGGAGATGTCGATCGCCGCGACCAGCTCGAGCGGCACGTCCTCGGACGCGAAGTGGCTGATCGACTGCGGATGCCCGTCCTCGAACACGTGAAACGCCGACTGCGGGATGTTCGGCACGAATTTGCCGCGGCTGTCGCTGACCGTCACCGTCACCTGCACCACGTCCACGTCGACGCGCTCGGCGTATCCCACCGACTTGGTGCGCACCGTCTGGACGACGCGTCCGCCGCCCTTGAGCGTCGCGACCGCCCGGACCTGGTGCTCCGCGATCGCCGCGCCCGCGTCCCAGTCGCATTCGAACGGCAGTCGCGTCAGCGCGCAGGCCTGCCGTCCGTCCACGAAGAACGTGACGCCCGCGATGGCGTCGATCGGTTCGACCTTCGCGCGGAGCAGCGTCGGACCACTCACGTACGCGCCGTCGCCGGGCGAGAGGATCGTCAACTGCGGTTCGCTCGACTGCGCGGCGATGCCGACGAAGCGAGCCGCGAGCAGCGAGGCGAGCAGCATCCCGAGCACGACCGTGTAGCGGCGGCCTGTCAGCCCGCCCCGGCTGCCCTGAGAGGACGGACCTGCACCCGCAGCGCTCAGGGACGCGTTGCGCATCATCTGCGTTCATCGCGCGTGCCGGTATCGGGCACGAGGGGGCCGGCCGCGGTCGCGGCCGCGACGTAATCCTCGATCCGCTCGCGCGGCACGTTGCGCGCGGCGCGCGCCAGCGTGAGCCAGTCGGAGTCGTCGGTGGGCTTCACTTCGTCGATGAAGTCCTGCATCGCGCCCGACAGGACGATTTTCGCGATCGGCGCGGGCAGACGAAGTTCTCTGAGCATCGTTGCGATGTGAAGATTCAAGTCGGCCACAGCTGAGGCCGTGAGCCCGAGCGGCGGCCGGCCTAAAAGAGTCGACCAGCGGCCGGGCGGCGTCAAGCGGGAGCAGAGACACCCCTCGGCTATCACCATCGACATACCCCAATGGTGCAGGCGCGCGAGATCGCCGCCGCCGAGCGCGAGGAGCTCGGTCGCCGAAAACATGCTCGGGACGCGCTCCCGCTCGTGTGCGAGCGCCCAGCGCACGGCGCGCTTCCTGGCACCCTCCATCCCGAGCACCTCGACAACCTGGTCGAACGCGGCCGCGTCGCTGGCGGTCAGCGCGCCGACGCGCCGGCGCCCGCGCGCGATCGCATCGGCAATCGCATCCCGATCGTCGTCCTTGAGGTCGAACGGATTGAGCAGGGCGATGCTGATCGCGAAGGCGTCGCGCTCGTTCGACGTCAGCTTCGGCGCTTCGAGCACACGTTCGAAATTCAGCCGCCGCAGCGCGAGCGTGCCGAGTCCGACGTCGAGGCCGAGCAGCGATCCGGTGACATGCCACGGGACGCCGGGGCTGACGTCGACGCGCGGCACCATCCACGTCACGCGCAGCCGTCCCTCGGTGTCCTTGCCGCCGAGGCCGAAGTCGTGGCGCTGCGACACGTCGTCGGCGAGCAGGACCGTCCCTTCGGGATCGCCGACGTCGGCGGCGTAGGCGATCGACAGGAGCGCCTGCGCCATCAGCGTGTCGACGATCTCCGCGATCGGTTCGGCGGCACGCGCAACGCGCCTGGCGTCCCGGTTCCGGGTCTCGCGCGCGATCTCGTCGATCGCCTTGCGCAGCGCCTCGCGCACGTTCGGCGCGGCCGCGACGCCAGCCGGATTGACGGTCGTGGCCTCGTGGCCGACCCGCCGCGGGATGTTCTCGAACGCCGCGTTGAGGCGCTCGACGATCGCCCGCACTTCGTCGGCGGTGATCTTTTCAGCGGCCAGCGCGCGCGCGTCCGCCGCCAGCTGCAGCGGTACGTCGAGCGGAACGCCTTCCTGACGCTCGCGCACGTGCTCGAGCCGCTTGCGCTCCGCGCCGCCGAGATCGAGGCGGTACGGCTGCCCTTCCCATGTCAGCCGGCGCGACGCGCCCTCGCTCGACGCCGCTCCCGACATCGCGGCGAGCACCGCCGCCTCCATCGACGCCCCATTCGAGGCGCCGACGATCTCGTCGCGCATCCACCGTGCGATCGCGCCGGCAAACCGGCCATCGTCGGTGGCCGGGAGCGCGATCAGCTGTTCGACCAGCGCCTGCGCCCGCTGGCTCGTGATCGTCTTCACCGTGGTCATCCGCGCGAGGACGGCGAGCGCGCCCTGGAACTGCGCCTGCGCCTCGAATCCGCGGCGGCCGTCGAGCGGCGAGAGTCTCGCGGCACGCCGGGCGGCGGCGGCGAACACCTGCGGCGAGCGGATGCCCATGCGATCCAGCGTCCAGATCAGCATCCGGAAATGGGTCAGCGCGCGAATCGCGATGAACACGTTGGATCGCTGATCGGCCGGCGCCTCGCCGAAGACCCGCTGCGCGAACGCGATCTGATCGAGGCGCTCGCCGCGCAGCCGGACGTCGGCCGATCCGATCGTCTCGCTCAGCCAGGCCGCGTCGATCGGATCGTCGTCGGCCGAGACGTCGGAGCGGGTCGCGGCAGGCAGATCATTGCCGGCGAACACGCGCGACCAGAGCGCGCGGGACGCCGGCGGCGCCGGAACGCCGTCCCGATCCACCTGGACGCGCATCAGCGTCATCGACAGGTCGTACGACGCGCGTCCGAACGGCAGCGTCTTCAGATGGGCTTCGCGGTATGCGCCGACGCCGCCGACGAGCGACTTGAACCGATCGACGCGCGTCGTGACGTTCGGGAGCCGGAGCCCGAGCGCGAACGCGCGATGCGGAGCGTCGAGCCGGGCGACGACGTCGTACACATACGCGACGCGCCCTTCGTTGAGCTCCATCAGTTGCGCGATGAAGCGTTCTGGCCGCGTTGTCTTCTCGGCGACCACCGCCTCCCACAGCGCCGTCACGTCGTCGCGATCGCCGGCCGCGACCGCCTTCGGGGCGCCAGCCGGCACGACGCGGTTGTTCTGTACCTGGAGTCCTCCGCCGAACGCGCCGAACTGCGCCGCCGAGCGGTCGTAGATGCGCTCGAGCACCGACGGATGGTCGGCGAAGAATTGGAGCGTCTGATCGTCGAGGCTCGAGAGGCCGAGGCAGATCAACGCGGCGCCCCGGTCGGCGATCAGCATGGTCACGATCTCCCGCGGCGCCAGCCTGCGCCGGAGGATCGTGCTCCACAGATCGACGGACAGGGGGATCGGCACCAGTTCGTTCGCCGCCTCGCCGCGTCGATCGCTCGCGCGCTCGTCCGGAAACCTCGCGCCGCGCGACGCGGCCTGGCGCAGCATCTGCAGGTAGGCCTCGGCTGCCGGCCGCCGGCCTTCGGGGGCGTTATAGAGCAGCCGGATCATTTCGTACAGGAAGCGCGAGCGGTCCGGGGCGGGATCGATGCCGAATGCCTGCGCAAAGGCGGCCGTGCCCCCCGGCACAGGGACGTCTTCGGACGCCACCGACGCCACCGAGGGAGAAGCCAGAGCCAGCGCGACGAACGCCGCGACAAGCGACGACGCAAGCGGGCGGTACACGGGACCTACTTCCTTCCAGCCGGTGGACAGGTCGAACCGCGGCCGTCGAGGAAAGGGCACATTATATACGCGGTACAATTCGCCTCGGAGACAGATGGCAGCCACGAACTACACCGCGAAAGACATCACCGTCCTGGAAGGGCTGGAGGCCGTCCGCAAGCGGCCCGGCATGTACATCGGCGGTGTCGGATCCGCCGGCCTGCACCACCTCGTCTGGGAAGTGCTCGACAACGCCGTCGACGAAGCGATGAACGGCTATGCGTCGAACATCCGCGTCACGCTGCACGCCAACGGATCCTCGATCACGATCGAGGACGACGGCCGCGGCATTCCGATCGACAAGCATCCGACGTCGAAGAAAAGCGCGCTCGAGGTGATCTTCACCGTGCTCCACGCCGGCGGAAAATTCGAGCACGGCAATTACAAGACGGCCGGCGGTCTGCACGGCGTCGGCGCCAGCGTCGTCAATGCGCTGTCGAAGGATCTCGTCGCCACGGTCAAGCGCGACGGCGCGCTCTGGGAAATGCGCTTCAGGCAGGGAAAGCCGGTCAGCGCGCTGAAGAAGCTGGGGCCGGCGCGCGGCACCGGCACGACGGTGTACTTCCATCCCGACGCCGCGATCTTCCCGAAGATCGAGTTCGATCCCGCGGTCATCACGGAACGGCTCGAAGTCGCCAGCTATCTGCACAAGGGGCTGAAGGTCACCTTCGAGGACGAGGCGGCGAGGGAGAAGCTCGTCTTCGAGCACACCGAAGGGCTGGTCGACTACCTGAAGAAGATCGTCGCGGAGCGTGGCGCGAAGCCGATTCACGAGACGCCGTTCACGCTCGCGAAGGACGACGGCCTGCGCCTGGATCTGGTGCTGCAGTGGACCGAAGCGACCGACGAGCATCTGCGCTCGTACGTCAACGGCATCCCGACCGGGTCGGGCGGCACGCACGAGAACGGGCTGCGCGCCGGCATCGGCAAGGCGGTGCGGAACTTCATCGAGACGCACACGCTCTCGCCGAAGGGCGTGACGCTGACCGCCGAGGATATCCGCGAGGGGCTCACCGGCGTGCTCAGCGCGTTCATCCAGGAGCCGCAGTTCCAGGGACAGACCAAGGATCGCCTGAACAATCCCGAGCTGGTGTCGGCGATCGACGGCATCGTGCGTCCAGCGCTCGAGCACTGGCTGAACCACAACATCAGCGTGGCCGAGTCGATCGTCGCGCGCATCATTCTCGCCGCCCGCGCGCGCGAGGCGAGCCGCGCCGCGCAGGCCGAGGTCTCGCGCAAGAGCGCCACCTCCACGCGCCTGAACCTGCCTGGCAAGCTGAGCGACTGCACCAACGCGAACGCCGAGACGAGCGAGCTGTTCATCGTCGAGGGCGACTCGGCCGGCGGCTCCGCCAAGCAGGGGCGCGACCGCGCGCGCCAGGCGATCCTGCCGCTGCGCGGCAAGGTGCTGAACACCGAGAGCGCGTCGCTCGCGAAGGTGCTCGAGAACAAGGAGCTGTCGGATCTGGTGACCGCGATCGGCTGCGGCCTCGGCACCAACTTCGACATCACGAAGCTGCGCTACGGCAAGCTGATCATCCTCGCCGACGCCGACTCCGACGGCAATCACATCGCCACGCTGCTCCTCACGTTCATCTACCGCCATCTGCCGAAGCTGATTCAGGAAGGCAAGGTCTTCCTCGCCCAGCCGCCGCTCTACCGCATCGACATCGGCAAGGACACGCACTGGGCGCTCGACGATGCCCACAAGGACGCGATCCTGAGACAGCAGGGCCGGAACGGGAATCGCGCGACGCCGGAGATCACGCGCTTCAAGGGCCTGGGCGAGATGATGCCGAAGGTGCTGTGGGAGACGACCCTGAACCCGCGCACGCGGCGGCTGCTGCGCGTCGAGGTGACCGATCAGATCGTCACCGATCGCGTGATCAACGAGCTGATGGGCAAGGATGCGTCCGCCCGCTTCCGCTTCATCATGGAACGAGCCGACGAGGCCGAGGAACTGGACGTCTGAGCACCGCGCTGCCGATTCCACCGCCGATCGTCCTCGATCCGCGTACGCTGGGCGCGATCGGTGCGGCAATCGTCTGCGGCCTGCTGCTCCTTCAGTACGCACACCGGCGAACGCCGTTCATCCTGGCGTGGGCGGTCGGCTGGCTGATGCTCGCGCCCGCGTTCCTGGTCATGACCGCAGTGCCGCGGAGCCCGCGGCTCACCGCCGGCGCGATCGGCGTGTCGCAGCTGCTGCGAATCTGCAGCGCGCTCCTGTTCGTGTGGAGCGCCGAGCTGTATCGACAGAGCAGTTACCTGCGTGCGCGCTGGCTGAAGCCGCTCGCCGCCGTCGCGGTGTGGTTCATCGTCGCGCCGCTGCTCTTCGGCGCGTGGACGGTCGTGGTGCCGGGATATCTGATCGGCGCGACGCTCATGCTCGCGACGGCCGCGATGTACGCCGCCGTCGTCGTCGAGCGGCGGATGATCGGCGCCGGACTGACCGCACTCGTGATGCTCGGCCTCGCCATCACCGACCTGACATCCGCGGTCGCGCTGCCGCGGCTGCTCGCCGAAAACCTCGCCGCGTCGCAGCTCTTCATGGTCGACGTGATGCTGGTGGTGCTGGCGGTGATCGGCATCCATCTGCTCGTGTTCGAGGACATGACCTACGAGCTGCGGATGACCAATCGCCGCCTCGAAGCAGCCCGCGAGGATCTGGTGCAGCTGGCGATCACCGATCCGCTGACCGCCTGCTACAACCGCCGCTTTCTCGACCAGGTGCAGGCGAAGGAGCTGAAGCGGCATGCGCGCTTCGGCCTGCCGCTGTCGCTGCTGTTCGTGGACGTCGACAACTTCAAGGCGATCAACGACACGCGCGGCCACGACACCGGCGACCAGGTCCTGCAGTACGTCGCGCGCTTCCTCAAGCGGAACATCCGGGAAGCGGACTACGTCTTCCGCTGGGGCGGCGACGAGTTCCTGGTGCTGATCACCTGTACCGAGGAGGAGGCGCGCCAGAAAGCGGATGCGTTGAAGCTGGCGTTCGGCGAGGCCGCCGCCGACGGGCAACTGCCGGCGAGCCTCGCGCTGAGCGTCGGCGCCGTTGAAGTGCCGCCAGGCACGACCGACTTGCGTCCGCTGCTCACCGAGGCCGACGCGCGGATGTACAAGGACAAGGCCCGCTCCGCCAGCCGGCGCGTCGCCATCCGCGCGGCGGCGCGACGGGCCGAAAACAGAAGCCGCTAATACAGTCGTCAGTCGCAAGTCGGCAGTCGCAAGTCAGTCGCAAGTCGGTAGACTACTGACTACTGACTCCTGACTATCGACTGCTGACTATCGACTGACGACTACATTGACGCTCGCCGAGTATGCCGCCCACGACGCGTGCGGCCTTGCAGAACTGGTCCGGACGCGCAACGTCTCGCCGAACGAGCTCGCCGGCCTCGCGGCCCGCGCGGTTGACGCGGTCAATCCGCGCCTGAACGCCGTCGTCGAAACCTACGCCGATCGCATCGAGGGACTCGATGAACGGAGGCTCGGCGGCGGTCCGTTCCGCGGCGTGCCGTTTCTGATCAAGGACTTCTTCGGTCACGAGGCCGGCAGACGCGTCGAGTTCGGCAGCCGCCTGTGCCGCGGGATGGTGGCGCAGCAGGACACCTTTCTCGCCGAGATGCTCCGCGCGGCGGGCGTGAACATCATCGGCCGATCGGCGGCGCCCGAGTACTCGATGTCGGGCACCACCGAGACGGCGTTGTACGGCAACACCTCGACGCCGTGGAGAGCCGGCTACTCCGCCGGGGGATCGAGCGGCGGCGCGATGGCCGCCGTCGCTGCGGGGATCGTGCCGATGGCGCACGGCTCGGACATCGCCGGATCCATCCGCATTCCGGCCAGCTTCTGCGGCGGCGTCGGGCTGAAGCCGTCCCGCGGCCGCGTGTCGCTCGGACCGCTGCAGGACGAGAACGGCTACGGGCTCGGCCAGAACTTCGTGCAGACCAGAAGCGTGCGCGACGCCGCGGCGATGCTCGACTGCCTCGCGGTTCCGCAGGTCGGCGATCCGTTTTTCATTCCGAAGCCCGAGGAACGCTACGCCGTGCTCGCCAGCCGGCGCGCGACCGGCCTCCGCATCGGCTGGTCGACGATGCCGCTCATGGGCGTCGCGGTCGATCCCGAAGTGGCGCAGGCGGTGCGCGACACCGCCGCACTGCTCGAGACGATGGGCCACCGCGTCGCGGAGGCCTCGCCGGCGTTCGACGGCCTCGCGGCGATGCGGGCGATGACCGACGTCTGGTTCTTCGGTTTCGATCTCAGGCTCGACGGCTACGCGGCGCGCAGCGGCCACCGGATCGGCCGCGACACGCTCGAGCCGGTCGTCTTCATGATCTACGAGTACGCGCAGCAGATGACGGCGGCGCAGTTCGTCGCCGCGATCGCCGCCATCAACACGAGCCGCCGCCAGCTGGCGCGCTTCTTCACGCACCATGATGTCTGGCTGTCACCCACCACGCCACGCGTCGCCGAGCCGTGGGGCACCTACAACCTCGGGCGCACCGACGTGACGATGGAGAACCTCATCGAGACGATTTACTGCGGCACCTGCCAGTTCACGCTGCCTCACAACATCATGGGCACGCCCGCCATCTCGCTGCCGCTGGCGATGCACTCGACCGAGCTGCCGATCGGCATCCAGATCGGCGCACCGCACGCGCAGGAGCATGTCGTGCTGCAAGTGGCCCGTGCACTCGAAGAGGCGCATCCGTGGGACGCGCGCCTCCCTGAAATGCACGCGGCGCGCGCTGTCAAGGGCTGATGGCTGATGGCTGATGGCGATGGTTGATGGCTGATGGTTGGTGGCAAGAGCCAGTCGTTAAACCCTTTGCCATAGCCATCAGCCATCAGCCATCAGCCATTGACACTGACAAGTATCTTCCGAAGTCCGCTGACCAGCCGGCCGATTCCCTCCGACACCGTTTCCTTCTGGAGCGCGCCGTAGGCGACGCGGAAGTAGCAGCCATCGGCCAGGCCGAACGCGGTGCCGGGAATCACGGCGACGCGATGCTCGCGAATCAGCCGCTCCGCCACCTCCATCGGATTGGCGTCGGCGTTCACCCGCAGGAAACAGTAGAAGGCGCCGTCGGCCGGCGGCACCGTGCACAGCGGCTCGAGCGTTCGCAGCTCGCCGGTGACGATGTCGTGAATCTCGGACAGCGCCTCGAGCTGGCGCCGGCAGTACGCCGGACCGACGCCCATTGCCGCGACCGCCGCGATCTGCGAGATCACCGGCGGGCAGACCAGCACGGTGTCCTGGACCTTCATGATCGCGTCGGCAAGCGGCGCCGGAAACGCCATGTAGCCAATCCGCCAGCCGGCGAAGCCGTACGCCTTCGACAACGAGAACAGCGAGATCGTGTACTGCTCGGCGCCGTCGAACGACGCCGGCGAGACGTGGCGCGCGGCGCCGTAGGTGAAGTACTCGTACACCTCGTCGCTGATGTGATAGAGGCCGCGATCCTGGCACAGGCGGCTGACCGCGCGAAGCGCTGCTTCCGGGTAGACCGCGCCGGTGGGGTTGTTCGGCGTGACGGTGACGATCGCGCGCGTGCGCGGGGTGATCGCGCGCCGGATGGCGTCGACGTCGAGCTGATAACGCTCGTCGGTCACCACCCGCACCGGCGCGCAGCCGGTCATCTGGATCGCCATCTCGTGGTTGAAATAGAACGGCACCGGGAGGATCACCTCGTCGCCGAGCGTGGTGATGGCGAGGAGCGCATGCACGAACGCCATGTTGGCGCCGGCGGTCACGATCACGCGCGTGCCGCGAGCGACGTCGATCGCGTTGTCGCGCTGCAGCTTGTCCTCGATGGCGCCGATCAGCGCCCGCATGCCGGCGCCGTCCTGGTAACTGTGCGTGTCGGGATTCGCGAGCGCTTCGCGGGCGACGTTCACCGCCGCCGGCGGCGGTCCGTAATGCACGACGCCCTGGCCAAGCGAGATCGTGCCGGGCACCTGGCGGATCAGATCGCCGATCACCGGCACAATCGGCGGCTGCACGGCGTCCATGCGGGTCGGAACTCTGGTGGCGCGCATGGCTTCGATCCTACAATGCCGCGCCATGAGCACGCCTCGCGCGGCCGCGGGCATGTCGTGCGCGTGCGCGCGAACGCGTCGTGCGGGCGCAGCGGGCCGTCGAACGAAGCCGTCGTCACCGTGCGATAGTAAGGAGTTCGCCGGCTTCGCTCCGGGAGGATTGGATGAGGCTCCGCCGCTCGCTCGCCTGTGTCGTCGTCGCGCTCGCGTCGACGCTCGTCCTTACCGCGGCCACTCTTCAGACACCCGAGCAGTTTCTCGGGCACCGCGTCGGCGCCGACAACAAGCTCGCCCGGTGGGACAGGATCGTCGAGTACATGAAGCTCGCGGCGGCGAACTCCGACCGCGTGCGCGTCCGCGAGCTCGGGAAGACGAGCAGCAACAATCCGTTCATTGCGGTCGAGATCAGCGCGCCGGACACGCTGAAGAATCTCGACCGCTACAAGCGCCTCGAGCGGAAGCTGTACTTCCAGGACGGCGCCCCGAGCGATGCGGAGCGGGATGAGATCTTCCGCCAGGGCAAGCTCGTCCTGTTGATCACCTGCAGCATCCACGCGACCGAAATCGGCGCGACGCAGATGTCGATCGAGCTGGTGCATCGTCTCGCGACCAGCGACGCGCCCGAAGTGAAGAAGATTCTCGACAACGTGATCTTCATCCTGGTGCCGAGCCTCAATCCCGACGGCCAGATTCTGGTCACCGACTGGTTCAACCGGAACGTCGGCACCGAGTACGCGAACAGCCCGATTCCCTACCTCTATCACCCGTACGTCGGCCACGACAACAACCGCGACATGTACATGTTCACCCAGAAGGAGAGCCAGCACACGGCGCGGCTGCTGTGGCACGACTGGTTTCCGGCGGTGTGGCTCGACGAGCACCAGATGGGGAGCAACGGCGCGCGGATTTTCGTCATGCCGGCCACCGATCCGATCAACCTGAACGTGCACCCGCTGATCTACCGGTGGAACGGCATCCTCGGGCAATCGCAGGCCGCCGCGCTCGAGGCCGCCGGCATGGAAGGGATCATCTACAACTCCACCTACACGAACTTCTGGGAAGGGGCGATGGCGTGGAGCGGCTGGTGGCACAATCAGATCGGTCTGCTCACCGAGGTCGCGAGCGCGCGCGTCGCGGCGCCGATGGAGCAGCAGCGCGCCGTCCCCGGCCGGCCGCCCGCCGCTGGTGGCCGTGGCGGTGAAGGAGGCGGACGAGGCGGACCGCAGTTCACCAACGAGCCGCTGCCGGCGCCAACCGACATCACGCCGCGGACCGAGTATCCGCGTCCCTGGATGGGCGGCCGCTGGACGCTGCGCGACATCGTCGACTACGAGCTCGTCGCGACGATGGCGCTGCTCGAGGCAGGCGCGGATCGGCGCGAGACCATCCTGCGGCAGATCTACGAAGTGAACCGGCAGACGGTCGAGGACGGAACGAAGAGCAATCCGTCGGCGATTGTCGTCGCGCCGGACGCGCAGCACGATCCTCGCGAGGCCGCCCACCTGGTCGGCACGCTGCAGATGGCCGGCGTGGAGGTGTATCGCGCCGGCAGTCAATTCGAGGCAGATGGAAAGACCTACGCGGCGGGTACGTTCGTGATTCCGATGACGCAGGTCTTCGCGCGCTACGCGAAGGACATGCTCGAGAAGCAGACCTATCCCGAAGTGCGCCGTGGACCCAATGCCCCGCCGGAGCCGCCATACGACGTGACCGCCTGGTCGCTCGGCATGCTGCTTGGCGTCGACACGACGTTCGTGAAAGGGGCGCTGCCGGACCTGAAGCTGACGAAGCTGGAGGGCGCGCCGGCGATCGCCGGCGAGTTGACCGGGACCGGCACGCGCTTCACCTTCGACTACAACGGCGCCGACTCCGCGATCGCGATCAACCGCCTGCTGAAGGACGGCGCCCGCGTCGCCTTCGAAGGCCCGTCGCACGTCGTCGTCTCCGGCGCGCAGCGCGGCAAGGTCGAACAGCTCGCACACGACGTCGGCCTGAAGGTCCAGGCGTCAGCCGAACCCAGAACCCCGAACCAGAACCAGAACCGAGAACCCAGAACCAGATCCCGGAACCAGAACGAGAACCAGAACCCCGAACCCCGAACCGCGAACCCCGAACCCGTCGTGGTCCGCCCTCCCCGCATCGCCATGTATCAGCCGTGGACCGGCGGGAACATGGACGAGGGCTGGACGCGCTGGGTGCTCGAACAGTACGAGTTCACCCTCACATCGATTCACAACGCCGACCTGCGCGCCGGCAAGCTGCGGCAGAAGTTCGACGCGATCATCCTCGCCGACCAGGACGCGCGGAGCATCGTGGACGGCTATGAGGCGAACACGATCCGGCCGGAGTATCGCGGCGGCATCGGCGAGATCGGCGTCGAGCACCTGAAGGAGTTCATCGCCGACGGCGGCACGCTGATCGCGATGGGCAGCGCCTGCGATCTCGCGATCGAGCGGCTGCCGATTCCGGTGCGGAACCTGAAGAAGGGGCTGACCCGCGAACAGCACTTCGCGCCGGGCACGATTCTCAAGATCGAGGTGGACACGCAGCATCCGCTCGGTCGTGCGATGGCGGCGTCCAGCTACGGCTTCTACATCAACAGCCCGTTCTTCTCGATCGTCGAGGGGTTTGCGTCGCAGCGCACCACGGTGGTGGCGCGCTATCCGAACAGCGACGTGATCGCGTCCGGCTGGCTGAAAGGCGAGGAGCTCATGGCCGGCCGCGCCGCCGTCGTGGCGATCGACATGAATCCCGGCCGGGTCGTGCTGTTCGGTCTGCGGCCGCAGCACCGCGCGCAGACGCACGCGACGCTCCCCATGCTCTTCAACGCGCTGTATCTGTCGGCGGCCGGCGACGGAGTGGCGAAGAACGTGACGGACCAGGAGTAGGGAACGGGGCCAGCCCCGACGCTACTCAGCCATGTCCATCCGCATCCTCGTCACCGGCGGCACCTTCGACAAGGAATACAACGAGCTCACCGGCGCGCTCTATTTCGAGGACACGCACCTCCAGGAGATGCTGCGCCTCGGCCGGAGCCGCGTCGAAGTGTCGATGCGGACGCTGATGATGATCGACAGCCTCGACATGACCGACGCCGACCGCGCGCTCATCGTCGAGCAGTGCCGTCAGGCCGACGAGACGCGCATCGTGATCACGCACGGGACCGACACGATGGTCGAGACCGCGACGGCGCTGGCGCTCGGGCTGCCAGCCGACGCGGGCAAGACGATCGTCCTGACCGGCGCGATGATTCCGTACGCCTTCGGCAGCTCCGACGGTCTGTTCAATCTCGGCAGCGCGTTGTCCTTCGCGCAGGTGCTCCCGCCGGGCATCTACCTCGCGATGAACGGGCGGTATTTCGAGTGGGACCACGTCAGGAAGAACAGGGAAACGGGCACCTTCGAGGCGGTTTGAAGACATGACAAGGGCGCAAAGGGCAACAAAGGAAACAAAGGAAACGAAGGCGGTCGGCTTGATCGTGTCGGTGATTGCTGTCTGTCTCGTCAGCGCCGCCTCTCCTCTCTTTCCTTTGTCGCCCGTTGTGCCCTTGTCTGCACGCGAGCAAGCGGAGGGCGGCCGCGCTGAGGTGGAGCGGCTGCTGACGGCGTACGTGGCGATCGACACTTCCAATCCGCCCGGCGACACGCGCAAGGCAGCCGACTTCCTCGCCGGGATTCTCGAGCGTGACGGTATCCCGGTCACGCGTTACGAGTCGGCGCCTGGCAGAGCGATCGTCTACGCGCGGCTCGAGGCGACCGCATCGCCGCCGTCGGGCAAAGCGGTCGTGCTGCTCCATCACATGGACGTCGTGCCCGCCGATCGCGCGCAGTGGAAGACGGACCCGTTCGCGCCGACGATCCAGGGCAACGAGCTCTGGGCGCGCGGCGCGATGGACATGAAGGGACAAGGCGTCGCGCAACTGCTCGCGTTCCTGCGCCTGAAGCGAGAGCGTGTGCCGCTGGCGCGCGACGTCATCCTCCTCGCCGAACCCGACGAGGAAGTCGGCGGCGCGATGGGGGCCCGCTGGATGATCGCGAACCACTTCGCCGAGCTCGATCCCGAGTACGTGATCGACGAAGGCGGGTTCGGCAGCCGCGACCTGTTCGCGCCGAACAAGCTGGTCTACGGAATCTCCGTCGCCGAAAAGAAGATCGTCTGGCTCAAGCTGCGCGCCGAAGGGGTCGCCGGTCATGGCAGCCAGCCGAACGATCAGAACCCGAACGATCGCCTGGTGCGCGCGCTGGCCCGATTGCTCACGCCCGTGGCGGCGCCTGCCGCATCGCCATCGCCGAAGGGCGAGCCGTCCGTGCTCGACGTGATGCACGCCAGGGTCGGCGCGTTCGCGGAGAACAAGTTCACCAACGCCATCCAGCACTCGACGATCGCCCTCACCTGGTTCCGCTCGGGCGTCGGCGATCCGCCGAAGATCAACGTGATTCCGTCCGTCGCCGAAGCGGGCATCGACTGCCGCGTGCTGCCGGGCACGACCAGGGATCAATGGCTCGCCGAGGTCCGTCAGCGGCTCGGCGACCCGTCGATCAGGATCGAATTGATCAACGAGTCGGACGATCCCGTCGTCACGCCGCAGGACTCGCCGCTGTTCCGCAGCCTCGAAGCCGCGATCAAGCGGCGCCACGCCGACGCCGTCGTGACGCCGATCCTGATTCCGTACGGAACCGATTCGAATGCGTTCCGCCCGCGTGGCGTGAAGAGCTACGGGATTTTCCCGGCCATCCTGTCGGCGGACATCGCGGCCTCGATGCACGGCGACGCGGAGCGCATGCCGCTCGACGCCGTGGCCGAGGCGGCCCAGGTGTTCTTCGAGGCGCTGAGAGACACGCTGAAGTGAGAAGGGGCGTCACGCGCGCTCGGGGGCGGCAGCGGCTCGACGACCGGCGCGCTATACGCTGCGCGCGACGTCGCGTGCGCGGCCGGCCTGGTGTCGCTGCGCGGCGTAGCCCACGATCACCCCGACCAGACATCCCGGCAGCATGATGTTGAGCGCGTGCCCGGGGTTCATCAGGAGAATCAGATAGGCGAAGAAGCCGCCGACGATCAGGCCGAAGATCGTTCCCGCGAGAAGCGACTGCACTCTCGTCGCGAAGAAGCCGATGATGACCCCGGTCAACAGGCCCTTGATGGTCGAGCCGATCACGATCCCGACAATCTGCGATCGGACTTCGGGCGTGAAGAGCGCCGTCAGGCCGTCGAAAATTCCGAGAAACCCGCCGAGCAAGGTCGCGAACAGCAGTTTGTTCACCGTGTGCCTCCAGAGACTCTGTTACGCGCCAGCCAGGCGATTCTTTAGACCCCGATTTGAAATCAGCCTTAGACTCGCGCGAGCCACAGCAGCAGCATGCGGACGGCCAGGTAGGTGAGGACCAGCACAATCGCAACCTTGTTGCGCCGGCCGATGCGGACGATGCGCTCGAGGAGCGGCTCACGATGCGCGGCGACGGCGCGTCCCGCGAGGAACCGCTGGACGTCCGCGGCAAGCTCCTGAACGGTCTGATACCGGCTGCCGGGATCCTCGGCCTGCGCCTTGCGGGCGATCGCCGCCAGCGGCGCGACGCCACCGAGATCGCGCAGCATCACGCCAAGCGCGTAAATATC
Source organism: Vicinamibacterales bacterium (assembly GCA_035259385.1). Classification (GTDB taxonomy): domain Bacteria; phylum Acidobacteriota; class Vicinamibacteria; order Vicinamibacterales; family CAVVIG01; genus QHWK01. The sequence goes on along the minus strand of DATFWL010000267.1, from coordinate 12,689 downwards.
TGAACGGCGGTCGATCGCGCCGGCACGCTGCTCAGGGGCCATGTAGTGGGGGGTGCCGGCGACGAGTTCGGGGTTCGCGGTTCGGGGTCCGGGGTTCTCGTTCTGGTTCTCGGGGTTCTGGTTCTTGGGGTTCTGCTTCTGGTTCTTAGGGTTCTGGTTCTCGGTTCTCGCGATGCCCCAGTCGAGGACGAGCACGTCTCCGAACCCGCCGATCATCACGTTCTCCGGTTTCAGGTCGCGGTGGACGACGTCGTGGGCGTGGGCGAAGGCGACGGCGTCGCAGACGCGGAGGAATACCGCGAGGCGGTCCGGCAGATCGCGGCCGGCGGAGAGCCACGCGTCCAGGCGCTCGCCGCGCACGCGCTTCATCGCGTAGTAGACGCGGCCGTCGCGCAGCTCGCCGAAGTCGTGGACCGGAACGATGCCGGGATGCTCCAGCCGCGCGAGGATGCGGGCTTCGTGCGCGAGCGCGGCCGGTGCTGCGCTGCCGGTGCCGCCGTCCGCGCGGTCGACGATCTTCAGCGCGACTTCGCGGTCGAGCGCCGTGTCGCGCGCCAGATAGACGATCCCCATGCCGCCGCGACCGAGCTCGGAGAGAACCTCGTAGCGTGTGCCGCTGAGGTCAGGCGCGCCAAACATGGCAGACAGCCGATCGAGCGCGCGCTCGGAGATCATCCGCCGAGGGCCCGCAGCTCCGCTTCGAACTCGTCGTCGGTGGCGCACTGCTCGCGCAGTGCCGCCATCACCAGGCGGCGGAATTCGCGCCGCGCCGCCGCGAGCTCGTTGGTGACGTCCGCGGCCGACAGGTCGAAACGGCGCGCCAGCTCCGCATACGACGGGCGATCATCATCCTCGTCTGCGAGGTCGTACAGCTCGAACAGCGTGAAACGGTGCGGCCGTCCGCGCGCAGCGCAGGCGTCGCGAAGCCGTGCGGCGGCGTCAGCGAACAGGCTCCGCAGCCATTCGCGGTGGAAGAACAGGTCGAAATCGGCGACGGCGTTGGCCGCCTGCTGCTGGAGCTCGCGTTCGGCCTCCGGCAGATCGATCGGCACCAGCGTCACGCCGCCGCCTCGTTTCAGCCGGCCGTCGGCCTGGCGCGCGTTGGCGACGAACCGGTCGAGGCAGGTGCGAAGAAAAGTCCGGAACCGGGCGCGCGACGGATCGAATGCGGCGAAGAACTCCTTCTCGAACGCGCGCAGGAAGAACGCCTGCGTGAGGTCGGCGGCCTGGTCGGGCGACACGTGCCACTTCAGGCGCACGTACTTGAACACCGCCTTCCAGTACGCGCGGACCAACGCGTCGAACGCCGACCGGCGGACCTCCGTCCGGTCGCTGCGGATCGCCGCAACGATCGAATGACGCGTCGCCGGGAAGCTGGACATGAACGCGCCGATTGTACCTGCTTGTTAGAATCGACCGGATGCCGCGGAACGAAAGGATGTGTGAGGGCTTATGGCTCATGGCTGATGGCATTCGGAAGATAGTTCGTCCATCGACCATAGCCATCAGCCATCAGCCCTCAGCCATGTCGCTGATACGATCCGCATTGACCATAGCCATTAGCCTTCAGCCATTAGCCATGTCTCTGGCTGGGTGTGGCGGCGGCACGGCGCCGCACCCGGCCGCCCGTCCGGACGTCCTGCTGATCACCATCGACACCTTCCGCGCCGATCGGATCGGGACCGGCGTCGCGCCGGCGATCGACCGGCTCGCCGCGTCAGGACTCCGCTTCACGAACGCCCGGACCGCGGTGCCGCTGACGCTGCCGTCGCATGCGACGATTCATACCGGCCTGCTCCCGCCGCAGCACGGGATCCGCGAAAACGGTGGCGGATCGCTCGCCGAGTCGCACCGCACGATCGCGCGCCTGCTGAAGGACGCGGGGTATCGGACGGCCGCGTTCGTCGGCGCGTTCGTTCTCGACCGGCGCTTCGGCCTCGCGCAGGGGTTCGACACGTACGACGATCAGATCCCGCGCGATCCGGACGCGAGCGAGCGCCTCGAAGCGGAGCGTCCGGCCGGCGCCGTGATCGATCGGGCGCTCGAGTGGTTCGCACGCACCAATCCGGCAGTCACCAATCCCTCTAATCCCCAATCCCCAATCCCCAATCCCTTCTTCGTCTGGATCCACCTCTACGATCCGCACGCCCCGTACGATCCACCGCCCGACTATCGAGGCCGGACGAAAACGCCGTACGACGATGAGATCGCGTATGCGGATTCGCAGGTGGCGCGATTGTTCTCCCGGCTGCGCCTGATGCAGGTCCTCGATCGCATGCTGATCATCGTCGCCGGCGATCACGGCGAAGGGCTGGGCGAGCACAAAGAGCGGACGCACGGGATGCTGCTCTACGACTCGACGCTGCGCGTGCCGCTCGTGATCGCGGCGCCAGGTCGCGTTCCGGAAACGAGCGACGCCGCCGTCAGCCTCAACGAGATCGCGCCGACGATCTTGCGGGCAGCCGGCGTGACGCCGCCGTCTGAGATGACCGGGCGCAATCTTCTGACGACGGTCCGGCGCGGCGAGTCAAGTGGGTCGGGAAGGTCAGGTGGGTCGGAAAGAGCGCCAGATCTCTACAGCGAAACTGAATATCCGCGCGTTGCTGGATGGTCGCCGCTGCGGGCGTTGACCGACGGACGCTGGAAGGTGATTCGCGCCGGTTCGGCGACGGAGGTCTACGACCTGCAGAACGATGCGCGTGAAGAGCACGACGTCGCGGCGCAGCAGGCGGCGATCGCCGCAGCGATGTCGGGGCGCGCCGACGCGATCCATGCGGCCGCGAGCGCTACGCAGCCGGCGATCGCGGCGGACGCGCAGGAGCGCCTTCGTGCGCTGGGCTACGTCGCGAGCTCGGCACGACCGCCGGCAGGATCGAGCGCCGTCAACCCGCGCACGACCATCGGCGCGTGGAACGCCTTCGAGGACGCGCTGAGCACGCTGAACGCGCATCGACCGACGGCAGTCGACGCGTTAAGAGGGCTGGCCGCCGCCCATCCCGACGCGAGCGTGTTCCAAACCACCTATGCGCGTGCGTTGAAGGATGCGGGCCGCCCGGTCGCCGCGCTCGACGTGTATCGCCAGGCCGCGCGCCGGTGGCCGACGGATGCGACGCTGCTCCACGACCTCGCGGCCGCCGCGCGCGAGGCGGCGTCGGCGTCTGCCGGACCGCTCGCGGAGTCGCTGAGCGAGGAAGCGTCGCGCGCGGACCAGGCGGCGATCGCGCTCGATCCGAACAACGCGCCGGCGATGAATGGCCTGGGGCTTCTCGCGATCCAGGCGGGGCGGGCCGCGGAGGCGGCGCAATCGTTCGGGCGCGCCACCGCCCTCGATCCGAACAACGCGTCGTACTGGACCAATCTCGGCAACGCGCGGCGGGCCTCGGGCGACGCGGCAGGCGCCGGGCAGGCGTACCGCCGCGCGCTCGAGGCCGACGCGGGGTACGCCGATGCCGCCAACGGGCTCGGCGTGCTGCTGGTCGAAGCGCAGCAGCCCGCCGCTGCAGTGCCGTGGCTCGAGCGCGCGGTCGCGGCGTCGCCGTCGCTCGTCGAGGCGCAGCTCAATCTCGGCATCGCGCTGCAGCAGGCCGGCGAAATGGCGCGCGCCGCCGACGCGTACCGCAAAGTACTCGCCGCGCAGGGCGCGCCGAAGGAGAAGGACGCCGCCAGGAAGCTGCTCGCGGCTCTGCAGGCGACGCGATGACTCGCCGGAAAGCAACCGCAGAGTGCGCAGAGACCGCAGAGCAAAAACCTCTTGTGATCATTTTCTGCGCGCTCTGCGTTCTCTGCGGTTGCTTTTCCGCCTGCCGCCGCGATGCGCCGCAGCCGGTGCGGGCGCGAGCCCATAATCTCCTGCTGATCACGATCGATACCTTGCGCGCCGATCATGTCGGCGCGTACGGCTACACGCGCGCGCGGACGCCCACCCTCGACGCGCTTGCCGCCAGCGGGGCGCGGTTCGATCGTGCCTATGCAGCGGCACCGATCACGCTGCCGTCGCATGCCACGCTGCTGACCGGCCGCTATCCTCCGGGGCACAGCGCGCGAGACAACGGCATGCCCGTCTCGGCCACGGTCCCGACGCTCGCGACCGAGCTCCACGCGCGCGGCTTCAGGACGGCGGCGTTCGTCGCCGCATTCCCGCTCGATCATCAGTTCGGCCTCAATCGTGGCTTCGACGTCTACGGCGATCAACTGCCGCGCCAGCCGAACGGCCAGATCGCCAACGAGCGCCCGGCGTCAGCCGTCGTCGACGACGCGATCGCCTGGCTCCAGCAGCTGGCCCCCGGCACTCAGCCGCCAGCCCCGTTCTTCCTGTGGGTGCATTTCTTCGAGCCTCACGCGCCGTACGGCGATCCAGCCTCGCAGCGGCCGGTGCTGGACCGGTACGACGAGGAGATCGCAACCGCCGATCGCGAAATCGGCCGGCTGCTCGACGCCCTCGGCAGCGCGCGCGCCGAGACGCTGATCGTCGCGGCCGGCGATCACGGCGAGGCCTTCGGCGAGCACGACGAGTTCGCGCACAGCATCTTCGTCTACGACACGACGCTGCGCGTGCCGCTGATCCTCAACGGACCGGCGATCGCGGCCGGGACGCGCGTCGGCGCGGCCGTCACGCTCGCCGACGTGGCGCCGACGCTCGCGCGCGCCCTGGGCTGGACGATGAACGATGTCGACGGCATCGACGTGGCCGCGGCGCTCACCGGCGACACGCTGCCGAACCGCGAGCTCTACGCAGAATCGTTCGCGCCGCTGTTCGAGTTCGGCTGGTCGCCGCTGCGCGCGATCCGGTCCGGCACCTGGAAGTACATCGCCGCGCCGAGGCCGGAGCTGTTCGACGTGGAGCGCGATCCGCGCGAGGAGCAGAACGTCGTGTCGGCGCAGCAGGCGACCGCGGCGACACTCAACGCGAAGGCCGATCGCTACTCGCCGGCACGGTTGCCCGACTCGAAGATCGTCGATACCAGCGGCCTCGAGCGGCTGCGTGCGCTCGGCTACAGCATGCCGGGTGGCCCGCGCGATCCCTCAGCGCTGCGTGTCGATCCGAAGGATCGCCGCGAGGTCGCCGCGCAGATGGCGCAGATGATCGCCGGTGAACTGTCGGGGAGCGCCCTCGAGCGCGCGCTCGAAACGATCCTCGAGCACGACCCCGGCAACGGCCAGATGCACCTGCGGCTCGGCTACCTGCAGCTCGCCAACAACGACTGCGCGCACGCCGAGCGCGAGTTCACGAGCGCGGCCAGCAGCGGCCTGCCCGGCGTCGACGCGTACCTGGGACTCGCGACCTGCCTCGGCCGGCGAAACGATCTCGCGGGCGCCGCACAGGCGCTCGCTGAAGCCAGCCGGCGCGAGCCGGACAACCCGGTGGTCATCGCCAACGTCGGCATCCTGCAGGTGACGCGTGGCGATCTGGCGGCGGGCATTCAATCGCTGACCGCGGCGCTGACTCGCGATCCCGACCTGCACGAGGCGCGCTTCAACCTCGCGCTTGCCTATGCGAGATCCGGCCGCCGGGGCGACGCGGCTGCCGCGGCCCGCGAACTGCTGGCGCGGCTGCCCCCCTCCGCGCCGCAACGCGCCGAGGTCGAGCGCTTGATCCGCGCGCTGCAATAGCCAGAACCCTCGGCGAAGTCGACTGCACTCGTTACAGCCACTTCACACTGTGACACCCACTGAAAGTGGGGGTTCACACTGGATGTAACGAAGAAGTAAGCTGGTGTGTTCGATCCGGGTCGGCGACCGTAGTCGACCGCGGTCCGGAGTCGGACAGTCTCTTGCAAGTTTCCGGCAGATTTGTGGAGGAATGGATGACAAGGACGCTTGTACGGGCAGTCATCGTTCTACTGCTCACCGGCGCTGCCGCGTACGCCCAGCAGACCACCGGCGCGATCACCGGCCGTGTGGTGGACGAGCAAGGCGCGGCAATGCCCGGCGTGACGGTGACGGCAAAGAGCCCGTCCACCGGTTTCACGCGCACTGAAACGACAGACCCGGAAGGCCTGTACCGCATCGGCGCGCTGCCGGTCGGCATCTACGAGGTCCAGGCGGAACTGCAAGGCTTCTCCACGGTGCTGAAGAAGGACATCGAGGTGAACGTCGCGCAGGTCCAGAATGTCGACTTCCCGATGAAAGTGGCGGCACTCGCCGAGACGGTGAACGTCACCGGCGCGACGCCGCTGATTCAGACGACGGCCTCGAACGTGGGCCAGGTCGTCGACGTGAGGCGGATCGAGAACCTCCCGCTGAACGGCCGGCAGTTCGCCAACCTCGCGGCGACGGTTCCCGGCGTCGGCCTCAGCTTCCACAGCGACCCGACCAAGAGCACGCAGTACGCGCCGCTGGTGAACGGCGGCGCCGGCCGGAACATCAACTATCTGATCGACGGCGGCGACAACAACGACGACACCGTCGGCGGCCAGCTGCAGGCGTTTCCGCTCGAAGCGATCGAGCAGTTCAACTTCCAGACGCAGCGCTTCAAGGCGGAATACGGCCGCAGCAATGGCGGCGTCCTGGCGGTCGTCACCAAGAGCGGCGCCAACACCTTCAACGGCAGTGCGTTCGAGTTCTTCCGCGACAAGTCGATGAACGCGCTCACCGAGACCGAGAAGCTGCCCCAGATCAACGGCACCGGCACCGCGGAGAAAGGCGACTACCGGCAGAGCCAGTTCGGCGGCAGCTTCGGCGGCCCGATCGCGAAGGACCGCGCGCACTTCTTCTTCGCCATCGAGCGCACGCAGCAGGACAAGACGCAGCGCGTCAACACGCAGGGGCTGTTCCCCGACAAGGACGGCATCTTCCCGGTGCCGTATCGCGAAACGCCGCTCTCCACCAAGGTGACGGCGAGCCTGAACGCGGCGCAGTTCCTGTCAGTCCGCTACGGCCACGACATCAACTCGCAGCCGTACAACGCCGCGCCGAACAGCACCTTCGACAACTGGGGCGACAGCACGAACAAGTACCACTCGGTCAACCTCAATCACAACTGGGTGCTCTCGGGATCGAAGCTGAACGAGTTCATCTTCCAGTACGCGAACTTCGGCAACCAGATCCTGTCGCGCAGCTCGGCGCCGAACGAGTCGTTCCCGAACGGCCTCACCATTGGCGCCAACGCCACCACGCCGCAGACCACCGAGCAGACGAAGTACCAGTTCCGCGACGACTTCTCGTGGCACCACAGCGGATTGGGCGGCCTCGGCCACGACTTCAAGGTCGGCGTGAACTTCATTAACGAGCCGCGGCTGTTCATCACCTTCAACACCGGCAAGGGCGCGGTGTTCAACACGCACATCACCAACGACGTGAACGGGCCGATCTCGCTGGTGACGGTGAGCGACGGCGATTCATCGGCGAACATCCCGATGAAGCAGTTCGCCACCTACTTCCAGGATGACTGGCGGCTGACCGATCGCTTCACGCTGAATTTCGGCGTGCGCTACGACGTGATGACCGGCTATCAGTTCGACGAGTCGAAGAACCCGAACTTCGTCGCGCTCCAGGCGGCTGGCGCCGCCGGGAAGCTGAGCGGCATCGCCGGCCTGGAGAACTTCGGGCTCACGCCGCGAGAGGACTACAACAACGTTCAGCCGCGCATCGGCGGCGTCTACGACCTGCGCGGCGACGGCAAGGACATCATCCGCGGCGGGTGGGGCGTCTACACGGACGTCGGCTACACGAACTCGAACGTGCTGTTCGCGGCGGCCGACTCGACCGGCGCCGGTTTCGGGCAGGTCTTCAACGTCAACGTCACCAACGGCATCCGGAAAGCCGACGGCACGTTCTACCACGCCGGCGATCCGCTCACGACGATCGCGAGCCAGAACCAGGTGACGCCCGGCGCGTTCCCGCTGTTCGGCCAGTTCGTGGATCCGCGGCTGCAAGCGCCCTATCAGATGCAGAGCAACGCCGGCTGGTCGCACGAGCTCAACTCGGACACGGTGCTTTCGGTCGACTACGTCAACGCGCTCGGCCGCGACCTGAACTTCCGCCCGCGAGTCAACCAGCGCATTCCGGGCAGCCTGTCGAACCCGCGGCGTCTCGCGGCCGTCGTGCCGACGATCACGCCGAACACCAACGGTACGCGTCCGGCGGTCAGCCGCGGCGAGAGCCAGTACAATGCGATGGTTCTCAGCGTGCGGCGCCGGCTCTCGCACGGCGTGGACTTCAGCGCGAATTACACGCTGCAGCGGGGCCTCAGCACGATCGGCAACGCGGCCGACGAGCTGAATACCGCGAACATCCAGGATCCCAACAACCCGTTCAACGATCCGCGCCAGTTCGGTCCGAACGCCACGACCGACGCGCGTCATCTGGTCAGCATCAGCGCGACGTTCCTGCTCAAGTACGGCATCCGCGTGGCGCCGATCTACCTGTTCCGCTCTGCGCTCCCGGTGAACCTGATCGACGGCCGCGATCTGAACCTCGATGGCGACGCGCTCGACATCCCGGCGAAAGCGTACGCGGTCGACTCGTTCGATGCGAACGCGCCGACCAACGTCGGCGGCGTCTCGACGCAGACGACGTTCAGGGAATTGGGCAACTGCGAGACGGTGAACTGCGGGCGCGGGATGTCGCAGACGCAAACGAACCTGCGCGTGGCGAAGGTGTTCAACCTCGGCAGCCGCATGCACGTCGAGGCGATCGGCGAGGTGTTCAACCTGTTCAACAACATCAACCCGAGCAATTTCCGGGCGCGCGTCAACATCCCGGCGACGGGCCTGCCGGATCCGGCGCTCCTCGAGCCCACCACGTATTCCGGCGATTTCCGTCGTCCGGAGCAGCGCGTGGGTCAGCTGGGGCTGAGATTCACGTTCTGACGCAGCAGGCGCGGCGCTTCGCGCCGCGTGGGACGGATAGGTCGGGTGGGTCAGGTAGGTCGGCCGGCACTCTTTCGATCGGGCACGATAGGTAAAACCCGATCGTGCCGAGTGGGCGCCGTCGGGCGATCGCAGTAGGCGCGGCGCTTCGCGCCGCGCAAGTCAGGCGGGTCAGGCATGTCTGGCGAGTCGGACGGCAACGTTCGACTCGCCTTTTTTTGACACGCGCCGCGAATCTGTTTTCCGACCTGCCCGACCTGCCCGACCTGCCCGACCTGCCCGACCGGCCCGACCCGTGGCGCGCGGTAAGATCCGGCGCATGCCTCCAGAGACACCGTACTCCGCCGACCTCGACGATCGCGATCCGATCGAGGCGATGCGCGACTCGCTCGGACGACTCCGCCAACTCACACGCTGGTCGAGCGACGATTTCGAAAGAACCTACGCGCCAGGGAAATGGTCGGCGCGTGAGGTACTCGTGCATCTTGCGCAGAGCGAGCTCGCCTTCGGCTCCCGCGCGCGGCTTGCGCTCACCACGCCGGACTACCAGGTCGGACGGTCGGTACTTCGAATCGGGTGGGTTAACCCGATCTGGTTGAGGCGCCCGTTGGGAGCATCCGGCCGTTCGACCCACCTGACCCACCTGGCCTATCCGTCCCACGCGCGGTCTGCGGCGCGAGAGCGCCGCGGCCCCCGCGTCTACTCCTCGGCCAGCGCGACGACGGGATCGACGCGCGCGGCGCGGCGGGCGGGGAGGTAGCATGCGGCCAGCGCGACGATCATCAGCGTGGCGACTGCCGCCGCCAGCGCGAGCGGATCGGTCGGCTTGACGGCGAACAGCACCGCCGACGCCAAGCGCGCCATCGCGATCGCGACCACGACGCCCATGACGGCGCCGGCGAGCGCGAGCCGGGCGCTGCGCCCGACCACTTCCCGCAACACGCGCTCCCCCGATGCGCCGAGCGCCAGCCGGATTCCGATCTCGTGGGTCCGTTGCGCCACGCCGTACGACGTCACGCCGTAGGTCCCGACGCCGGCGAGCACGAGCGCCACCGCCGCGAACACCGCGAGCAGCATCGCGAGGAACCGCGACTGCCCCTGCGTCCGCGCGACCGTGTCCTCCAGCGAGATCACGCTCCACACCGGCTGATCCTTGTCCACCGACCAGATCGCCTTCCGCACGTCCTGCGTGAGGCTCATCGCCGGGCCCTTCGTCCGCGCGACCAGCGAGCAGAAGATCAACGGCACCTGATAGTGCGCCGCGTAGATCTGCGGCGCCTGCGGCTCGGTCGCCAGGTAGTGCTTCGCGTCGCCGACCACGCCGACGATCGTGATCGGCCCGCGCGTCTGCGGCGTCGTGATGCGCTTGCCGATCGCGTCCTCACCTGGAAACGCCTTGCGCGCGAAGGTCTCGTTGACGACGGTGACGAGCGGCGACTGCAGGTCGTCGCGATCGGTGAAATCGCGTCCCTGGAGCAGCGGGATCCGCAGCGTCCGGAAATAGTCGGGCGTGACGAGGTGGAAGTACGACTGCGGGAGTGATTTCGGATCCACAGGCGGCTTGCCGACGATCTCGTAGCCGATCGTGCCGCCGTTGCCGCTCAGCGGGACGGCGCGCACCAGCGCCGCCGATTCGACGCCTGGCACCGCACGCACGCGCGCGATTGCCGTCTTGAAGAACCTCGCGATGTCGTCTGGCTTCGGGTACTTGCTCTGCGGCAGGCGGAACTGCAGCGTGAAGACGTTCGACGCGTCGAATCCGAGCGGGGCTCGCTGAACGGCGAGCAGGCTCTCCACGAGCAGCGCGGCGACGGCGACCAGCGCGACCGACAGCGCCATCTCGACCACCATGAACAGGTCACGGGTGCGGCGTCCCGGCGCCGAGGCGCGGCGGAATCCCGCCTGCAGCACGTGCCCGAGGTCCGGCCGCGCCGTTTTCACTGCGGGCGCCAGACCGCACAGCATCGCGACGACGATCGCAATGAGGCCGCTGAACAGCAGCACGGTGCCGTCCAGAGCAAGGTCGGCAGGAACCGGCACCGACGCGGGCGGTCGCAGCCAGGCGAGGCTCGCCAGCGCCAGGCGTCCGACCAGAAGCCCGGCCACGGCCGACGTGACCGCCATCAACCCCGCCTCGACGACGAGCTGCCGCGCGACGGCACCGCGGCTCGCACCGAGCGCGGCGCGGAGCGCGATCTCCTTCTCGCGATCGACCGCGCGCGCGAGCAGCAGCTGGCTGACGTTCACGCACGCGATCAGCAGCACCACGCCCACCGCGGCGAACAGCAGCAGCAGCGCCGGCCGCGACGAGCCGACGATCCCTTCCTGGGCCGGTTCGACGTCGAGCGTCCGTCCGCCCTGGGCGACGAAGCTCGCCGTCTGCGTCGCCTGGGGCCGCGCGTCCGTCGACGCGAGACGTCGCCGCAGCACTTCGACCTCCGCCCCCGCGCGTCCGATCGTGACGCCTGATCGGAGCCGCGCGATTCCGAGCATCACCGGCCCGGCGGCGCGCAATCCATTCGGCGTCGGAAACAGCGCCGTCGGGATGAACACGTCGATGCCGCTGAGAAAGCCGTCGGCCGGCGCCGCCTGCGGATCGAATGGCTGCGCCAGCACGCCAACCACGGTGAGCGGCACGCCGTTCAGGTTCATCGTCGCGCCGATCGCGGCGGGATCGGAGTTGAAGCGGCGCTGCCACGTCTGGTGTGCGAGGACAACGACCGGCTTGACGGTACCCGGGGCGCTCTCCTCGTCGGTGAACAGTCGGCCCCGCTCCGCGGCGAGCCCGAGCACGTCGAAGAACGAACCGGACACGAACGAGCCGACGAGCCGCTGCGGTTCATCGACGCCGGTGAGGTTGACGCTCTGCGGATACCAGAGTGCGGCCGCCTCGAACGTGTCGGTCTGCGCACGGATCGCCTCGTACTCGTCGTACGACACGAGGCCGCGCGGGTAGGCGCTCGTGCGGCCCCAGATCGAGACGAGGCGATCGGCGTGGGCGTACTGCAGCGGCCGCAGCAGGACCGCGTTGACGATGGTGAACATCGCGGTGTTGGCGCCGACGCCGAGCGCCAGCGTCACGATCGCCACGAGCGCAAACCCGGGCCGGCGCCGCCACAGGCGAAGCGCGTACCTGACGTCCTGCATCACCTTGTCGATCACGGTCGTCCCCTTGTGCGGCGGCTGAGCCGAGTAGCGGTCGCGGCCGCCGATCCATTCCGCGGGCGCGTTTCTGAGCGTGTCGAATGCGGCCGCGAGCCAGGCGCGGGCCGTCGAGGCGCCCGCGCTGCGGCGCGCGCGGATCCGATCCTCGAGCGCATCCACCAGCGCCAGGCCGACGTCGCGGCGGAACCATGGCGGATACAGGCCGACGAGCAGCCAGGCGAGCCGGCGCTCCGCCTTCGCGGCGACATCTGTGTCCGCGCCGCTCCGGCGCGACAGGTCCGCCTTCGCGGCCCTGTCAGTTCCCGTTTGCACGTCGCGGTGGTCAGGCACGGGACAGCAGCCTGTGGGCGCGTGCCACTGTGACAAGGCGTTCCAGACGCTCGGCTTCCGCCATCGCGACCTTGCGCCCGGCGGGCGTCAGCCGGTAGTAGCGGCGCCGTTCGTCGTCCAGATCGGCGGCCGGGCGCCGCGCCGACTCGACGACCCAGCCGTCCTTCAACATGCGGTGCAGCGCGCGGTACAGCGTGCCGGGCTCGAGCTGAATCTCGCCGTCGGTCACGGCCGCGACCTCCTGGAGGATGGCGTAGCCGTGCTTCTCTTCCGGTGCGAGCGCGAGGAGGATGTGGAACTCGACGCTTCGAATCGCCATATCGCTGCGTCGAGCCTATATGCGCGGCGCATATATGTCAACCGACATGGCTGATGGCTGATGGC
>DATFWL010000266.1:0-12904 GCA_035259385.1 Vicinamibacterales bacterium | reverse complement strand
CGCGGTGCCGATGCCGCCGCTGAACGAGAGCCCGGCGGGCAGCGCGCCGCTGAGCGTAATCGTCGCGACCGGGCTGCCTTTCGTCGTGATCGAAAACACGTTGCTGGAGCCCGCGGTCCACGACGCAGTGGAACCGCTGGTGAACGTCGGCGGGCCGGGGACGATGAAGCGGGAATTGGAAGCGACGAAGACGCCGCCGCCGAAGCCCGCGTCGAATGCGAGGAAGGCGCTGATCTGGTGCAGATCTGCGCCGCTGAAGATCCTCACGAGCGGCTGCCCGCTCCCCGGTCCGGTGATGATATCGGCGCGCCCGTCGCCGTCGACGTCCGCGGCCGCCAGGGTGACGCCGGCGATGCCGGGATAGGGAACGAAGCTCGCCAGCACGTCGAGATTGGCGCCGCTGAACGCCAACACGAGTCCGCCGGCGGACATCGGCGCGACGATGATGTCGGCGCGGCCATCGCCGTTCAGATCGCCGACCGCGATGCTCACGCCGCCGACGAAGAACGGCCCGAATGGGAATCCGGCCGCGATCACGTGCCCGTCCGCACCGCTCAGGGCTGCGACGAACCCGCCGTTGGTCGTGCCAGCCAGCACGTCGGCATGACCGTCGCCATCGAGGTCGCCGGCCGCCACGGTGACGCCGCCCTGATAGGCCGGCGTGAATGGAAACACGCGGCCAAGCTCGTGGGTGTCCGCGCCGCTGAAGGCTGCGACCTGGCCGCCGCTTCCGGCGCCGACGATGACGTCGGCGTGTCCGTCGCCGTCGATGTCGCCGCTCGCCACGTAGACGCCGCCGTTGAAGCCTCCGCCGAACGGCGAAAACGACATCAGCAGCGAGAGGTCGAGGCCGCTGACGACACGCACCAGCCCTCCGCCGGGGCCGGAGCCGAGGATCAGATCCTGGACGCCGTCGCCGTTGACGTCGCCGACGGCCGCGCGCACGCCGCCGGTGAATCCGGCGCCGAACGGCTGGCCGCTGAAGATCTCTGCGCCGTCCATCGCGCTGATCGCGCGCCCGACGCCTGCGCCCTGACCGGTGCCGGCGAGCACCATCGCATTGCCGGCGTGATCGGATCCGCCCGGAGCTTGTCCGGCGGACGCACTCGACGCCGCTGTTAACACACACACGATGAACAGCACGCCGACACGTGCTGGCAGGTAGCCCGATGGCCGCATGAATGAACTCCGGATTAGCGAACAGAAGACCGGTCGATCGCTATGAGGTAGCGAACATGATGCGTCAGGACGAGGATCAACACGCAAGCTTTTTGTCACGCGATCTGCACGCTGTGTGAAAACGTGAGCAAGCCTGACCGGCGGATCTTCGCGGCGACAGAGCACTCCGCGCGACACGACGGACAGTACGTTGCCCGTGAAACGAACGTGTATGTGATCGGTGACCGCCGTGTGCCATGTGGGGAGCGGGTGTGACGGCCCACACGTGGTTCAGGACGATCTAACGAAGAATTTGCGGAGTTCGAACAGCGTGTGCTGTGGCTATTTCACGCGGAAATTTCGCGCTGTTACTCCGACGATATAGAGCGGTTCCCAGCGATCTGCCGAATCGCCGGCATGCGACGACCACAGGGCGCGGACTGATTGGTTCTTGCGTCGATCTTTTTCTTGACGCCGACGGCCTTCGGGCGAATCATTGCCGCTCTTCGAGATCCAAAGCGAGCGAGAGAGAAGGAGTCATGAACGATCCGAGTGTCTGGGGTGATCTACGCAGCCGGTACGAGTCGCGCCGCCCGAGATGCCTCCTGGCGCTCGACGGCGGCGGGATCCGCGGCGTCATGACGCTCGGCATCCTCAAGCGGATCGAGGAGGCTGTCGGTCAGCCGCTCTGGCAGTACTTCGATTACATCGCCGGGACGAGCACCGGCGCGATCATCGCGGCAGCCCTTGCCCGCGGCCTGACGGTGGACGAACTGCTGGCGTTCTACCAGTCCGCCGGGCCGGAGATGTTCGCGCGGACCCGTTTCCTGGCGCGGCTGAACAGCCTGTATCGGAACGGCCCGCTCGAGAACAAGTTGAAGGAGGTCTTCGGCGAGGCCACCGATCTCACGCCGGGCAACCTGAAGACGCTGCTGCTCGTCGTGACGCGCAACGTGACGACCGATTCGCCGTGGCCGATCAGCAGCAACCCCGAAGCGAGGTACAACGCGCGCTCGCTGGACGACTGCAACCTGTCCATCCCGCTGTGGAAGCTCGTGCGCGCGAGCACCGCCGCGCCGATCTTCTTTCCGCCGGAGGTCGTCGAGCTCGTGCCCGGCAACGAGCAGAAGACGTTCGTGTTCGTCGACGGCGGCATGACGCCGTACAACAACCCGGCGTTCCTGCTCTATCGCTTCGCCACGGTCCCCGCCTACAACCTGAACTGGGAAACCGGCGAAGACAAGCTGCTCCTCGTCTCCGTCGGCACGGGCGCCGCGGCGACGCTCGGCGCGACGGCGGACGACCCCGAGAGCAACATGCTGTCCACCGGCATCGGTCTCCCGTCGACGCTGATGTACGCGTCGAGCGTCGATCAGGACATCAACTGCCGTGCGATCGGCCGCTGCACCTACGGCGCGCCGATCGACTCGGAGCTCGACGACATGATTCCACGCGACCGGAACGGAGACGTCGTCCCGCTCGCCCGCGATTGCGGCCGGTCGTTCCTGTACGTGCGCTACAACATCGATCTGAGCGCGGCGGGACTCGCGTCGCTGGGCTTCTCCGGTGAAGATGCCGATCCGAAGCGGGCCCAGCGGATGGACAAGGCAACGGCGGAGCACATCGATCTGCTGTGGCGCATCGGTCAGGCTGCCGGCAGACAGGTGCAGCGCGAACATTTCGGCCGCTTCCTGCCTGTGGCGGCGCAGGCGTGAACGACAGCATGATCAGGGCGAGCGGGCTGGCGCTCGCGGTCTGCGGCTTCGGCGCGATCGCCTGGGTCTACTCCCGCCAGCCGCAGACGTTTGCTGAAGCGAGCGGCGCGCTCTCGGCCACGATCGGCGTCTATCGCATCGACGAGCAGGCGTTCGCCGACGGCCTCCGCTTCTTTCGCGCCGATCAGTTTGCCGCCGCCCGGCTCGCCCTCGACCGCGCCGACCGGGCGCACCAGGATCCGCGCACCCAGTTCTACATCGCCTACAGCTACTACCGCGAGGGATGGGGTCGCGTGTACGTCGACAAAGATCTGTACGCGCGTGGACTCACAGCCGTCGATCGCGCGATCGCCGCCGCGCCGCGGGGCCGCGTCGTCGTCGACGATGCGAACCTCGAGATGCGCAGCGGCGACGAGTTGAAAGCCGAGCTCGAAGCAGGCGTCCAGGCCAGCACCGAGGTCAACCCCCTGACCATCGTCCGCCGCCACCGGAAGTAAGAGTGTGGCGGCCCGACCCACCTCGAGTCGCCGCGACGCGCCGCGCTATGACATGACCCGCGCGGCCGAGGTGTTCTGGATCCCGCTGGTCTTTCTGACGGTGACGCTGCTCGGCGGCGTCCGCATCGCCGATCGCGTCGTCTTCCTCCGTCCGCCGTTGTCGGCGCTGGTGCTCGCGGTGCTGCTGCTGGCGGCGCTGGTCCGGTGCGGCGCGTTTGCGCCGCAGCGGCTGATGAACCCGCGCCGGCCGGCACTGGCGAACCTGAGCGGCGTAACCGTGCTGGCCACGATGTTCGCGGCATCGGTGCAGGCCTTCAACAGCGTCATCCCCGAATCGGGACTCCCGCGGCTCGTTGTCGTCGTCTTCCTGTTCGTCCTGCTGCTGAACACGCTGGCGGCGTCAACCGACAGGACGCACGTGCTGCGCAGCACGGCAGTGATCCTGGGATCGATGTTCGTGCTGAAGTACATCATCCTCGCCGCACTGTCGGACCCGACCGGCGGCTGGCTGACGCGGGTGCTGATCGCGGCGCTCGAGGGGGTGACGCTCGGCACGCTGGCGCAGCAACCGTTCGGGCCCGCTACCGGCTACGTCGCGTTCCTGACGCTGGCGCTGTTTCTCGGCGGCCTCGCCGTCCTGCCGCGCCGTGAGACGTGCGGCGAAGGGGCGCTCGTCAGCGCCGCGCCGGGCGCGCTGCGCGACGTCGGCTGACGCGGCGGCTGCATGACCGGCGAGCGCTCTTTCTTTGTTATGCAAAGTTATTTGCGATTCTGCTACAATCGCCCGTCGATCGCGGGAGGGCGTCCGCATGACCGATTCACCGACCAGACAGCCGAGCGCGTTCGTGCCGGTGGCGATGTCGCTCGCCGCCTTCAGCGCAATAGTGATTCACATCGCGAGGTTCGGCACTGCTCCGCAGGCCGACGAAGGGACCGCCGCACACATCTGGCAGATCCTCATGGCCGGCCAGATCCCGGTGATCGCGTACTACGCGATCACCTGGCTGCCGCGGGCGCCGCGCGCGGCGCTGCAGGTGCTCGCCGTACAGGTGGCCGCCGCCTGCGGCGCGCTGTTCCCGGTCTACTGGCTGGGGTGGTGATGCGCGCACAGCCGTTGCTCAAGGTGTCGAGTTGAGGTGAAATGACGCGCGCATGTCATTTCATCCAGAGAAGAGCACGGCGACACGCAGCACCACTGCCACGGGACGCCGGGCGTTTGTGACCCGACTTCCGGTCGGTCTGGCCAGTCTCGCGGCAGCGTGCCGCGCGACCGGCAACGAAGCCACGTCGCCCGCGGGCACCGCCACGCCTTCGGCCGCGCTCACCGGATCGGCCGGCGCCAGCGGCGCCTCCCGGCCCGCGCCGCTCATGCGGGAGATTCCGGCAACGGCGCCGACGTTGAAATGGATCCCCGAGCATCGCGATCTGGTCTACACCTTCGGCGGCGCCGCGCCGAAGCATCGCGTCGCACCCGGGACGCACATCGTCTCCTGGACGGAAGACTGCTTCGATGGCTTCGTGAAGACGGCTGATGACCTGCCCTCGAAGGTGATGCCTCCGGGACACGACAATCCTCAGACAGGCCCCTTCCATGTCGAAGGCGCCGAGCCGGGCGATACGATTGCCGTGCATCTCCTGAAGCTCGAGCCCGCGCGCAGCTACGCCGTGTCGTCGTTCGGCCCGGGATTCGGCGCGCTGGTCGGCACCGATCGCACGGCGATGCTCGGCGCCGATTTTCCCGAAACCTCCTGGCGCTACGATCTCGATACCGCCCGCAGCGTCGCGCGCGCCTCGTCACGCGACGGCAGGCACTCCTGGGAGGTTCCGCTCGCGCCGTTTCTCGGGTGTCTCGGCGTGGCTCCGGCGGCGGCGGAAGTCCGGAGCACCATCGTGCCGGGACCGTTCGGCGGCAACATGGACTGTCCCGAGGTTCGTGCCGGCAACACGGTGTTTCTTGGCGTGAACGTGCCCGGCGCGCTGCTGTCCTTCGGCGACGGCCACTACGCGATGGGCGAGGGCGAGATCATGGGCGCGGCCATCGAGGGCGCGATGAACGTCGAAGTGTTCGTGGAGCTCGTGAAGCACCAGGCGACGCCGGTACCGCGGATCGAGAACGCCGACGAAGTGATGTTCGTCGGCTCGGGCCGTCCGCTGGAAGACGCCGCGCGCGTCGCGTTCAAGGCGATGGTTGGCTGGGTCCGCGCACGCAGTGGCATGACCGAGCTCGACGCCTATCAGTTCGTCTCGCAGGTCGCCCGCGCGCCGATCGTTCAGCTCGTCGATCCGGAATACACGGTGCTGGTGAAGGTCGCCAGGGCGCTGGTTCCCGGACGCTGAATCGCTATTGCTGCCTGGAACCGCCTGGGGCCGCCGACTGCAGCACCTTCCGCCGTCGGTCGAGCTCCTGCGCCCATCGCGCCGATTCGTACGCGAGCGTCACCGTCATGTTGCCGGCGACCGACAGCGACATTCCGGCAGTGCCGTCGATGTCGTCGCGATCCCACGTCGCGCCGACGAATCCCTTGCCGCTGCGGATCGCCGTCACCTCGCGCCCCACGTGGCGGCCGCCATCGTAGGGTGACTTCCAGTCCTCGACGTCCGCATGGGTGTCGCCGAATTCCTCCATCAGCGCATTTTTGAAGTCGCGATAGAACGGCAGGCATTCGTTGTCGGAGGTGATGAAGCTGACTTGCATTTTCTCGAGCGCCTGGCGCTCGTCGTACATCGTGACGACGAGCACCTGGCGGCCGTCGATCGTGCCGGTGAACGTCTGATCGAGCGGGAAGGCGGTCGGACCAGCCTTGAGCGCCAAAGGCGTCAAGCCGAGGCGGGCCATCGCGGCGGCGACGTCTGACGGGCTCGTGCCGAACGGCACGCCGCCCAGCGCCGTACTGCGCTCCTGCGCGAACGTGGATGACGCCATCAGCAGCAGTGCTGCCATCATGGTGACGACTCGACGAACCATCGCGAACTCCTGCATCCTGAGCCGGCCTTGCGTGCAACGCCGCGCAAATTCCCGATCGACGAGTACAGCGCTCCCTGGATCGGACATCGGACAGCCGACCGCGGGACCGTGTGGAGAGCGGCACCCAATCCCTCGTCCCGCGTCCCGCGTCCGCGCTCGAGCGGCCGTGGTGAGGGTATGAGTGCGCGCCAGTCGTCGATTGTGAGAGTGAGCCCCTCGATGATGATTATCGGTCAGTCGTGCGCGGCGTGATAGTCATTTCCGGCATCACGGACATCATTTTTCGCGCTTGAGCGCGTCGCGAAGTTTCTCGGCAAGTGACCCAAACCCGGTCGCCGGTCCCTCCGCCCGCTCGTTGTATTCACGCACTTCGTCGGCGTCGCGCGCCTCCTGGATCGCCTTGGCGCTGAGGCGAATCCGGCGGCCCGACGGGTCCACCTCGAGCACCTCGACCTCGACGTCGCTGCCCACGGGAAACGCTCGAGCGATGTCGGTCTCCTTTGCGACGCCGGTCTCGCTCATCGGGATGAGGCCGATTCGGCCGGGCGCCAGGAAGACGAACACGCCGAATTTCTCGTGACGCTCGACCTTTCCGGTCAGGCGCGCACCCAGTACGATGTCGCCGCCCGACGCGCCGGTGAGCCCGGCGCGGGCGGAGCCTTCGGGAAGGACGGCGACGCCTATCCGTTTCTTCTCGAGGTCGATGCTCAAGATCTCGACCGCAACCGTCGCTCCTGCCGCAATCTCGGCGGACCACCCGCCCGATCGTCCCGTCGGCGCGAACGTCGACGCGTGCGCCAGCGCTTCGACGCCCGGCTCCAGCTCCACGAACGCGCCGAACTCGGCAATACGGGTCACGCGGCCGGCGCGGACCTGGCCGACCGAGCAGGTCTCGTGCACCCGCGACCACGGGTCGTCGGTGAGCTGCTTGAGCCCGAGCGAAATCTTCTGCTTGTCGTCGTCGACGCGCAGCACCTTGACGGTGATCGTGTCGCCGGCGCTGACGACCTGCGACGCATCTGAGACGCGCGACCATCCCATCTCGGACACGTGCAGCAGGCCCTGTACGCCGCCGCCGAGATCGACGAACGCGCCGAAATCACGCACGGAGACGACGCGTCCCTCCACGACGGCGCCGGCGACGATCGAGCGCCGCACCTCGGCGGCATTCGCCTGCTGCTGTTCCTCGAGCAGCGCACGGCGCGACACGACCAGGTTCCGGCCGCCGTCCTTGTACTCGATGATTCGGAATTCGTAGACGCGCCCTTCGTGCGCCGACTGATCGGCGCGGGCGATGTCGATCTGCGAGACGGGACAGAAGCCCCGCTGCCGGCCGATCCGGACCTCGTATCCACCTTTCACTGCCCGCTCGACTTTTCCCTCGACCGGAAGACCCGTGCGGAAAGCGTCCTCGAGCTGACGATCGGTTGCGGCGCTGCGCGCCAGCCGGCGCGACAGCGTCAGACCGCCGGCAGTGGACACGACCACGGCATGAATGCGATCGCCAACCGAGACGTCGAGGCGTCCCTCGTCGTCCTTCAGCTCGGCGATGTCGATGGTGGCCTCGCCTTTGCCGCCGACGTCGACGAACGCCACCTCCGGGCCGATCGCGACGACGGTGCCCTCGATGGTCTGGCCCCTTTCGACGCGCCTGGCCTTGACCGACGCCTCGAACATCGCGGCGAAATCTTCAGTTGGATCGCTCACTGTGTGCTCCCAGTCATTCCTTGAGGACGTCTTCGCGCTGCTTCACAGAGTATGCCGCGATTCGGGGGCGCATCGACGACACGGCCGCGTCAGCCGGCGTCCCTGAGCGCCCGGATGGCGACCGCAAACGAGACCATCGAGAAGGCGATGAACGCCGCAGCCTCGGCTGCGACGCGGGCGGCGTCGCCGACGCCAATGGTCGCGTAGCGCAGCACGTCGATCTGCCAGGTGATCGGGTTCGCGAGCGCGACGAGGCGAAACGCGCGCGGCAGCGGATCGAGCGGGTAGAACATCGAGCTCCCGAACAGGAAGACGAAGTAACACACCGAGGTCACGGTGTTGTAGGTGTCGTTGCGGCGCATCCGCAGCGCAAACACCGCGTAGAAGAAGAACCAGCCGGCCGTGCCGACCACGGTCGTGCAGACGAGGAGCGGCAGCCGATCGAAGCGGACCGGTACCCGCAGCAACGCCGCCGCGAGGCCGATCGTCAGCAGCGCCTGCACCAGCGCGACGAGCGCATTGAACAACACCTTGCCGAGCAGGTACTCGGAGCGCCGCATCGGATAGGTCAGCATCTCGTAGAAGATGCCGTTGTCGCGGTCGAGGAAAAACGACCACGAGGTGTTCGAGGCGATGCCGAAGCTCGCCATCCCGAGCACGCCGGCCAGAAAGAACGCGTTGTACTCGACGCCGGCCAGGCCGCTGGTGAATCCGAGCGACGCGTTCACGCCGTTTCCGAACACCAGCAGATAGCCGAGCGGGTAGACCAGGTCCCAGAAGATGAACAGCAGATTGGTCGCGCGAATCTTCGCCTCGCGAACGAGGACGGCGGCAAGCGCGTGGGTCATCATCCCGCCACCTCCGGCTGCAGCAGCTGCACGAACACGTCCTCGAGGCTCCCGCCGGCGATGAGCTGCTTCAGCTCCTGGACGCTGCCGCGCGCCACGCTGCGGCCGCGATTGATGATCAGGATGTCGTCGCACAGCTCCTCCGCCTCGGTGAGGATCTGCGTGGTGAGCACGATCGTCCGACCCTCGGCCGCCTGCCCGCGCAG
Organism: Vicinamibacterales bacterium; assembly: GCA_035259385.1. Taxonomy (GTDB): domain Bacteria; phylum Acidobacteriota; class Vicinamibacteria; order Vicinamibacterales; family CAVVIG01; genus QHWK01. Next base: position 3,808 of record DATFWL010000266.1, on the reverse strand, counting down.
CAGCTGCATCACCGAGCGCTTCAGGATCGCGTCCATCCCGGTCGAGAACTCGTCGAGAAACACGATCGGCACGTCGACCATGAACATCTTGGCCACCTGCACGCGACGACGGATCCCGCCGCTCAGGTCCTGCACCTTGCGATCGGCGAGGTCGGCAATCGCAAGTGCGGTCATGACGCGATCGGCGCGCTCGCGGACCGCCGGCCCTGCCGCGCCGTGGAACCGCGCGAAGGTGAGGAGATTGTCGCGGACGCTCAGCAGCAGATCCGCCGCCTGCTCCTGGATGACCACACCAATGCGCCGGCGCACCTCGTGCGGCGCCCGGACGACGTCGTAACCGAGGACCTCCACGGCGCCGCTGGTCGGACGTGCGATCGTCGTCATGATCCGGAGCGTGGTCGTCTTGCCGGCACCGTTCGGCCCGAGCAGGCCGAAGATCGATCCGCGCCTGACCGAGAACGTCAGATCGTCGACGGCGCGGATCGCCCGCGACCGCGAGCCGAAAGTCTTGACGAGGTTCTTCACGACAATAGCCGGATTCGACACAGATGGCTCCCTGTCTGTGAACACGGACGCAACGAATCGGTCCGACGGGCACACCCGTCGGCGCTCGAGATCAGGAAAGGAAAATGGACCGCGCGGCGGTCAGAGGCGGGAAACTTTCATGGCGATCGTCCAGTCCCATTACGGTAGCACATCACGGCGCGGACAGATCACGTCGCGGCAGCGTGAGCCGCGCCGCGGGTGACGCTGGCGGCGATTCGCCCTCAGACGCGTTAGACTGGCTGGACCGGATAATGAGGATCAGAGTCGGCGCGGCGTCCGTGGTCGCAGTATGCCTCGCGCTCGCCACGAGTGTCGACGGCCATGGCGGGCCGGCGCAGGCCGCGCCGGCTTTCTCAGACTGGGTGCCTGTTCCGCTCGCGAACGGGCCCAACCAGGTGGACATCGATGGCGACGGACGCCAGGACCTGGTTTTCGTGGCCTGGCGCGACAACGCCAACGCACACGGATACGAGCTGGTCACCTTCTATCGCCGTGGCCCCGCAGACGATCCGACCTGGGAGCTCGTCCCGTTCTTCGACACGAAACCGGCAGGAGAGGATTCGCTTCACTCCATTCACGGCGCCGACTGTCAGCTGCGCGGCATTGCGGTCGTGCGCCGGACAACGTCTGCTACCGAACCGATCACCGTGATCGTCGGCGACCGTGACTTCGGCCGCTCGTTTGCGGATGCAGCCGGCGTCAGGTTCGTGGTGTACGCGATCGCGCGCAACGTCGAGAACACGGCTGGATGGCCGCCGGTGTACTTCAAGGCCGAGAGGACCATCACCTCGAAATCCAGCTACTGCGACGTGAACGACGCGTTCGCAGCGGAACTCGGGATTCACACCGGGAGATAGACGCCGACTGGAGCATCTCATGACCATGCGAACCAGAGCAGGGCGCGCGCTCGCGATCGCGTCGCTCATCGTCGTGGCGCGCGATCATCACGTGCGTGCCGGCGCAGCGATCCCGCCGAAATCGGGGGCGTCGATGTGCGCGCTGACGCCGGCCGATTTCCAGAGCGTCGGTATCACCACTGCGTCGAAGCCGACGGCCAACGTGCAGGACGGCGGCGGCAGCGTGTACTGTGTGTACGCCGGCAAGTCGTCCGCGACCGGCGGCATCGAGCTGGACGTCTTTTATCCGGCCGGATCGACAGTGGCCGAAGCGCAGGCGACCTACAAAACCGCCGTAGACGAGGGACCGCCGCTCAAACCGATCAGCATCCCCGGCGCCGACGAAGCGCACTGGTCAGCGTCCGCCACATCAGGCGGCCAGCCGTTCGCGACGATTGCCGTCCGCCGCTCGAACCTCGTGTTCACGCTCGGGATCCCGACGGGCAGCAACGCACAGGCCCAGATCACGAAACTCGCGGCGCTCGTGCTCCAGCGAATCTAGGTTCTAAGGTTCTAGGTTCTAGGTTCTAGGTTCTAGGTTCTAGGTTCGGCGACAGCGGCGGGCTGGTGAAAACCGCCGCAGCCGTCTTGAAATCCGCCTACGGTTTGTAGCCGATGTCAGCCGGGCTCATCGCTCGGCTGAAGCCTTCGCGCTACGCTTTCCGCCCCGCCCGACCTGTCCGACCTGTCCGACCTGCCTGACCTGCCCGACCTGCCTGGCTTGTCCGACCCGCCCGACCCGCCCGACCCGCCTGACCTGCCCGACCTGCCCGACCCACCAGGCCCACCCGACCCACGCGACCTAACGCGGCAGCTTGCGATCGAGGTTCGCGGCCTGATACGCGAAGCTGGCCATCACCACCGCCGCCTCCTTCGTGCTGTCGAGATTCACGCGCTCCACGGTATCCATATTGGTGTGGTGCGTGCGGACGTCGTAGCTGCCGTAGTCCTGAATCGGGTTGAAGCCGGGGACGCCGGCGTCGATGAAGCTCAGATGATCGGTCGAGCCGACCGGCTCGATGATGTTGCGGCGCGCGCCGATCGCCTTCAGCGGCTCGAGCCAGCTGTCGAAGATCGGACGGACTTCCTCCTTGTTCTGGAGATACCAGCCGTAGATCGCGCCGGTGCCGTTGTCGATGTTGAAGTAGACGTCGAACCGGTCGCGCGCCGCCTTGTTGGCGTCGCCGGCCAGGTGCTGGGCGACCCACGCTTTCGATCCGAGCAGGCCCTGCTCCTCGCCCGCCCACAGCGCGGCGCGGATCGTCCGGCGCGGGCGCGCGTCGACCGCCTTCAGAATCCGCATCGCCTCCATCACCGTCGTGACGCCGTCCGCGTTGTCGGTCGCGCCGACACCGGTGTGCCACGAATCGAGATGGCCGCCGATCATCACCACCTCGTCGCGGAGGACCGGATCGCTGCCGGGCAGCTCGGCGATCACGTTGTAGGCATTGCCGCCCTCGTCGTCGTAGAACCTCGCCTGCACGTTGACCCGCAGCTTCACCGGGATGCTCTGCTGCAGGTACCGCAGGATCATGTTGTATTGCTCGCCGCTGATCGTCACCGACGGCACCGCGCCCGGACCGCCGTCGCGGCCGGTGACGAACACCGTCCCGTGCTCGCCGATGCTCGGCTTCACGATCACGCCGGCGCCGGCGCTCTTCAGCGCGCCGGTGATGCGCTGCGTGCGCTGCTGCGGCGTCTCCTCGCCGGGCCTCGGCGGCCGATTGCCGACGCTGGTCGCGTAGGCGGCGGAGTTCGGCTCATAGTTCGCGTCGCTCGGCTGCGGCCGGTCCTTGCGCACGAAGGTCGTCATCATCGGCTGCGTGAGGACGATGGCCCCCTTCAGCACGTCGGCCATCGTGGCGAGCTCCTCCGGTGTTTTTCCGGCGACGAGCACCGGCGCAGCCACGATGTCGCCGCTGGTCGCGGCGGACCAGCCGTCGGCGTAGCCGATGAGCGGCAGATAACGCGGCTCGATCATCTCGATCGTCAGCTTCTGCAGTTCCCATCCGCGACCGAACTGCCACGGCTCGGTGTGCACGTTCGACAACCCGTACGACGCGAGCCGCTCGCGCGTCCACTCGACCGCACGCTTGTGCGCCGGCGACGCGGTCAGGCGCGGACCGATGTTGATGGTCAGGTAGTCGAAGACCGCGGCAACCTGCGAACGCTCCATGCCCTCGCGTCTGATGCGCGCCAGCAGGGGGTCTCCGCTCTGAGCGCTTGCGCCGATGACAACGAGAACGGCGAGCGCGCATGTAATGGTGATCCTCGTCATGGCTGATGGCTGATGGCTGATGGCAAATGGTTGATGGCGGAGGGTTGATGGCAAGGTGGGTTGGGCTGATAGTCCAATACTGACTAAT
>DATFWL010000265.1:0-28124 GCA_035259385.1 Vicinamibacterales bacterium | reverse complement strand
CACCGGCTTGTTCGGGTCGAACTCGCCGCCGAATGCGTGATGGGCGAGCACCGGAACACCCGCCAAAAGGAGACCGACTGCAGACAGTACGATTTTCTTCATCGCGTGCTCCTCATTGACCCCCGGACTTCTTTTTCGCTTCATCAGCTTCCTTGAGGCGCGCGCCGCGCAGGATGTTTCCGAGCGCGTAGTTCCCCTCGTGGCACGCGTACTCATAGAGTAACTCATCGGTCGCCGGCCAGGTGTACTCACCTGTCCACGGCTGGGTCCACGTCTGAGGGTCCTCGATCGTGAACCGGTAGAGCACGTTCTTCGCATCCACGCGGCTGAACCGTTCGACGATGTGGAGGTTCTGCGTGGCGCCGCGGAACCGGGTCTTGTCGGTGAAATTCGTCGTGTCGACGACGAGCGTGTCGCCTTCCCACCGACCGACCGAGTCGCCCATCCACTTGCGCACCGTCGGCGGCACGTGCTCCGCGTTCATGCGGACGATGCGTGCGTCGTGCACCATCTCGGTGAGGATCAGCACCGAGTCCGGCGTCTGCACGATCTGGTGCAGGTTGTTGTAGAAGTAGTTCGGCAGGATCGGCGGACCGGACGTCGATCCGAACCCCATCAGGCAGCGCTCGCCGAGCGGCCGCCGCTCGGGATCGTCGTAGGCGCCGTTGCCCTCGAAGCCGGGATCGTCCTCGCGCGCGGTCTGATCCGAAGTCGGCCGGTTGACATTGCGCGCGAACCGCTGCCGCGCCTCGGGCGTCATCTGCGGCACGCGGCCGTCCGGCGGATCGATCAGGATCGACGCGCGCTTGCGGCCGTCGATGGTGCTGTAGCGGGAGCCGGCGTCGATCCAGAACGTGTTGTAGCCGCCGACGTTGCCCGCAGGTCCGGGCGATCCGTCACCGCCGACCGGCGGTGCCGCGCGATCGGCCTTCAGCGGCGTATCGCCGTACGCCTTCCGCGCCGCCGCCGCCTGCTCGCCTTTCTTCGCCTCTTCGTCGGTGAGGACGAGCGGCGAGTTTGCCTGCCGCTCGACCGGCGTCAGTGTCGCGAGGTCGTAAGTCCCCTGGAGGTCCGGATGCCCGTCTTTGAGCCGCGGGATCGCGCTCTTCGACTGGCCTGACAGCGGCGCGAGCGAGGCCATCGTGACCGCCACCGCCGCCGCCATCCATATCACATGATCTTTCGTGGTCATTTGATTCGCTTCCCTACACGTTACTCCTTCGAGAGCGGCTTCTTCCGGTATGCGCCGTAGAGCAGCTCTTCGACGAACTCGACGCACTTGAAGTCCATCAGCTGCGCGCCCTTCTCGAGCCGGCGGTAGAGCGGCATGCTGATCTTCCACGGCCGCGTGAACGTTTCGGGATCGGTCATGGTCGCTTCGTAGCTGATGACGTCGGGCGCCGTGCGGGTGTACCGCTCGGTCACCTTCAGCTGATCGCTGTGGAAGTTACCTGAGCGATCGAACCACGTGCTGTCGTTGAAGCCGCTCGCCTCGACGACGAACGTCTCGCCCTCCCAGCGGCCGACCGACTGCCCCATCCACGAATCGACGGGCGCCGGCCCCGGATCCTTCAGGTAGACGTTGCGCACGGCGCCGGCATACTGGTATGCGAAGAACATCGCGCTCTGGCTCTGGAGAATCTGGAACGGCTGCGGCATGTAGTTCGCGCGCGGCACGCCCGGCAGGTAGCACTTGATCTCGGGGTCGCGCTCGAGCCACTTCTCCTGGTTTTCCTTCTTTTTGGTGAGCGCCTCCGGCTTGTAGGGGATCGTGCCGCCTTCGACGACGCCCATGCCCGGCGGGACTGAACCAACCGCGCCGAGCGCGAGCACCGGCGCCGCGGGCAACGGCCCGTACGGTCCCGCGCGGAGCGCCAGGGCCGGTCGCGCCATGTGCATCTCCAGGTCGTAGTTGGCCTCGTTCAGCGCCTGCCAAATGCCGTTCAGGTCGGGCTTGCCGTCGGGTGCCCGTGGCGCCCGGTAGGCTGCAGACGTCTGTCCGGATAGCGGAATGGCCCAGACGGCGATGAGCGCGCCTCCGGCCGCGGCAGCGATCGCAATCAGAACGCCACTGAAGGTTTTTCGCACGTCGGGATCTCCTCCAAGCAGGCGAACATCCTCGCCGTAGTGCACTGGAAAGTCAACATTTTGCAGTTGACACTCATCTGCGCGCAGTCGAGTATCTCGCAGCCCCAGCCCCTAGCCCCCTGTCACGTTGCCGACGGAGAACTGACATGCGTCGAGTGGTTCTGGACGTCGTCGTGATCATCTCTGCCGAGGTCTTGCTCCTCTCCGTTCCCGCCGCTGCGCAGGAGCGCGCCAGCATCGTCGGCGTCGTCCAGGATTCGTCGGGCGCCGTGCTGCCCGGTGTCACCGTTGAAGCGTCGAGCCCGGCCCTCATCGAGCGTGCGCGCGCCAGCGTCTCCGATGGATCGGGTCGCTACGCGATCGTCGACCTGCGGCCCGGCATCTACACGGTGACGTTCTCGCTGGCTGGATTCAAAAGTTATAAGCGCGAAGGCATCGTGCTCGAAGGCGCGTTCTCGGCGACGGTGAACGGCGCGCTCGCGGTCGGCCAGGTCGAAGAGACCGTGACGGTGACGGCCGGATCGCCCGTCGTCGATCTGCAGAGCACGCAGAACCAGTCTGTGATCAACCGCGAAGCGCTCGATGTGCTGCCAGCGGCGCGCACGATGCAGGGCGGCGCCAGCCTGGTGCCCGGCGTCGCGTTCTACAGTCAGGGCTTCACCAGCAACATGTCGATCCACGGATCGCTGCGCGAGGACCAGCACATCTACTTCGACGGGATGAACATCGGCCAGAACCTGACCCAGAACGGACAGCAGGGCAACGGCGTCAGCGTCAACGAGCTCGCCCAGCAGGAGCTGGTCTACGACGCGGGAGCGCAGTCGGCCGAAGTGGCGATCGGCGGCGTGCGCATGGACTCGATTCCCCGCGAAGGCGGCAATCAGTTCTCCGGCACCGTGCGCGTGTTCGGCGGCAACGGATCGCTGCAGAACGACAACATCACCGACGAACTGCGCCCGTACATCAGCGCCGGCAACGCCCTCGACTACACCTACGACGTGAACGCCGTGTTCGGCGGACCGATCCGCCAGAACAGGCTGTGGTTCCTGCTGGCGCAGCGGGTGTCGCAGACCAACAACCTGATCCCGCTGCCGACGCAGTACTTTCCGCAGGGCGGACAGTCGGAGTCGGGCGGTCAGGTTGCGCCGCACACGACCGTCCGCCTCACCTGGCAGGCGACGCAGCGCAACAAGATCGTGTGGGCGTTCTACAAGTCGCAGGGCGGCACGAAGCGCTTCGACGTCGGCTGCACGGCGACCAGCTTCAACAGCGTGTCGTGCATTTCGCCCGAGGCCGCGTACTGGCTGCCGACGCCGCTGCAGTACGCGTCGCAAATCAAGTGGACGGCGCCGATCACCGGCCGGCTGCTGCTCGAGGTCGGACAATCGTTCGCGGTGCCGACCTACAAGTTCAACTACCAGGACGGCGTCGGCCCGCTCGACGTCCAGCACGTCAACGCGACGACCAGCGTGCGCACGGTGGCGTCGAGCACGGCGCCGCAGGACTATTTCAGCCAGACGTGGAACACCGTCGTGAACCTCTCGTATGTGACCGGGTCGCACAACATCAAGGTCGGCTTCAACGACTCGTACGGCTACCAGCGCACGAAGGTGATCCGGAACGGCGATGTCTCTGCGCTCACTTACGTGAACGTGAGCGGCGTGCCGACGTCGAGCACGGTCACGGTGACCAATTCGCCGTACGAGCGCTTCGAGAACCTCAACGCCAGCCTCGGGATCTACGCGCAGGACAAGTGGACGTTCCCGCGGCTCACGCTGAGCTACGGAGGCCGCTACGACTACTTCAACGCGTCGACACCGCATGAATCGAACAGCGGCGGCCGCTTCATGTCCGCGGCGGCTCAGGGGGCGCGACTCGACATCGCACCGGTGTCGTGCGTGCCGTGCTGGAACGACTGGGCTGTCCGCTTCGGCGCCTCCTACGATCTGTTCGGCAACGGCAGGACCGCGCTGAAGACCTCGATCGGCAAGTTCCTCGGCCAGCAGGCGCTGGGGCTGGCATCGTCAGTGAACCCGGGCGGCAATCAGACCGACACCCGCTCCTGGAACGACCTGGATCGCAACGGCACCGTCTTCGACGCGAGCGGCAACGTCCAGTTCAACGAAATCGGGCCGCCGCGCAACAACAACTTCGGGATTCCCGGCATCGGCACGACGCAGTTCGATCCCGCGCTGCCGCGGCCGACCAACTGGGAGGAGACCGTGTCGGTGCAGCATGAGGTGCTGCCGAACGTGTCGGTGACGGCCGGCTATTACCACCGATCGTTCCAGCACCTCGGTTACACGGTCAATACGCTCGTGGATCCGCAGACCGACTACACGCCCTTCACGATCACCGTTCCGCGCAACCCGAATCTTCCCGAAGGGGGCGGCCAGGTGATTACGATGTACAACCTCAACCCGAACAAGCTCGGCGTGGTGAACAACGTCTCGACCTGGTCGGACAGTAATTCCCGCGTCTACAACGGGTTTGAAATCAGCGCGAACGCGCGCTTCGCGAGGCGTGCCTTCGTGTTCGGAGGGATCACCGCCGAGCGGACCGCCACCAACAACTGCGATGGTCCGGTCACGACGGCGGCGAACGCGACGCCGTCCAACCCGAACAACTACCGTTTCTGCAACCAGGTGCCACCGTTCCAGACGCTCTACAAGGCGTCCGGCGCGTACACGTTCCCGCACGACGTCAACCTCAGCCTCACGTTCCAGGCACGCCCGGGCATCAGCGTCGGATCGTTCTACACCTTCAACAGCGCCATCGCCGGCGTTCCGCTCACCGGCGGCGGGAACCTCACGGTGATGGTCGTCGATCCGACCACGCAGTATTACGATTACGTGAAGACGCTGGACGCGCGGGTCGCGCGGACGTTCCGCTACGGCCGCACGCGCGTCGAGCCGTTCATGGAAATCTTCAACCTCCCGAATTTCTCGACGGTGCTCACGGTGAACGAAACGGTCGGGCCCAGCTATTACACCCCGGGCATCATCGTCCAGGGTCGGCGATTCCAGTTCGGCGGACGCGTGGACTGGTGACGGCAGAGGTTCTAGGGTTCTAAGGTTCTAGGGTTCGCGGTTCCGGGTTCCAGGTTCGCGGTTCACGGTTCCAGGTTCGAGGTTCCGGGTTCACGGTTCCGTCCGGATTGAAATTGAAACTCTGCGCTCTCTGTGGTCTCCGCGGTTGCTTTCCGCGTTGGGGTTCACCCGGACTGTGGGACGATGTAGTCGTTCGGGAGGTGACATGAGAGTCGCGCTCGTTGCTTTGGGATTCTCGATCGCCGCCGCACCCGCGCTTGCCGGCACGCCGACCTTCAGCAGGGACGTCGCGCCGATCCTGTACAAGAACTGCGTCGAATGCCATCGGCCGACAGCGATGGCGCCGATGTCCCTGATCACCTACGAGGGCGCGCGGCCGTGGGCGCGCGCGATCAAGCAGAAGGTGCTCGCGCGGCAGATGCCGCCGTGGGGCGCCGATCCCGCGATCGGCAAGTTCTCGAACGACGTCAGCCTGAAGCAGGTGGACATCGACACGATCGTCGGGTGGGTGGACGGCGGCGCGCCGGAAGGCAACCGCGCTGAACTGCCCACGCCGCCGCAGTTCGCCGAGGGCTGGTCCATCGGCAGGCCGGACTACGTCTTCAGGATGCAGAAGCCGTTCAACGTCCCCGCCGACGGCACCGTTCCGTACGTCTACGTCTCCATTCCGACCAACCTGAAAGAGGACATCTGGATCAAGGCAGTCGAGCTGAAGCCGACCGATCGCCGCGTCGTGCACCACATCATCAGCACGCTCGTCGAAGGCAACGGCACGGCGCCGGATCCGGAGCCGAAGCTCACGCGCGATCCCGCACGCAAGGAGATTGGCGGCGGCCTCGGCGGGCTGGTCCCCGGGCGGCTCTACGGCCAGTTCGAGGAAGGCGTGGCGCGGAAGATTCCCGCCGGCACCGACATCGTGCTGCAGATGCACTACACGACCATCGGCCAGCCGATCACCGACCAGACGGAGATCGGCGTCGTTCTCGCGAAGGAACCGCCGGCGAAGCTGCGCCTCGAAGGCGGCGGCGCCATCCCGAACATGCAGTTCGCGATTCCACCGGGCGATCCCGACTACGAGGTCGTCGGGCAACAGACCTTCGATCGCGATACGTATCTGTCGAGCCTCTACCCGCACATGCACGTGCGCGGGAAGGACGCGACCTACACTGTGATCTATCCCGACGGCCGCGAGGAAGTGGTGCTGCGCGTGCCGAAGTACGACTTCAACTGGCAACTCAGCTACAAGCTTGCCGAGCCGAAGTTCCTGCCGAAGGGGTCGACGCTGAAGGTGACGATGCACTACGACAATTCCGCGGCGAACCGCTACAACCCGGATCCGACGGCGACCGTGCGGTGGGGCGAGCAGACGTGGGAAGAGATGATGCTCGGCTACTACGGGACGATCGAGTTGCCGGGATCGACCGCGACGCGGACCAGACAACGCTAGCGACTGCCACGCGTCGTGTTGCCGTCTCTTCCTTGCTCGCCCCGGATGTTCGTACTGATTCTCGCACTCGCTCTTGGCCAGGCTCCCTCCGGCGCCCCGCTCGTCGACGACGGCGCCGGTGCTATCGCAGCCTCCTCCGTTGAAACGCGCGAAACCTCCGTGCAAGGCATCTGGAGCTTCGCGACGCTGACGCCGTTCGAGCGTCCCGCCGACCTCGCCAACAAGCGCTACTTCACCGACGAGGAAGCGGCCGCGTTCGTGAGGGACATGCTCGCGCGCAACGATCGCGATCGCCGCGACGGCGGCGCCGCCGTCGACGCGGCGCGCGGCGTCGCCGACTTCTGGTTCGACCGCGGCACCGGCGTCGCGACGCTCGACGGCAGGAAGCTGACGTCGCTGGTCATCGATCCGCCCGACGGCCGCCTGCCGCCGCTCACCGCAGAGGCGTCCGCGCGGGCGGCCGAGCGGAATGCCGGCAACCGCGACGGCGCGGCCGACAATCCCGAGAACCGCTCGCTCCAGGAGCGCTGTCTGTCGTTCAACGCCGGACCGCCGATCAACCTCGGTCCGTACAACAACTACGTCCAGTTGTTCGAGATGCCGAACGCGGTCGTTGTCTTCACCGAGATGATCCACGATGCGCGCATCGTCTGGACCGACGGTCGTCCGCATCTGCCGCCGCACGTCACGTTGTGGCTCGGCGACTCGCGCGGGCGCTGGGAGGGCAATACGCTCGTCGTGGACACGACCAACTTCACCGCGAAGACCGGCTTTCGCGGATCCTCCGATCAACTGCACCTGGTCGAACGCTTCACGCGCACCGGACCCGACACATTGCGTTACGAATACACTGTCGACGATCCGGCGACGTTCACGAAGCCGTGGACCGCGGTGCTGCCGATGACGAAGAGCGACGAGCGGCTCTTCGAGTACGCGTGCCACGAAGGGAACTACGCGCTGCCGGACATCCTCCGCGGCGCGCGCTATCAGGAGAAACAGAGGTCGCGCTGAGCGCGAAGGAGGCAGTCGTGGGGCGCATCGGTCGCAGCTTTGTCTTGATGGAACGATCGTACCGGATCCTGGTGCAGGACAAGGAGCTGATGGTCCTGCCGCTGATCTCTGGTGCGATCACCGTGAGCGTCCTCGCCGGCGTGGTCTACGGCTTTGGCATCGATGCCTTCGATCGCCCTCGCACCACTGCTTACGTGCCGCTGTTCCTGACCTACGTCGTCACCTACGCGATCGCCATCTTCTTTCAGGCCGCGGTCGTCGCCGGCGCGACGGACCGGCTCCGTGGCGGCGACCCGACTGTCCGCTCCGCGCTCGCGGCAGCCAGCCGCCGCGCCGGCCCGATCGTCCTCTGGGCGGTCGTCGCGGCGACCGTCGGCATGGTGCTGCGGGTGATCGAAGGACGCTTCGGGTTCGTCGGCAGGATCGTCGCGCGGATCGCCGGCGCCTCCTGGGCGCTGGCGACGTTCTTCGTCGTCCCGGTGCTGGTGCTCGAGGACCGATCGGTTGGCGATTCGTTCACGCGATCGGTGAGCGTGTTCAAACGGACGTGGGGCGAAACGGTCGTCGGGGGCACGAGCCTCGGCGCCGCCGCGGTGTGCGCCTGGGTCACGCTCGTCGCCATCGTCGCGTTGCTGGCCTATGTCATCGGCGTCGCCGCAGTCGCCGTGCTCCTCCTCGGCGCAGCCTTTCTGGCAATCTTCTTCTCAGCACTGCAGGGCATCTACATCGCGTCGCTGTATCGCTATGCCACCGATGGCAACCCCGGCGGGTTCGACGACGGCATCCTGAAGGCGGCGTTCGGGCCGAAGCGCTAAGGCGCCGACGGTTCCGACCATTCCGTCTCTTCGGCGGCGTCGGTCGGGCTCTCGAACAACAGGTGATAGCCGTCGGGATCGGCCACGCTCGTCACCCACATGCCGTTGCCGACGAACGGTCGCTTCGCGGGCACGCTCCGCGAGGTCAGCTCGCGGTAGAGCGCGATCGCGTCCCCGCACAGAAAGTAGGTGGACACGCCTTCGCCGAGCCTGCCGGCCGGTGCGCTCGCGTGCGGGCCGTCCTTCCAGAACTCCTGCAGCATCACCGCGGCGCCGCCGCGGCACAGCCAGCACCAGCGCAGCGTGCCGTCGTCGATCCAGCGGTGCGTCATCTCGAAACCCAGGCCGTCGACATAGAAGCGCGCGGAGGCGTCGATGTTCGTGACCATGAAGAACGGCACGGCCTGCCTCAGGTTTTCGTTCGCGGGCGGACCGAGCGCCGCCGCGACGAGCTCGGTGTCGAGATACTCGGTGATCGCGCGAACCTGGCCGTCGGCGAGCTCGAAGATCCAGCAGTAGGTGTTGTTGTACGGCATGCCGCTCTTCGTCGTCGCCCGGCCGCCCGCCTCGACGACGACGCAGTCCTCGTCGGCGAGGATGCGGCGGGCCGTCACCTGGACGCGATCGACGAGGCGCGCGCGCAGTGGACCGAGCAGATCGTCGAGCACCGCCTTTTTGCCTTCATAAGTCCGCGACCAGCTCGTCGATCCGATGATCGTCCAGCGCACGTCGTCTGCGAAGCTGCCGACGAACGGCTTCGCATTGCCTCGCTCGAGCTCGGCAAAGATCCCCTGCAGCAGCCGTTTGTTTTCCAGCGGCGTCATCGTGTCCCTCGTCGTGAACGGGAACGCGCCAGCGGTAGTGTCCGGCTTCCGCCGGACCGCGATCAATACTGCGGAAACGAGCGGCGTCAATCGCCGGCCAGATTCTCCGCTCTCGCATCGATCAGGCCAGCGCGTCCAGCAGGCGGTCCACGTCGCGCATGTCGTTGTAGATCGAAGGCGCGATCCGTATCCAGTACGGTGCGACGCGCACGTTGACCCTGGCCGCGTCGAGCTTGCGCGCCGCCTCGCGCGTGTCCCGGCTTGCGAAGGTCACGATCGGCGACGTGCTGTCGAGCGGCGTGGCCGCGGTGAACCCGAGGCGAGGCATCTCCTGCTGCAGTCGCTTCAGCATCGGCTGCCGGTATTTCTGAATCTCCTCGACGCCGAGCCGCTGGATGTACGGCAGCGACACGCCCAGTGCGGCTGCGACCGCGTTCGCGACAGTACCGAGCTCGAAGAAGCCTGCCGCGTCGTCGCGCGGCTTCCATGTGACCGGTGCAGGCGATTCGGGGTCGAACGGCGAGATGTGAATGTCCACGTCGGCCGCCGAGCGGTAGCTCCAGTGCGGACGCTGCACCATCCTGCCGAGCAGATCTTCGCGGACGTAGAAGAAGCCGAGACCGAAATCGCCCATCAGCCACTTGTAGGTGGCGCAGGCAGCGAAATCGACGTTGCTCGCCTGGACGTCAATCGGCACCGCGCCGGCGGCCTGGATGATGTCGGCGTAGACGTAGGCGCCATGCGCGTGCGCGAGATCGCACACTGCCTTCAGGTCGTGCTGGAAGCCGTTGTACATCGACACCAGCGACACCTCGACGAGCTTCGTCTTGCGGTCGACGACTCGCTCGAGATCGGCGATCTGGATTTTTCCGTCCCGCGGCGCGACGACGCGCAGGTCGAGCCCCTGCTTCCGCAGCTCCATCAGGTGGACGAGCGCGCCCTCGAAGTGCAGCGCGTCGGTCACCACGTTGCCGTCGAACTTCGTGATGCCGAGGCATTCGACGACGAGGTTCTCGCCGGTGCTCGTATTCGCAATGTAGCCGATCTCGGACGGCTTCGCGTTGATGAGCGCAGCGAAGGCCGCTTTCGGATCGGCGCCGGCGCGGCTGCCGCCAAACGGCGTGGTCGCGCCGACCGTGCCGCGGCGCGTCACGAAGTCGCGGTAGGCGTCGGCCGCGGCAATCGGCATCGGGTGCGTGAACGCCCCGCTGATGTAGGTGGTGCCTTTTTCGAACGCAAAATCCGCTTTGCGCGGGAACGCCGCCGATCCCGCGGCCGGCGCCGCGCCGGCGGGCGTGTCGCTGATTGCGGCCGAGGCCGCGGCAGCGCCGAGGCCGGTGAGCAACTCACGTCGATTCAGAGGCATGGCAATCCTCTCACGGGCTCTTCGTGTAGTGGGCATCGCCAAGCCGCTTGAACGGGCCGCCGTCGATCGAGAATTCCTCGGTGACGTCGAACGCGGTCGGCGATCGCACGGCGATGACGCGCCGCAGCTGATAGGTCCGGCCGTTCGCCTGCACCGGCGAGGTGTGAAAGCTGATCGCGATCGGACTGCGCCAGCTCGCCACGCTCACCAGCTCCACGCCGTCGGGCTTGCGCTCGACGAACGCCATCGAATTCGTCTCGGGATCGAGCCCGATCGACATCGTCTCACGAAACGGTTTGCCGCCGAGATCGCCCTCGATCGACCCGGTCACGAAGTTCGAGCTGCCCGACCGCGCGAACGTCGCTCTGCCGCTGCGGCTGCCGGCGCTGAGCGGCGGATACTCGCCGCCGACGTATTCGAACGTCCAGCGGCCGACGAAGTAATCGATCCGCTGCTCGACGTGCGGCTGGATCGCCTCGGCGCGCGGCCGGCGCTGCAACGCCAGCGACACGTCGAACGTCTGCGCGCCGACCGTCAACGTGCCGCCGCCTTTGGCGCTGCTGCCCTCGACGGTCAGCTCGCTCGCGAGCGCGATGGCGCCGAGCTTCGACGCGTCGGCCGCTTCGATCGCGATCGTATTCGGTCCGGTGACGCTGACCCGCTGCAAGGGGCTCTCGCTGGCCGCGTTCAACCCGTTCGTCGATCCGGCGTACCCGTCGCCTTTGTTTACGAGCGTGATGATGATTGGGCTGGGGCTGCCGCCGGACACCGTCACGGTGCCGCGCCAGTTGCCGGCGAAGGGATCCGCCGGGGCAGGAGGGGCAGGAAGGGCAGGACGGGCCGGAGGGGCAGGACGCGCAGGAGCGGCGGGAGGGGGCTGCCCGGTCTGCGTGATCGGTTGACTCTTCGCGGCGAGGAGCGACAACGAAGCCACGAACACCGCGGCTCTGGCGGCATGGGACATCGACAACCTCTTCGCAGCGCGAAGCCCTCGGCCGAGCCTCAATGCGGCTGCGACGTCGACTTCGACGCCTTCCGGTGCGCGTCGAAGAACTCGATCCTGCGGCGAATGCTACCCGAAAACTCGGGGATGGGATTCGGGATTCGGGATTCGGGATTTGCCTGGCGCTCGGCTGAAACCTTCGCGCCACGTCGAGCGTCACGGCTTCGGCGCCGAGAACGTGATCGACTTCAACGCTGGCGAGTCACCAGGGAGCTCCGTGCTGCCCGACGGCATGTGTGCGCGCGCGAACAGCAAGGCCATCACGTCGGCGACCTCCGCAGGCTTCAGCGTTCCCGGCGCGTCAGCCGGCATCGTCGCCTGGATGCGATCGTAGAGATCGCTGATCGGCTGATCGGTCCACTCCTTGATGAAGTCGGCGTCGGCGAGCGCCGGCGCCTGGCCGCTGCCGGAGAGATCTGCGCCATGGCAGCTCGCACAGGCCTTGGCGTAGGTCGCTTCCCCGCGCCTGGCCTGTGCGTCGCTGTAGACGCCATCCTGCGTCGTCTTCGCTTGCCCGGCGAGCAGCAGCGTTGCTGCCGCAGTCGCGAACCACTTCACGTCTGCTCCGCGAGATGTGCCGCGTGGCGGGCGAGGTATTCGACGCGCGCGCCGAAGCTGGCGAATCGCGCGTCGGCGGTCTGCCCCTGCACGTAGCGGAAATAGATCTGTTGAATGACGACCGCAATCTTGAAGAGCGCGAACACCTCGTAGTAGCGGATCGCGCTGACGTCGCGGCCCGACCGCGCCGCGTAGCGATCGACGAGCTCATCGCGGGTGAGATAGCCAGGGCGATGCGTGACCGTGGTCAGCGCATCGCGCTGCTCCGGCGGCGCCGTCGGCGCCCAGTAGGTCAGCAGGATGCCGAGGTCGACCAGCGGATCGCCGAGCGCGCTCATCTCCCAGTCGAACACCGCGACGATGCGGCCGACCTCGCCGGGATCGAGCATCAGGTTGTCGAGCTTGAAGTCGCCATGAACGACGGACGGCGGCGATGGATCCGCCGGCAGCCGATTGCACAGCCACTCCGACAGCGCGTCCATCTCGGCGAGCGGCGCCGTTTTCGAGCGCAGCCACCGCTCCGACCAGCCGCGCACCTGGCGTGCGACGAAGCCGGCGGGCTTACCGAGCGTGCTCAGGCCGTGGGCCGCGACATCGATCGCGTGCAGATCCGCGAGCGTGTCGATCACCGCCTCGCTGACGCGGCGCCGTGCCGAGTCCGACGCGAGCTGCGGCGGCTCGTCGGTGCGCACGACGATCCCGCGGCGGCGTTCCATCGCATAGAACACCGCGCCGATCACCGAGGTGTCCTCGCAGAGCGCGTACGGCCGCGGCGCCAGCGGGAACACGCGGTGCATCGCGGCGAGCCATCTGAATTCGCGCGCCATGTCGTGCGCGGTCGGCGCCACCGGTCCGAGCGGCGGACGGCGGACGACGACGTCGGCGTCGCCGAAGCGGACGAGGTAGGTGAGGTTCGAGTGGCCGCCGGGAAACTGCGCGATCGTCGGCTCCGGCCGCACGTCGAGGTCGGGAATGCCGCACGCCGGCAGCCGATCGCGCAGCCACGCCACGAGTCGAGTCCAGTCGAGATCCTCGCCCGCACGGACCGCGCGCGCGTCAATTTCCATCGGGGAAAAGGCTATCATGCGCTCCATGGGCTTTGAGCACTCCGCGAAGGTCGCAGAGCTCCAGCAACGGCTGACCGCGTTCATGCTGGACCACATCTATCCGAACGAACACGCCTTTCATCGACAGATCGCCGAGGGCGATCGCTGGCAGCCGACGCAAATCGTCGAAGCGCTGAAACCGAAGGCGCGCGCCGCCGGACTGTGGAACCTGTTTCTGCCGGAGAGCGAATACGGCGCCGGCCTCACCAATGTCGAGTACGCGCCGCTCTGCGAGATCATGGGCCGCGTGCCCGGCTTCGCCGCCGAAGTGTTCAACTGCTCGGCGCCCGATACCGGCAACATGGAAGTGCTGGTCCGCTACGGCACCGCCGAGCAGCGCAAACGCTGGCTCGAGCCGCTCCTCGCCGGCACGATCCGTTCGTGCTTCGCGATGACCGAACCTGACGTCGCATCGTCAGACGCCACCAACATCCAGGCGCGCATCGAGCGCGACGGCGATGGCTACGTGATCAACGGGCGCAAGTGGTGGACCTCCGGCGCCGGCGATCCGCGCTGCACGATCGCGATCTTCATGGGGAAGACCGATCCGTCCGCGCCGCCGCACCAGCAGCAGTCGATGATTCTCGTGCCGATGGACGCGCCGGGCATCACGATTCGCCGGATGCTGAACGTCTACGGCTACGACGATGCCCCGCACGGGCACGCGGAAGTGATCTTCGAGAACGTGCGCGTGCCGGCGTCGAACATGCTGCTCGGCGAGGGCCGCGGGTTCGAGATCGCGCAGGGCCGCCTCGGCCCCGGCCGAATCCATCACTGCATGCGGTCGATCGGCGTCGCCGAGCGTGCCGTCGAGCTGATGTGCCGCCGCGTCCAGACGCGGGTCGCGTTCGGCAGGACGATCGGCGAGCAGGGCACCATCCGCGCCGACATCGCCGAGTCGCGCATGGAGATCGAGCAGGCCCGGCTGCTGACCATGAAGGCGGCCTACATGATGGACACGGTCGGCAACAAGGCCGCGCGCAACGAGCTGGCGATGGTGAAGGTGGTCGTGCCGAGGATGACGCTCCGCGTACTCGATCGCGCCATCCAGGCGCACGGCGCCGCCGGCGTCTGCGACGACTTTCCGCTCGCCGCGATGTGGGCGCACACGCGCACGCTCCGGCTCGCCGACGGCCCCGACGAAGTGCATCGCGAGGCGATCGCCAAGGCGGAGCTGAAGAAGAGCCACGCGCAGGTCGCCGTCGACGCGGTGGTGTGACGCCGCGCACACCGCGGGCGTGATGGCGGCGCAGGCTACCGCGCGGGCGACCGCTCGTGTCGAGCTGCGTCGAGTATGGATGCGACGCAGTCCCGACGCGGACGCAAACGACACCGTCCTCGTTGGAGCTCGGGCGAAGCCGCGAGTGGACACCGCGCGGTTGCCGGCTGGCGCGCGGACGACCTGCTCCGCCGCCTGTAGCGTATGGCTCAGCGACGGGAGCAGCCGCGCGCAGCCGACACTACCAGACGATGAGCCCTCTATCTCACATCTCGACCGTGAGTGCGTCCTCTCGTTGGACCGCGGTTTGCTCCTCGCACGAGATGCGCTCGGCACGGAGCCGGGCATTTGAAGGAGACAGCGGAATGAAAACTGTCATTGGAAGCGTCGTCGCCGCCGCGCTGATCGCTGCGGTTCAGATGCCAGCGCACGCGGCCGCGCCGCAGGCGCCGAGCACCACGACGACCAGGCTGCCGGATGCCACGCTCGGCCCGAGGATCGAGAAGCGGATTCACGACTCCTCGCTGAGGAAATACAACATCAAAGTGTCGGTCACCGAGGGCGTCGCCACGCTCACCGGCACGGTACCGACCGAAGCCGATCGCCGGAAGGCGGCCGATCTCGCGACGATCACCGGCGTGTCGCGTGTCGACAATCAGCTGATCGTCGACCTGAACGCCGCCGGAACCACCGGCTCGGTCGAAGGCAAGGTGGACAAAGGCGCCGAGAAGACGAAGAGCGGCGTCGACAAGGCGGCTGGAGGGGTGAACGCCGCGTGGGAAAAGACCAAGGAAGGTGCGAACGTCGCGTGGGTGAAGACGAAGGAAGCCTCGGGAAAGGCCACCGACAAGTCGGCTGAGGGCGTGGCCAAGGCAGGCGAGGCGATCAACGACACCTACATCAAGACCCGCGTGCACACGAAGTTCATCGACGAGGATCTGTTGAAGGGCAGCGACATCACCGTCGACGTCAAGGATCACGTCGTGACGCTGTCGGGCACGGTGCCGTCGGAAGCCGGCCGCGCGCGCGCGATCGACGAAACGAAGAAGGTGGACGGCGTGCAGAAGATCGTCGACAAGCTGGTGGTCGGGCCGAAGAAGTAGGAGCGTGGGGCTCGGGGTCCTGGCCCTCGCGCTACCAAGACAGCTAGCCCCGAGCCCCTAGCCCCGACAGCGAAGCCGTTAGAATGTGACGTTCCCGCCGACGTGCACGCGCACCGGATCAGGCGCGCCGCGTCCATGTGCGATGGCGACGTTCAGTCGGAAGAACGCCGCCGCCAGCCAGACGCTGCCGCCATATCCCTCTAGAATCGGCTGATCGCCGAAGCTCTCGCCCTTGTGATACACCGTCCCGCGGTCCATGAACGCCGTGACGCCGAACTTCGCTATCCTCACCGGCGAGGTCAGCGGCACGACGAACTCGCCCGACATCGACACCAGCGTGTCGCCGATCGCATAGCCGGCGGGGAATCCGCGGACGGTGCTCATGCCGCCGATCTGCGGTTGCATGTAAACCGGCAGTGGACGGTCGGAGTCGAGCCGCCGCACGCGGGCGGCGAGCACCGTCTGCCCGATGAATCCGAGGTAACCGCGTCCGTCGAGCTCGGTCCGGTTTACCCCGCCGCTGTAGCCCGCATACTGGCTGGGAACCACTGGCGGGTGCGTCGTGTCGGCGAATTGCAGATGCTCGATGCTCGCGCGCCCGTAGAGCGCGTTGCGCGCCAGGATCGGATCGATTCGCGTGTCGGCGATGATGTCGGTGCGCACCTGCGTGAAGTAGTCGGCCGTCCCTTCGAACGACGCGCGCTGCCAGCCGGTGTCGGCGCCCACGCGCACGCCGTGAACCAGCTCGCGCTCGCCGCGGACGAACACGCGCGCGCGGGTTTCGTCCAGCTCCAGCGCCGGATTCTCCCGGCGTGAGACGGAGCCGCCGAACGTCAACCGATCGATCACCGCAGCGTCGAATCGCTTCTCGACGTCCACGCCGGCGTGCTTGTCGCCGCCCCAGCTGACCGGATAGGTCACGGCGCTGTTCTTGCCGAACAGGCGCGGCTCCGGCGCCGTCAGACGGACGCCGTAGGTGATCCCCACCTCATCGTCGCGTCGCAGAATCGGCAGGATGAGCAGATTCGGGAAACGTTTGCGCACCACCTTCGTCGGATGCTCCGGATCGCCGGTCATCACGATCTTCACCGGACCCTCGTCGACGACGATGACGAGCATGATCTGCGACGGGTCGGCGATCGACGCGAAGCGTTTCCGCACCTCGACCTGCTCGAAGCGCTTCGCGGCGCGGAGGCGGGTCGCCACCTGCTCGATCATCGCGTCGTCGAAGGGCATGCCGACGTGAATGTCGGCGAGGCGGCGCACTTCGTCGTCCGAGGTCGCCGTATTGCCCTGGATCTGAATGCCGGCGACGACAGGGGCTTGCGCGGCGAGTCGAGGAAGACCCGCTGCGAGCGCAACCACGAGGAGCGCCCACACGACTAACGCTCTTTGATGCCGACTTTCGTCGTCACGTCGGGCTGACGGTAGTCGTAGTAATCGAGCGCGTACCGCAAATCGAATTGACCGACGGCGAGGGTCAGCGTCACGATCATCTCGACGCCGTTGGGCAGCCACACGTTGGGGAACGGCTGCCCCATCGTCATCGTCGCCTTGGCGTCGTTGACGTGCACCAGCCACTGCGCCGGCAGAAAGTCGAAGCCGACGTTGTCGAAGTTGTACTTCACGATCTGGTGTGCGGTCGGCTCGATCCACAGCGTCACGAGCGCCACCTTGTTCATCAGGCGCTGGAACTCGGCGTCGCGCGCGCGGTCCTTGTCCGATTGCGTGCCGTCACGGTTGCGGCGGCGATCGCTCCCGGTGAACAGGCGCGCCGGGTAATACTCGACGCGGAGCACCTCCCGGCCGTCGAGCATCTCGCGGCCGACGAGCGCGTACTTGCCTTCTTCGAACTTGAAGCGCAGGAAGTAGGCCGACGACACGAACTGCGGCTGGCGCGTCTGCTGGATCAACCCGCCGACGTCGGCAATCTCGGCCCCGTCGCCGTCGCCGGCCGGCGTGTCGGCCGCCGCGGCCGAACCACGGCGCTCGCGGCGCTTCTGGCGCGCGAGGTATTCGTCCTCGGCCTTCCGCCGATCCGACTCGGGGACCGCCGCGCCGTTGAATTTCACCGGGCTGCGGACGAAGAAGCCGTCGCGGACGAACCAAGTGTACTCGCGCCGCTCGCCCCAGATCGGCAGGCGGTTGGTGCCGCGCAGCTCGATCATCTCGCGCTCGTCGAGGATGTACTGCTGCAGCTTTTTCCAGTTGTCGTCGCGCTTCACGACGACGTCGCGCATGAACGCATCGAGATCGGTTTGCGCCGACGGACCGGCGGGCACCAGCACGAGCAGCGCGGCGGCGGCGAAGAGCGCGCGCGTCATCCAGCCATTGTAAGGTGGCGCGCCACTTGCTCATACTGTGGACCATGAGCCTGCGAATTTTGTTGGCGCTGATCTCGGCCGTTTCCGCCGCCGCCGCCGCCGCCGATTCGCCGCTCAACGTGAGCGACGTGGTCACTGGACCTTCGAGTCATGTGCGGCTCACCAACACCGCGACGCAGCCGGTCACCGCATGGAGTCTGGCGGCGACCACGGCGTCGGACAGCGGACGGACGCACCGTGAGGTCTACACGTCCGACGGATACCTGAGCGAGGTCACCCACGGACTGCCCGGCGCGAATGCGCGGCTCGAACGCATCATGCCCGGCGAATCGCGCCAGGTGGCGCTCGATCCGCTGCAGCCGGGCGCGATGGTCGACCTGATCGCCGCGGTCCTGGACGATGGCACCGCGTTCGGCGATGAGGAGGCAATTGCCGCCATTTTTGCGCACCGCGTCAAGGAACGCGACGCGCTGCGGGCGGTGGTCGACGCCTTCAACGACGTGCTGCCCGCCCGCCACGGCGCCGACGCGCTCACCGCACTCCGCGAGCGGTTCTCGGCGCTCGCGCAACGCGACGATTCGGTCCCCTGCCGCGCCGCGCTCGACGCGGTGCAGGCGTTTCAACAGAAGTCCGGCGCCGCCGAGATCGACAATTCGCTCCGCACCTACGCTGCCTTCGTGCAGAAGGAGTACGCGGTCGCCCAGAGGCACGCCGTGCGGCGTGGCACAGCAATTAAGAATTAGGAGTGCGTTGCAAAATTAGCTCGAGGCGGGTCCTGTCCGCGAACAGCCCCACCTGGTGCCCGCCAGAAAAGCACTGGTCACGGCCCACGGCTCCGCGCCCGGCGGGGCGGCCCCGTTCGCGGCCACCCGCGAGCGAGCTAATTTTGCGACCTGCTCTAAGAATTCGGGCACGAATTCCTAATTCTTGATTTCACGGTCTTCATATCCGTAATTCTTAATTCCTTACCATCCGACAGCTTTGCCCTGCAGCTGATCATCCAGCCACTTCGAGAGGGGTGCGAAGTAATCGAGGATGGCCGTAGCGTCCATCTGCTTGTCGCCGGTGAGCGTCTCGAGTGCGTCCTGCCAGGGGCGTGAGACGCCGAGCGACAGCATCGCGTTCAGCCGCGCGCCCGCGTCCTTGTTGCCGTAGGTCGAGCAGCGGTTCAGCGGCAGCGTGCACCCCGCCATCTTCGACATCGCGCGGTGGAACTGGAACTGCATGATGTCGGCGAGGAAGTAGCGCGTGTAGGGCGTGTTGTCGGGCACATGATACTTGGCGCCCGGATCGAAGAACTCTTCGCCGCGCGTCGACGGCGGGGCGATGCCCTGATACTTGAGGCGCAGATCCCACCACGCCTTGTTGTACTGGTCCGGCTTGATCTCTCCCGCGAACACCTTCCAGCGCCACTGGTCGATCAGCAGGCCGAACGGCAGGAACGCGATTTTGTCGAGCGCGCGGTCCATCAGCAGGCCGATGTCGCGCGACGGGTCGGGCGCCGTGTCGAGCAGCCCGATTGTCACCAGATACTCCGGCGTCACCGACAGCGCGATGGTGTCGCCGATCGCCTCGTGGAAGCCGTCGTTCGCGCTGTCGCGGAACAGTACCGGCTGCGTCTCATAGGCGCGCTGGTAGAAATTGTGCCCGAGCTCGTGGTGAATCGTCGTGAAGTCTTCCGCAGTCGGCTCGATGCACATCTTGATGCGGAGGTCGTTCACGAAGTCGATGTCCCACGCGCTCGCGTGGCAGACGACGTCGCGATCTTTCGGGCGGACGAAGAGCGATCGCTCGAAAAACGTCTTCGGCAGCGGCTCGAAGCCGAGCGACGTGTAAAAGCGCTCGCCGATGCGCACCATGTCGACCGCGCCGGTCCTGCGCTTCTTCAGGATGTCGGAGAGGGAGTAGCCGGGGTCGGCGTCCGGCGGCGCCAGCAGCGGGTAGATGTTCGTCCAATCCTGCGCCCAGATGTTGCCGAGGAGGTGCGCAGGAATCGGACCGTCGGCCGGCACCGCCTCGCCGTACTTCTCGCGCAGCTTCATGCGCGTGTAGGCGTGCAGCTTCAGATAGAGCGGCCGCACCTGATCCCACAGCCGATCGAGCTCCTTCGTGAAATCGTCGGCGGGCATGTCGTACTTCGATCGCCACATCGCCCCGGTGTCGGCGAAGCCCAGCTCGCGCGCGCCCTTGTTCGAGAGCTCGACGAAGCGCTGGTAGTCCTTCTTCATCGGCGGCGCGACGGTGTGCCAGCCTTCCCACGCGGCCTTCAGCGCGCCAGCGTCGCGCGACGTCGCCATGATCTTCGTCACGTCGTCGATGTTCCGGCAGGTGTCGGGTTTCGACGGATCGGTACACCACTTGCCCTTGCCGTAGGTCGACTCGAGCCGCGCCATGATCTTGGACAGCTCGTCGGACTCTTTCGGGTCCGACGGCGTCGCCAGGACCAGCGACGTCTTCAGGAGCGTCAGCTGGCGGCGCTCGTCCGCCGTCACGCCGACCTTGTCGTACTTCGTCGCCTCCTTCGCGAAGCGTGCGCCCGCCTCGTTCGCGAGCTGGCTCGCGCGCGCCGACAGCGCCTCGGTGTCGTCGGTGATGTAGGTCTGCTGCACCCAGCCGGCGCGATTGGCTTCGACGCCGAGCTTCAGCGTGGTGTCGTTGGCGGTGGCCAGAAACTGTTTTGCGTCCGCCGGCGTGAGGGACGACGAGGAGGCCCTCGAGCAGCCGATCGCACAGGCCGAGGCAGTCGCCAGCACCGCAATTGCAGTGAGCTTCATTCGAGCAGTCTAGCGCGTGCAGGCAGAGGCGGAAAGCAACCGCAGAGTGCGCAGAGACCACAGAGAATGGTTTGTTCTGCGTGCTCGGCGGTCTCTGCGGTTGCTTTCCTTCGCGCAGCGGTCAACGCGGACGGATGTTGACGTTTTCCTTGAAGAAGTTCTCCGGATCGTATTTCGTCTTCAGATCGCGCAAACGCGCGGAGTTCGGGCCGTACGCCGCCGTCACCGGATCGCCCGGCTCGTCGTCCCCCAGATAGTTCACGTATCGCCGCTCCGCCAGATACGGCGCCAGCGCGGCGTAGGTGTCGCGCGCCCACGAGATGTGCGTGTCGTTTTCGGCCGGGTTCATCCACTGTGAGACGATCACCACGTTGAACCCGGTAATCCGCATCGCGCAGGCGGTCGCGTTCACCGGCACGCGCGCCGCGGCGCCGTGGAAGTGCTCGATGACGATCTGCGACATCGGCGACGAGCATTTCTCGAAGCACTCGATCAGCGTCGCGATGCAGTCGTCGCTCAGATCGGTGACGAATTGCGCCTTCCAGTAGTTGAGCGCGCCCTTCGGGAACGCCGCGTCGAGCAGCGAGTTCTGCGTCGAGTAGGGAATCGGCCCCATCATGTCCATCACCGGCGGACCGAACGACTTCACCGCCCGCACGGCCTGCTCGCCGTCGGCGAGCGATCCGCAGTGCGCCGCGAGAATGCCGTTCAACTTCGCGCCCGAGCCGTCCGGCGCGGTCAGCATGCCCGCCACGAGCATCAGCTCGTCTGGCGCCGAAGCGCATGCCTCGCGGTACATCTTCATCACGTCCCTGGCGCGCGCCAACGGGTGGGCGACGAGGCCACCGGTGATCATCGGTCCGACCTGGTGGAGGTTGTACTCGAGCGATGCGGCGATGCCGAAGTTGCCGCCGCCACCGCGAATGGCCCAGAACAAATCCGGCTCGCTGTCCGCGCCCGCGCGCACGATCCGGCCGTCGGCCATGACCACCTCTGCGGATCGCAGGTTGTCGAGCGCCAGGCCGTACTTCGGCATCAGCCATCCCAGTCCGCCGCCGAGCGTCAGGCCGGCAATCCCGGTGCTCGAGACGACGCCGCCGGTCACGGCGAGGCCGTGCGCCTGGGTCTCGCGATTGAGCTCCTTCCAGAGCACGCCGCCCTGGGCGCGCGCTGTGCGCGCCGCCGGATCGACGTGGATGCCCTTCATCGGCGCGAGGTCGATCATGACGCCGCCCTCGATTGCCGCGCGGCCGGCGACGTTGTGCCCACCGCCGCGGACCGACACCGGAAGCTCGAGCGAGCGCGCCAGCTTGACGGCGTCGGCGACGTCCGCGGTCCCCGCGCAGCGCGCGATCAGCGCGGGACGCTTGTCGACGAGACCGTTATGGACGCGGCGGGCGCTCTCGTACGCGGCGTCCGCGGGTTGCAGCAGTTGTCCGGTGAACGACGGCGCCAGCTGCGCCAGGTCGGCAGCGAGTGTCATGGATCCTCCTGATCAAGTGAGTAGGGTTCACAATATACGATTCATTTCGCGATGCGCATCGGGATCGATCTTGGCGGAACGAAAATCGAAGGAATTGCCATCGCACCGGACGGCCGCGAGATCGTCAGGCGGCGGATTGCGGCGCCCCGGCACGACTATCGTCAGACGCTCGACGCCGTGGCCGGCCTGGTCCGGGAGATCGAACGCGAGCTCGGCGAGCGCGGCAGTGTCGGCGTCGGCATTCCCGGCACCCTCTCGCCGGCGACCGGCCTCGTCAAGAACGCGAATTCGACCTGGCTGATCGGGCGGCCGCTCGGCGACGACCTGCCGCGCCTGCTGGATCGGCCGATTCGCTTTGCCAACGACGCGAACTGCTTCGCGCTGTCGGAAGCGACCGACGGCGCCGCGGCCGGCGCGGCGATCGTGTTCGGCGTGATCGTCGGCACCGGATGCGGCGGCGGGGTGGTGGTCGGCGGTCGGGTGCTCACCGGCGCGAACGCGATCGCGGGCGAATGGGGGCACAATCCGCTGCCCTCGCCGCGCGGCGCCGAGTCGCCGGGCCCGGAGTGCTACTGCGGCCGCCGCGGCTGCATCGAGCAGTTCCTCTCGGGGCCGGCGCTTGCGCGCGACTATGGCGAGAGCGGCGGCGCGGCAGTCACCGCGCGAGAAATTGCGGAGCGGGCGTCGGCCGGCGAGGGACTCGCGGAAGCGGCGCTGTCACGATACGAGGAGCGGCTGGCGCGCGCACTCGGCGGCATCATCAACGTGATCGATCCCGACGTGATCGTGCTCGGCGGCGGCGTGTCGAACATCGAGCGGATCTACGAGCGCGTGCCCAAGATATGGGAGCCGTATGTGTTTTCGGATCGCGTCGCAACGCGGCTCGTGCGTGCGAAGCACGGCGATTCGAGCGGGGTCCGAGGCGCCGCATGGCTGTGGGAGGCTTCGACTGATGGGGTAGGGGCTCGGGGCTAGGGGCTAGCTGAGGGGGAGTGGGGATGGGGGCTCTAGGGGCTCGCTGCTTAGAAGGGGCTTGGGGCTTGGGGGTCATCCGCACCGGCCGGACTCGATGCGTTCGAACCGTCACACAATGATCGCAGCACATACGTTCCTGGCGCACGCATCGATGCAAACCCTTCGGCGACCAGTGCCCGATTGCCGCGGCCGGCGTCGGGTCTCGACAAACCGGTGACGCGTGCGAGCTCTCCAGGGATCGTCATCCCCGCGCCGACGAGAAAGGCACGCGCGATCTCCCGCAGCGCGACGTCGCGGCTGATGCGACGCCGCAGCGCGTCGGGGAAGCGGCCGACCCCGAGCGTCCACAAGTACGTGAATTTCGGCTGGTAGAAGACCTGGCTCGGCACCACGAGCATCGCCGCCTGCAGCTCGTCGAGCGCGCGCGCGAACGCCGCGCGGTCCTTCACCTTCGATTCAGCGCGCAGATCCGCCGTCGCCATCTCCCATTCGTGTCGCAGCACGCGCAGGATCGCCCGTGCTTTCGCGCTCAGGCGGCGAGGCTCCTGCGATCGACGTACGCCCCAGACGGCATTGAAAAACGGGATCATCCGTGACGCGAGGAACATCGCCTTGCCACGGGCGAGCTTCGCGTAATAGACGTGGCCGCGCGCCAGGAGCTGGTCTTTCAGGTGCCACGTCAGCGACGACTCCTCGTCGGTCTGGACGTTACGGGGCAGCACCGCGTCGCGTCGGCCGCAGACCGCGACGTAGAGCGACGGGCCTGGCCGCCGCGCATCGGTCATGCAGGCGGCAAACCCGACGTGATCGATGAATCGTTCGGCGGCCAACGCGCTGTCAATCTGTCGGGTGACTTCGCGGCACCACCGTTCGTCGCGGTATTCTTCGACGGGTTCAGGAACCTGCGCTTTCGGCATGATCGCGGTCCGGCTGAAACCGGACCAGACGTGGCAACGACCCGTGGAGCTGGTGGCTGCGATCGCCGCAGCCAGCCCGCGCCGGGTCAGCTACCCCCGAGCCCCCAGCCCCGAGGCCCTCACCGCGTCAGCGTCCACACCAGGGTGAGCGCGACGGCGGCGCCCGTGGCCTGGAGCCAGAGCTCAATCCGCTCCTGGAGGAACAACAGTCCGACGGTGACGAGGACGGCGGCGGCGAGCAGGAACCGCCAGTAGAGCTCCTCGTTGGCGGACTCGAGACCGCGCGAGCCGGCGCGGCGCCGCGCCGCGTCGATGATCTTGTTCGCGATCTCGCGGTCGCCTTCGCGGTCCAGCTCCATGTATTCGCCGCCGCCGGCGTTGGCGATCAGCTGCAGCGACGGGCGATCGAGCGAGGCGCGAATCGCCGGCTCCGGCGGCGAGGTGTCGTTCGCCTTCTTCGGCGGCTCCGGGATGAAGCCGCCAAGGGTGGTGCCGACGCCGACCACCCACACGGGCACGTCGTTGGTGCGCGCGATCTTGAGCGCGCGCGCGACCTCGCCGCTCCACGCCTGCCCGTCGGTGACCAGCACGAACGCCTTCGCGTTCGGCGACTTGCCGTAGATCTCGGTGTCCTTCTCGATCAGCCGCATGCCCCATGCGATCCCGAGCTCGATGTTCGTGTCCCACGTGGTGTCGTCTTCCATGCGGAACGGCGAATCCTGCGCGAGGTGATCGAGAAAGAAGAAGAAGGTGTTCGGATCCTTCGTGAGCCGCACCTGCGGCGCCGCGATGTGCGCGAACAGCGCCATTGCCATGCGATCGTCGCGCCACGCCAGCGACTCGCCGAGCACGCGCAGGAAGCGCATCGAGCGCTGCCAGCGGTTGCCGCCGGGCACGTCCATCGTGCGCATCGACGCGGAGCCGTCCTGCAGCACCACGAGATCCACCCCCGCCGTGCGCACCAGCGCGGCGGTGGCCGTCGGGCGCGACAGCGCGAGGATCACGCTCGCGCTGGCGAGGATCAGGCACAGCCAGAAGACGAGGCTGCCGAAGATCGGAAAGCGCTCGCGCACCGGCAGGCGGCGGTGCTGGCGGTATCGACGCGCGTCGCGGCGGCGCGCCGTCAGCTGCCAGACCCAGCCGACCAGCAACACCCCGGGCACGACGAGCAGCCAGAGATACGCCGGCTGCGCAAATCGCACGGTCTCGAGATCGATGCCCAACATGCTGCGCAGTCCCTATCCCTTTCGGATCTTCTGACCGCCTTTGCCCGCATCCGGCGCGTCCTTCCGCTCCTCGCCGCGCTTCGGGATCACGATTTTGAACTGGTTCATATCGGTCGCCGGCGGCGGTCCGCCGGGACGTCCGTGAATCGTCGGTCCCACCGGCAGATCGTCCTCAGCCGCCTTGGCCGCCACCCGCACGTCCTTCTTCGGCGCCGCCGGGGCGCGGTTCCGCGCCAGCGTCTCGCGCATCCGGATCGCGTACTCGTAGTTGAACGCGGCGTCGATGGCGCGCGCCTCGCACGTGCGCAGATCCGTGTCGCACTCCCTTCCTTGCGCCTTCAGCACCTCCGCATAACTCCGCACCACATCGTCGAGCTTGCGGACCGTGTTCAGGCGGTCCGGTGTCGCCTGGCTCGCGCGGAACGAGGCGTTCGCCGCCAGCAGCAGGATCCCGGGATCCGTTTCAGTGACGACGCCGTTGGCGTCCTTGCGCGGCGCGACGGCGGCATAGTCCGACTGCCAGTAGCCGGCTGACGCGCGGATGTCGCGAGCGTCGGCCTCGACCGCATGGCCGACGAGCGGAACGCGGCGCTCGAAGCCGAGCGACTCCTCGACGATGCCGCCTTCGTCGGCGGCATCCGCGTAATGCAGCATCGCCAGCTGGCGGTGCACGTCGGCCAGCCGGTTCTCGGTCTGGCCGGCGGTCCAGAAGAGCCCGCCGACGAGCGCGAGCAGGACGGCGGCGACGAACGGAGCCACGGGGGATTTCATAAGAGCGGCCTCTAACAGAGGCAGGCCCGGAGGCCTGCGCTACGGAAATTTTCGAAAATACGGAACCGTGAGCTGCAGCGTCAGCGCCACCATCCAGAAGCTGGCGGCGATGAACGCGTAGCCCGAGAACTTCGGCTGCTGACTGCTGTAGCGTTTCACGTCCACGCGTCCAGCGGATCGCACGTCGATGTCCTTGATCGCATTGAGCACCGCCGTCTCGTCGCCGGCGGGATAGAAGCGGCCGCCGGTCGCCTCGACCGCCGGCTTCCAGATGTCGTCGGGCAGCACCGCGCCCAGCCCTTTGTTGTAGCTGGTCCGGATGAAGTACACCGGGATCTTGGTCTGGCGCGCGCCTTCGAGGATCTCGTTCACGTTCTTGCCGTGAATCGTGACCTGGGTGTCCTGTCCGTCGCTGAAAATCAGCATCAGGTTGCCGGCGGCCTCGAGAAAGTCGAACGCCTTGAACAACCCGACGCTCTGTTCGATGGCGAGCCCGATCGTCGTCCCCTGATCGGGGAACTTCATGAACTCCGTCCAGTCGCCGATCAAATTCAGGCTCAGGAGGATGTTGTCGTAGTCGGTCGTGAACGGCGTGACCACGTAGGCTTCGTCGCCGAATTCGATCAGGCCGATCAGGTCGTGGTACTTGCCGCTCAGGCGCTGGCGGATGAAGGCTTCCGCCGCCGCCACGGTGGTGAAGAACGTCGCTTCGTTCGGCGCCTTCGAGTTGAGGTGCGCGGCCGGAAAGCGCGCCATCATGCTCGACGAGGCGTCGATCATCAGCGCAATGCGGCGGCCAGGAAACGACACGTCCTCGCGCGTCAGCGACGAGTACGGATCGGCGAACGCCAGCACGAAGAACGGCAGCCCGCCGAGGAACAGCAGCAGCGCGCCGTGCCGGATGATCGACGTCCACGAGCCGCCGCTCCACTCGAGCACGGCCGGCAGGGCCACTTGCGTGCGTCCGGCCTTGCTGCGGGTGAGCGCGCGGCCGATCAGCACCGCGATCGACAGGCCGATCAGGATCACTGCCGCGATAATCGCGTCCGTGCGGTGCGTGAACAGCAGATCGGCCGCCCGCGAGTTGCGCCACTCGAAGACGACGTCGCGAATCGACGCGGGAACCTGGGTTATCGGGACCACACGCGGGATTCCACCGGCGCCGGGCCGCCGCCGCGGCGCATCGCCAGCCGCTTCATGATCCACGTCTGCTCGATGCGCACGCGCTTCTGCACCTGGGATGCGGTGGCGAGCGCCTCATCGAGGGCGGCGTCGTTCAGCTTGCCATCCCGCGCATACCCGGCGGTGGTCAGCGTCGTCAGGGCCTGCGCCAGCGATTCGAGCATCACGGTGCGCCGCGCGTCGGACGCGACCCCGCCGCGCGCCAGCTCGCGTGCGACCGTCTGCGAGGTCGCGGCGCCCGAGACGGCGATCGGCTTGCCTCTGAAGAATCCGTTGCGCAGGACGAGGGTGCCATCCGACATGGATGATGATTGAGGGCCGATGGCTGGCTGGTTGATCTTCGCGCAGCCGACGCGGCGGCCGAGCGCGTAGGTGGCGGCGACGCGCAGCGCGGCGAGCGCGCGGGCCGCGAGATCGGACGTCCAGCCGCCCGCGTTGTTGCGTTCGCGGCGCACGGCGGCGAGCTCGCGGCCGACGCCGCGCAGGATCGCGCCGTCGGTGATCGGCCGCTCCGCGGCGGTGGCAGGCGTGCGATAGCGGCGGTAGAGGCGCACGGCGCCGAGCAGGGCGAGGAGGCCCGCGACCACGAACAGCGTGGCGCCGATCACGGTGAACAGGTTTGCGCGAAAGCCGCGCTGGTCGATGTCGCCGAAGGTCTCGACCGGCGTGTCGCGGATGTCCGTGGCGTCGGCCGGCACCAGCGACAGCACCTTGATCGACTGCGCCGGCAGCACGTAAGTCTGATCGCGGCCCTGGATCGCGGTGTTCTTGCCGACCTTGCTCTGGACGCGGTAGCTGATCTTGGTTTCGGGCAGCGCGGCGTCCTTGCCGAACATGTTCTCGGCGATCAGCCGCAGCCGGTACTCGTACTGGAAGAAGCGG
>DATFWL010000264.1:0-9982 GCA_035259385.1 Vicinamibacterales bacterium | reverse complement strand
GAGCGCCATCGCCTCGTAAATCCGGTGGAACACAACGTAACTGCGGACACGCAGCTCGCTCTCGCTGCTTAATTAAGTAGCGACGTCCCCCACGTCTTCGCCTTCGGGGCGTGGACGGATGTCATAACAGAAGGCTGGCTGTTGCTGGCGGTCCCGACGGGCAACGGCGAGATCCATCGGGGCTAGCGGCCGCCGGTTTCCGCCGCTCTTTGACGGCGGTCGCGAATCATCAAGAGTGGCTACGCATGTAGATTCCTGCGACGGCGTACTCTCGGACGCGGGTTCGACTCCCGCCGCCTCCACCACTTTCCCCCAATGTTTATTGGGGTCTCATCGTCCGGTTCCCGCCGCCTCCACTATTTCTCCACTCGCCTGGGGCCGATCGATGGATGTCGTCTCCAAAAGTCGGATGGCTGCCTCGATCGCCGCTGGACTCAAGTGCATGTAGCGCTGCGTTGTTCCGAGATCCTGATGGCCGGCGAGCTCCTGGATGGCCCGAACCGGCGCTCCACGCATCGCGAGGTGCGAACAGAACGTGTGCCGAAGGATGTGGACGCCGGCGCGCACGCCCGAACGCTCGGCGGCTCGCTTCACCATCGTCTGCACAATCTTCTGTGTCAGCGGTGCTCCATCGTCCTGATGAAGCACGCGCCGTCACTTCAGATGTCGGTGCCCCCGAAGTGCGTCGGCGAGGCGCACCGTCATTGGCACATAACGCAGCCGGTTCCCCTTCGGCGTCGTCACCTGGCCCTTCCACTCAGATCGGGCCACGCACAGGCGACGGCCGTGGAGATCGACGTCCCCCCACTCCAGCGCCATGATCTCACCGCACCGCAAGCCCGCATCGCCGCCGAGCAGGACGATCAACTCGGCACGCCAATCGGTCTGCTTCGCGGCATCGATCAACGCAGCGTGGGCGGCGAAGTCGTGAAAGTGGGCCACGGGCTTCGGCGTTGGCAACAACCGGATGTTGCACGGCATCTGGTCCAGCACGCCCCACTCGATCGCTTTCCGCAGCATCGTGTTCAACACCGTCAGCACGTTGTTGACGGTCTTCGGACGTTTCTGCCGCAGCCGCAACTTCACCTGCTGCACGTCTTCAATCGTGATCGTGTCGAGTCTGCGTGTGCCGAGCAGCGGCACCAGGTGCACCGACACAATCGTTTCCTTGGCCGCGATCCCGCTCGGCTTCTGCTGATTCGCTCGTGCGTGTTCATCGAGGAACCTCGGCGCGAACGCCTGCAGCGTGGGCACTTCCTTCTTCGGTTCGGAGAGGCCGTATTGCAGCAGATGCCGCTCACGGTCCTCGCCCCAGCGTTGCGCGCCCGATTTCGAGGCCACCGGGGCCTTCAAACGCTCCCGGTGGATCTTGCCGTTCGGCAGGCGGAAGGTGATGTCCACCTCCCACCCGCCCGTCCGAAACTTCCGCACGGTCACGCTCATCGCCTACTCCTTCGGCGATGACGCGGACTTCTGGCGCAGCGATTTTAGCAGCTGATCGCGATCGATGAGCAGGCGCTTGCCGATGCGGATCACGCCCGGCAGCAACCCACGGTCGTTCATGTTGTAGATCCCCTTCCGCGTCGTCCGCAGCAGTTCTGCGGCATCGTCGACGGTGAGAAGGGGCGGGAACGTCTCAACCTGATTCACTTCAAAAACTCCAGATTCAAAACCGTCACGCAGCCCGCGACACCGTCGTCTCGACGATCTTCAGCTCGGTGAGCGCGTGCGGGTTCACAACGATCGTGTGCCCGCCCGGCTCATCGAAGACCGCGTAGATGTGCTCCCGTGCGATCTTGGCCTCGCCGATGAACACGCGCTGACCGCGCGGCGTCGCCGGCGGGCGCTGCTCGTGCCAGAGCACATGGTGGATCCGATAGCGCGCCTGCGCCGCATGGCTTGCCTCGACCGCGCGGAACACCGTCACAACCTCCGGCAACGACTGTGGCACGGTGTCCCTCAGCAGTGGCGCGGTCTCAAACATTCTCAGCGCGCGGCGGACTACCATGCGTCTCATGCGAGGAGAGCACCGCGAGCCCGATTCGATGTTCAGTTATGTGTCGCCGGAGCAGCGCATCCCGAAGGATCATCCGCTCCGGGCGATTCGCGTCGTCGTCGATGACGTCCTGGCCAACATGTCGCGAGAGTTCGACCGGCTGTATGCCACGACTGGACGCCCGTCGATTCCGCCGGAGCGCCTGGTACGCGCGCAGTTGCTGCAGATCTTCTATTCGATCCGGAGCGAACTGTTGCTGATGGAGCAGCTGGATTACAACCTGCTGTTTCGTTGGTTTGTCGGCTTGACGATGGATGACCCGGTGTGGGATGCGACGACGTTCACGAAGAATCGCGACCGGCTGCTCAATCAAGAGGTTGCGCGGAGCTTCTTCCGGCGGGTGGTCGAGCGCGCCGACGGGTTGGTGTCGGACGAGCACTTCACCGTGGATGGCACACTGATCGAGGCGTGCGCCGGCCAGAAGAGTTTTCAGCGGAAAGACGGGAAGCGCGATGGCGACGGCAAGAATTTCCACGGGCAGAAACGGACCAATGACACGCACGCGTCGATGACCGATCCCGAGGCGAGACTGTATCGGAAATCCCAGGGGGCAGAATCGCGGCTGGCGTATCTGGGCCACCTACTGATCGAGAACCGCCACGGCTTGATCGTCGAGGCGATGGCCACGCAGGCCGACGGGCGAAAGGAGCGTGACGCGGTGCCTGTTGATGCTGTACGCGCAGTGGAAGCGCGCACCATCGCGTCGACGCACCGTCGGGGCCGACAAGGCGTACGACGTGCGCGAATTCATCGATGTCACGCGGGAGCTGGGCTGCACCCCGCACGTGACGCAGAATCTGAACCGCCCCGGCGGGAGCGCGATCGACCGCCGCACGACGCGGTAGGCGGGCTACGCGAGGAGCCAGCATGCCCGGCCGCGCATCGAGCCGGCGTTTGGCTGGTTGAAAACGATTGCCTGGGTCCGAAAGGTCAAACTGCGTGGTCTGGAGAAAGTCGACTGGTTGCTGGTGTTCGCGAGTGCCGCGTTCAATCTGATCCGGTTGCCGAAATTGCTGCCCAGGCCGGCATGAGGCAGGCGACCTGTCTCTGTTTCTGTTTGGCGCTTCGGTGTTGATGAGGCCCTTGAACGGGCCTCCGCCATCCATCGATGACGACTCGGCCCATGATTCCTGAAACTCGCGAGGGCATATTCACGCGTTTTTCAGGAAGGTCTTAGAGCACCGCTGATGCCGGCTATCATCCTCTTTGGCGGTGTGAACGTCGACGATGGAGGGAGCGCGGCCGCACGATCGGAGCCGAGTTTCGACAGCCCTGAGCGGAAGCGGAGCGCGTTCGCAAGCTTTCACATATCCGTCGCGACGGAGTGCACCAGGGCAGCGCCTGAGGAACAAAGATGCTCGCCATCGCATCCAAATCCACCGACAAGATGAAAGCGCTGGTGCAAGATGGCTCCGGATCGGCCGACGTGTTGCACCTGCGGGAGATCGGGGTGCCCGTCGTCACCGACGATCGTGTGCTCGTGAAGGTGCACGCAGCATCGGTGAATGCCGCCGATTACCACCTGGTCCGCGGTGCGCTGATCGTCCGTGTGATCGGGAAGCTGCTTCGCCAGTCGCGGCCGTACCCCATCCGCGGCGTGGACGTCGCGGGAGTGGTCGAAGCCGTAGGCAAAGACGTCACGAACCTCCGTCCGGGCGATGAGGTATTCGGCATTGGGACAGGCACGTGGGCTGAGTACGCCACCGGCACCGAGCGGAGCCTCCTGCCGAAGCCCGCGCGGCTCTCGTTCGTCGAGGCCGGCGCAATCGGCGTTGCAGCACTGACTGCTCTGCAGGGCCTGCGCGACCACGGCCAGATGCGGCCCGGACAACGCGTCCTCATCTATGGTGCGGGCGGCGGTGTCGGCACGTTTGCGGTGCAGATCGCGAAGGCGCTGGGGGCGCACGTCACCGCGGTCACCAGCACGCG
Source organism: Vicinamibacterales bacterium (assembly GCA_035259385.1). Taxonomy (GTDB): domain Bacteria; phylum Acidobacteriota; class Vicinamibacteria; order Vicinamibacterales; family CAVVIG01; genus QHWK01. The sequence continues at coordinate 5,997 of DATFWL010000264.1, read as the reverse complement.
AAATATGGACCTCGTCCGGCTGCTCGGGGCCGACGAGCTTGTCGACTGTACGAAGGAGGACGTCGCGAAGCGTGAGGAACGGTACAACGTGATCCTCGATGTCGCGGCGACTCGCTCGTTCCGCGATCTGCGTCGGATGCTCGTCCTCGGTGGGACGCTCGTGTGCGCGGGCGCGGCGAAGCGCGGCGGCTGGCTCGGCATCCTCGCGCGTCTGCTCGCCATGATGTTCCGGTCACGCGTGCTGCGCCAGCGTGTTGTCTTCTATATCGCGTCGACCCGGCTTGAGGATCTCGCGTACCTCACGGAACTCATCGAAACCGGCCACCTCCGCCCGGCGATCGACCGGACCTATCCGCTAGGAGAAGCGCGCGAGGCGGTTCGTTACGCGATGAGCGGTCAGGGTCGCGCGAAGGTCGTCATCACCATGACCTAATCTTCGGCACTTCCCCCCAATCGGCACGCGGCGAAACCGCTCGCACGAGCCCGAGCGTCTTCTGCAGCTCGGATGTCCGCAGCATGTACTGGGAAATGTAGCGCGCGCCGTCGAACGGGGGCCTGAGAGGCGTACGGTCGTGTTCTGAAGAGAGCACAGTGAAGATCAACTTTCAAATCGTTGTACTCAAATCGCTGAACAGCCTTGTTTAGCTCCATCGCGGCCAACCTTGAGAAGTAATGAACGCGTGGAGCTTCCGGTAGGCTGGTCGATCGATTCTCAGCGTGTCTAACAGCAGGCCGACAAATCCCCTGTCGTCGCGCACACTTGGAAATGCCACGAACAACTCCTTGACGAAACCGCCGAAGGACGGCGCATACATGCCGCCCTGCTCTGCGCGCTTCGCCGTGTGATCCAGCAGTGCATGCACGGCAAGGTCCTCGCTCTCGGTAGCGCCGTAGCGCTCCAGCAGCGCGGACACCGGCTTCTCGATTGAGAGCAGACGCAGCGCGAGATTCACCAAGGTGTCCAGTTCCTGGACCTTGGCTTCAAGTGCCGTGAGTCGGTCGTCCAGGCTGTGCCCCATTTCTATTTCGTCGGCACGCGCTGCTTCAGCTCATCTAACCAGTTCAACACTACACTGAACTGATTGGGCGCTAAACCACGACCTGTTCCTGGCAGTTCCTTCAGCATCACGAAGCGCTTGCCGTCGGGAGTGACATCGTAGGCGCGTAACCGAAACCCGCCCAAATAGGATGCGTATGCCCCCTCGAACAGCACCGTTGGGCTTCCCTGAGGGCGTCCGGACTTGGCGTCAAAGCGCACACTCAGGAACTGCCGGCCGTTGAGGCTGCGATAAAACACTTCTCTCCCGTCCGGAGACCACAGTGGCTCGATGCCCATATTGGTCGACAGCATCTGCCTGTCACCAAGGCCAGGAAACTGTTCGACGTAGATCTCATAACGACCTGTTCGGTTGGAACTGTAGGCGATCCAGGCGCCATCAGGTGAGATCACTGGAGCTACTTCTGCTGCTTCGGTCTCGAGGAGCGGTTTCCAAGCTCCGTTCTCGTTCGTTGTGAGTACGCCGATGTCGAACGGCGCATTCTCTCCCATTCTGGGTACTGACAAATAGTTAAAGACCAGCTTCTTGCCATCATGGGACCAACTTGAAGCTGCAAGGGCGCCGGCCACACTCGTGGTAATGAGGTGACGGGCGGGCTCGGCACTGGCGACGCGCTGTGAGAAGAAGGAGAAGGGCGGCCCAGACGTGAACACGACCCCTTGACCATCCTGGGTCCACAGAGGAAAGAGGTGTATCCCCGGACCATTGGTCAGCTTACTAATTGTGCCGCGCGCGACGTTGTAGATCCATATGTCAGATTTTCCAGAACTCTCTACCACGTCAACCGCTACGCTCGCTCCATCCGGTGACACCCTCGCCCATCCGTAAGAAGCCGCGGCCAGATGGAGGGCCTCCTCGTGTCCTTGGCGACTTACCCAGACGATCGTACGCGTTGGAGGACTGGGGCGGTCACCCGTCAAATAGGCCAGCGACCCATTTCGCGCAACAGCGACCATCGCCAGGCCGAACTGCGGCGAGAACGCCACGCCCTCCAGTACAGGCACAGCCTCACCGGTTACATCCAACCGCCGCTCGTCAAATGGAACAGCCCAAAGCGAACCCTCGCGTCCGAAGATTATGTGACCAGCGAAAAACCTGGAGCCACTCCCCTTCAGAAGTACGCGCTCAGTTCGGGTAGCAAGCGACACAACTGCGATTTGTCCTGTGCCCGCCGCCGGTGATCCCTCCCAGACGGTAAAGAGCACACCAATGCCCCCAGGCAGAATCGTCGGCCACGCATGCAGCTTCCCCGGATTCGACGTCGTAATTGGCTGCGGCTTGCCGCCTGTCGCTGAAATACGCATCAGACCGGAAGGCGATCCGAACACGATCGTGTTGTCCACTCCCCAGTCCGCACCCAGGACGGTTCCCTCATACAACGTAACGGGTGGGCCTCCGGCGAGTGATACCTTCTTGAGTCCGTCACGTGTGCAGAAGCCTAGCGATAAGCCATCAGGGGAGAAGAAGAAGAAGTACGCCCCATTGACCCCGGGGACGGGAACCGCTGAAAACTGGTCCAGTGGGCGACGGTATGCCAGCCAGTTGTCGAGATCCTCGGTATCGCACTTCGTGCAGGCGGCAAACATGAGCGTCCGGCCATCCGGGGAGAGGGCCGGTACAGCACGAGTAATCGCTGCACCAAGAGGAGCTGGAATTGTGAAGCGCGTGGGTGACTGCGAGGTTGGCTGGGGCCGTTTCGCAAGGACAAGTGCCGTCACAGCGGCTGCAGCGACAGCTGTGGTCGCAAGCGTGACCGCGTACCTGAGCAGCCGCGAGGACCGAACACTCTCGGGTGCGTCGACTTCAAGGGCCTGCGAGTTAGATGCTTCCTCAATGTCGAGCAGCGCATCACCGATATCCCGCAACCGTTTCGTGCGATCTCTATCCAAACAGCGTCGCAACAATCTCCGAATGGGTGTGGGTGTCCGGGCGGGCAGTGCCTCCCAGTTCGGTTCTCGTTCGAGGATCGCAGCGATGACGTCAGAGACCGTCTTGCCGGCGAATGCGTCGCGTCCAGTGAGGACCTCGTAAAGGACGCAACCAAACGCCCAGACGTCCGTGCGTTTATCCACCACCGCGCCGCGGGTCTGCTCGGGGCTCATGTAAGCCGGCGTGCCAAGGATTAGCCCAATTCTGGTCCCGGCTTCTGGTGTCTGTGTTGGCACTTCGGACTGCTCGCTCGCCGGGCCGTTTCTAACAAGAATCTTGGCCAGCCCGAAGTCCAACACCTTCACGGTGCCGTCCGCGCGTATCTTGATGTTAGACGGTTTGAGATCGCGATGAATGATTCCCTGTTGGTGGGCGGCGTCGAGCGCGTTACAGACTTGCCGCACAATCGGAAGCGCCTCATCGAGGGAGATCGGCCCCTGTGCGATGCGGTCGGCAAGAGTGCGCCCCTCCACGAGCTCCAGTATGAGCACTTGCCCGCCGTCCGATTGCTCGACGCCGTAAATAGCGCCGATATGAGGATGGTTCAGCGCGGCGAGTACGCGCGCTTCGCGTTCGAACCGCGCTAGCCGCTCGGAGTCGTGGACGAGCGAGTTGGGCAGGACCTTGATCGCTACGTCGCGTCCCAATCGAGAATCGCGGGCGCGATACACCTCTCCCATGCCGCCCTGGCCAATGAGGTTCAAGATTTCGTAGCCGCCGAGCCGGGTACCGGGAACGAGCGGCATTGATGCTCTTCGAATCGCGAAGACTATTTCAGATCGAGCTCGTTTAGGGGCACGTCCCAATGAGCGTCGAGAATCTCGAACCGCCGCTGTTCTTCCTTCTGGAACTTCTGTCGATCCGGATAGAGTCGCCGCTGGATCTCGTCTTCACCCGACGGTCCGGTCATCGCGGCCGCGTCCTTGAAAACGATTTGCACGGCGAAGGTCCAGTCGGCGCGGCCATCGCCATGATAGGTCGGCACGAACGTCTTCACGCTGACAAGGCGGCCAGCCTTGATCTCTTCGCGGAGCACGGGCAGATGGTTGCGCGCGAAGAGCGTCTGAAACTCCTCCTGGAAACCCCATTTGACGCGGTAGAAATACCAGACTGTGCGCTGAGCGTTGCCAGCGCTCTGTGACGATGGCGATTGCGCGTGGCCAACTGACGAAGCGAGCAACAACGACGCGAGGATGATGTGGCGCATGCAACACCTCGAAAACACGATCACCGCGGCCGTCTCCTGTCGCGCGTGGCCGTCACGTACGCGAACGCAACCCCTTCGGCCGCCGCCGGTTTCAGGTAGTTGGCCTGCAGCCGATCACGCACAATCCCTATTGGAATGCTGCGCGGTCGGAATCCCACGCGAACGAGGACTCGGGCAATCCGGCGCGAACGAATCGTCCCGTCTCGGAGTCGGCCGCAGCAACTCGGGCGAGATCTTGAGCGCGACGTCACGACCGAGCTTCCGAATTGTGCGCGCCTCGCCCGTACCGCCGGCGCCCACAACCGTAAGGATTTCGTGAGCCTCGAGGCGCGTGCCAGGCGCGGGCGCCACTCTTGCCGTTGTCGTTGGACGGGATTATAAGGCCGCCCGGAGGCCATCTGCGTGATCTGAGCGTTCGGGAGGTGGTGCGCGTCTTCGTCACGACGTGGGAGCATCAAGACGTCGAAGCGGGCGATGCGAAGAAGATCGCGGCCTGAATCCGGAGGTGTTGGCCGGGGGAGTCAGCGCTCAGACCTCGGTCGGTCAGGACGCGCCAGTCGATCGGCCACGATAGAGTGCCGAGCGCAACCCAAACCGCTGCACGATGCGCGACACTTCGAGAGTACCTTCCGCAACCCACCCCGTGCACTTTCAGGCTCCGAAGATCGGGTGCAGCTCCACCGCCACTTCTGGATTGAGCAGCGTGAACTCTCCCTCGGATACCTCTACGACCACCGCGATGCCAAGTGCCGCTGCGAGTGCAAGCCGCTTGGCATCCAGCAACCGGTCCAGCAGAGCGATCAGTCCTGGCTTGGACTCGAACTGCATGTGAGCGTAGAACCGCAGTTGGCCGAGCGCCGTCCGAAACGCCTCGTCGATGCTCAGGTAGGACGTCACCTTGATTTCGCCTATAAACACGCGGTCGCCTACGACGAACCGGACGTCCGCAAATCGCGCTCCCATTCAGCAGCGACACTTCTCTTCGTCAAGAATCGCTGCAAGTGCACCTGAGCTGAATCGCCGGCGTGACCGACACACCAGGCGACAGGCATCGACCGAAAATCTGCCCGGAACCAAGTCGACACCATAACGCGGCCGGCGTGAGCGGTTCCGTCGTCGTGGCGAGAGCGCTAAAATGGCGAGACGCTACTGCCTCTCCCAGATGGTCACGCTGCGCGTCGGCTGACCGTTTGCGTTTCCCGTCGAGGTGTAAGTCAGCACCTTCCCGTCTTTGGAAAGCACACCTCTCGTCGTTTGGACTACAGTGCCGGCCTTCTTTAAAGTCGCGTCAACGGTGAAATTGTCAATTCGTTTAAGCGCGATGCTGTCGGCCTCATTGGGTGTCCCCGACCCCGTCATCGGAGAATCCTTATCGCCGTAGTTGGCGCTGTACTCATATGCCACGCGGTTTCCCGCTGCGTCGATGCCTTCGGTCCGTTGACGTGTGCCATTGCCAAGGGCCTCAATCGTGCGCGTCGCGTTCCTCGGCGGCGGGCCTGGTTCGTAAGTCGATTTCGCGACGTTGAGCTTCCATGTACCAACGCGCGACAGGACACGTTCAATGTCGGTCGTCTGCGACTCACGTTGCGTGCACCCCAACTGTTGAAGCACGGTGACGATCACCAGCGTCAGTACCCATGAACCCGTGCCACACGTCCTCCTCGAAGAGCGCCGTCGGAGCTGCATGTTAGCCTCCTTGTTCGTTACGGTCCCTGTCGAGCAACGATTGGTCAATTCGCCGCGTCATCGCTGAGGCCGGCCCCTCGCCAAGCTTTCAATACTCGCGGTTGATCGTCTTCAACC